>NZ_JAERQZ010000001.1:0-349440 GCF_016735515.1 Piscinibacter sp. HJYY11 | reverse complement strand
GAGGTCGAGAACGACGAGACGCACTGGGTGGGGCATGACCGGACCAAGACGATCGACCATGACGAGACAGTGCATGTCAAGCATGACCGCACCGAGACGGTCGACAACAACGAAACGATCACCATCGGCGTCGACCGCACCGAATCGGTGGGCAGCAACGAGACCATCGACATCGGCAGCAACCGCACCGAGACGGTCGGCGTCAACGAAGACATCACCATCGGCGCCAACCGCACCGAGAGCGTGGGCGCCGACGAGACCATTACCATCGGCTCCAACCGATCGGTCACCGTGGGCGCGAGCAAGACCGAAACCGTCGCGCTGCAGCGCACGCGCGCCGTGGGCGTCAACGAATCGGTCGCCATCGGCGCCGCGCAGGAGATTGCCATCGGCGCAGCCCAGACGGTCACCGTCGGCGCCGCCCAATCCATCTCGGTCGGCGCCAACCAGAGCACCACGGTCGGCGCCAAGCAGGACAACAGCATCGGCTCCGATCGCAAGCTCACCGTCGGTGGCTCACAGACCACCAGCATCGGCAAAGGGCGCAAGACCTCGGTGGCGGACGACGACGCCTTGAGCGTCGGCAAGAACCTGCGCATCACCGCCGCCGACTCCATCACCCTGACCACCGGCAGCGCCAGCATCACGATGAAAAAGGACGGGACCATCACCATCAAGGGCAAGGACATCACGATCGAAGGCTCGGGAAAGATCAACGCCAAGGCCAGCAGCGACATCGTGATGAAGGGCTCCAAGATCCTGCAGAACTGACCCCCTGCCGGGCAACCGGGTAGCCAGCAACCAACACGCAAGCGAGGTGGCCATGGGCCGCAGAGAAACCCCTGTCGACAACGCTGCCGCCGCGCGGTCCACGAGCGAGCTGCTCGCCCCGGCGCAGCCTCACGAGGCCGATGCGCTCGCCCCGCTGCTGCACCAGCGCAGCGCCCGGCTGCAGGCCCTGGCGCTGCCGGGCGTGGTGCTCGGCACGCTGGTGGCGCTGCGCGATGCCGGAGCGACGGCGCTGGTGCGCTGCCCCGAGGTGTCGGGCGACAGCGCGCTCACCGCACGCACCGTGGTCGACCTGCGGGCCGAGCACCTGGGCTCGCAGGTGGCGCTGTCCTTCGTTGACGCCGATGCCTTGCAGCCCATCGTGATGGGCGTGCTGCGAGACCCGGCGGTATCCAAGCTGCCCGCACCCGGCAGCGTCGAGCTCGAGGCCGATGGCGAACGCATGGTGGTCGCCGCACGCGAGCAACTGGTGCTGCGCTGTGGCAAGGCGAGCATCACGCTCACGAAGGCCGGCAAGGTGCTGCTCGAAGGCACCTACGTGTCGACCCGCTCCAGCGGTGTGAACCGCATCAAGGGCGGCTCCATCCAGCTCAACTGACGAGGCCTGCTCGCGCCATGTGGCACGTCGCCAATCAGACCCCCTTCTCGGCCGACCATGGCTGGGTGATGGACAAGGCCGGCAACAAGATCTGGCTGGTGGTGGTCAAGGCCAGCTTCGACGTGCAGCCCGATGGCCGCTGCTGCTTCGCGGCTGAGCAGGTGCCGGTGCTGCAGGTGGCGCAGCCTTATGGCGAGTTCGGCCAGAGCAGCCTTCGCTACGAAACCGACCTCGCCGGCGTGAAGGCCACGACCGACGTGCTGGTGCGCGGCGATGCGATGGCCCCACCCGGCAGGCTCGCGACCTCGGTCGAGGTCTCGCTCACGGCAGGCCACATTGACAAGCGCCTGCGCGTCACCGGCGACAGGCGTTGGGAGCGCGGCCCGATGGGCCTGAAGATCTCCGAACCCGAGCCCTTCGAGCGCATGCCCGTCGTCTACGAGCGGGCCTTCGGCGGCTGGGACCGCTCGGCCGCCAAGCCCGAAGACCACCGTCTGGAAGAGCGCAACCCCGTGGGCACCGGCTTCGCCGTGCGCGATGAGCACTGCGACGGCCTGCCGTTGCCCAACATCGAATACCCCGACCAGCTCATCAGCGGCTGGAAGGATCACCCGGCCCCGGCGGGCTTCAACGCCGTCGATGTCGCCTGGCTGCCGCGGCGGGCGCTGGCCGGCACCTATGACGAGAAATGGCGCCGCACGCGCTTCCCGCTGTGGGCCGAGGACTTCGATCCGCGTTATCACAACGCCGCACCTGCCGACCAGCAAGCGGCCGGCTTCTTCGAAGGTGGCGAGCGCATCCAGGTCACCGGCATGTCGGAGCGCGGCACGCTCGCCTTCGATCTGCCCCGCCTGAAGTTCGCGTTTCGCACCCGCTTCGGCAGCGAGCGCATCGACCAGGACGGCCAACTGTGCACGGTGCTGATCGAGCCGAACGAACACCGCGTGTCGCTCGCCTGGCAAAGCGCGCTCGTGTGCAACCGCCGCGCCGACGAACTCGACGAAACCCTGGTGCTGCAGAAATAAGGCAGGCGAACGTGTCAGCAAGCACCCCAGAAATCAAAGTGTCCGTGTGGGAGCGAAACCCCGCCGACGACATTTGCATCGTCGGCCTCGGCGCCCGCACGGCGGTGGGCTCGAACGTGCGCGCCACCGCCGCAGCCGTGCGCGGCGGCATCTCGGGCCTGGCGCTGCACCCGCGCTTCGTGGACCGGCTCGGCGAGCCCATCTCGTTTGCCGCCGATCCCGCCCTCGACCCCGAGCTCGCCCTCGAGCAGCGCATGCTCGACATGCTGCAGGCCGCGGCAAGTGAAGCGATGGCCACCGCCCCGTCGATCTGCCCCGATGCTTGCGTGATCGCGCTGCCCGAGCCGCGCGCCGGCATGCCCGTCGAACTCGAAGCCGCGCTCGCGCAATCGCAGGCCGGCGCGCTGGGCCTGCCGACAGACGGGGTGCGCACCCTGCCGCGCGGCCATGCTGCCGGGCTGATGGCGCTGCACGCGGCGGCGCAGTGGCTCTCGGATCAAGCCTCCCAGGCGGTGCTGGTGGTCGGCGTCGACTCCTACCACGAGCGCCAGACCTTGCATTCGCTGCAGATCCACCAGCGGCTCAAATGCAGCACGGTGCGCGGCGGCTTTCCGCCCGGTGAAGCCGCCGGTGCCTGCCTGCTGGTGCGCGAAGCCGTGGCCATGGCGGCCGGCCTGAACGTGCTCGCACGGCTGCGCAGTGCGGCCACCGCAGTCGAGCCGCATCCCCTGAGGGGCACCGAGCCCTGCATCGGCCAAGGCCTCACCGCCGCGATGGCCGCCGCCACGCGGCACCTGGCCCTGCCCGAAGAGCAGATCAGCGTGAGCTACTGCGACCTCAACGGCGAGCGCTTCCGCAACGAAGAGTTCATGTTCGCGCAGCTGCGCACGCAGGAGGCCTTCGCCGACGCCAATGACTACCTCTCGCCGGCCGATTGCTGGGGCGACGTGGGCGCCGCTTGCGGGCCGCTCTTCGTGGCGCTCGCCTGCGAGTCGCTCCAGCGCGGTTATGCCAAAGGCCCCTACCCCCTGCTGTGGGCAGGTTCCGACAGCGGCTACCGCTGCGCCGTGGCGCTCGACCTCGTGCCGCGAAAGGCCGGCACATGATCAACGTCGGCGTCAACCCACCCAACACGCCGGTCACCGAGGGCAGTCTCGACTTCTCTCCTGCCGACGTGCCCAACGTCTGCAAGATGCCCGGCCCGCCGGCGCCGTTCGTGCCCACGCCATTGCCCAACATAGGCCGCTCGGCCGACCGGCTCGACGACGCCACCTCCACCGTCAAGATCCAGGGCAAGAAGGTCGCGATCAAGGGCTCGTTCTACATGAGCCAACCCTCGCCCGACGTGGCCAGCCAGGGCACGGGCGGTGGCCTGATCTCCTCCGTCACCCAAGGCGCGACCGAGTTCATCGCCCCCGGCTCGATGGACGTCAAGTTCGAAGGCAAGAACGTGCAGCTCCTGGGCGACACCATGGGGAACAACGGTGGCTAAGAAAAAGAACAGCGCCACGTCGAAGAACAAGCAGGCGCCGACCACCAAGCCCTGGCTCAAGTGCGGCGAATGCGACACCTATGCGCAGCTCAACAAGAAGCGCGCCAAGCCGAGGTTCGAGCGCGACCACGTGCCCTCGCATGCCGCCATGAACAAGGCCGCGCAGAGCTCCAAGCGCATGCGCGGCGCGAGCAAGAAAGTGCGCAAATGCGTCAAGCAGTACATCAAGGACAAGGCCTTAACGATCGCCATCCCGAAGCAGATCCACCGCGACATCAGCCGCACCTGCGGCTCGCGCAACACCGCCTCGCAGATCAGCACCGACTCGGGCGACCTGAACGCCGCCGTCAACAAGGACATCGACCGCATCCAGAACCACATGGACAGCACCGGACACGCCTGCGCCAAGGCTTACAAAGACGCCGCCGACGAGGTGAAGAAGCAAGATCACAAGAAGCTGATCAACGACGCCATCGACAAGTGCAAAGGATAATGAAACGAGCCGCCGAGGGGCACGAACCTGGCCGCGATCGGACGCGGATGGCGCTCCCTCCCCACCTCACGCGAAAGGACTCTTGAATGGACTTCGAAGCCTGGACAAAACTCTTCGGCAAGAGCCAAGACGACCCCGACCTCAAGGCCGCGCTGGCGGCGGCCGGCGTCAAGAAGATCCCGAAGCTCGATGAAGACGAGACCTTCGTGCAGATCGAATTGAAAGGCCATGGGCTCGAATTGATCCTCACCGACGAGGCCATCCTGAAAGAGCTCGACGACCAGGACCTCGGCGAAGGCCCGCTGATCGCCAGCGGCCTCTTGGCCAAGCTCGGCAAGACGCACGGCCGCGATCTGTACAAGGGGCCGCTGCCTTCCGGGCTCACCGCCGCCTTGTCGCAGGCCGATGTGCGCAAGCTGCTAGGCCAGCCCGACGACCACGACATCGACGTCGACATCTGGAAGAAAGACGGCCTCGAACTGAGCGTCGACTACACCAAGGGGGGTGCGTCGATTGCCGGCGTGACCGCCTTGTTGCCCAACGCCCTTTGACCGCCGACAGCCGGCCCCGAGATTTTTCATGCGCGCACAAGACCTGGTCGCCCTGCTGGGCCGCCCGCAAACCGATCCCGACGTGGAATCGGCGCTGGTGCAGCACGCGGTGCGCAACCGCCCCGCCGTCAAGATCGACCCCGACGATGCGGACGGGCCGGTGGTCGGCACCCAGTCGTGGGTCAAGAACTCGCGCGCCGGCATCGAGTTCGGCTTCGACGACGAGGCCGCCTGGCGCGGCCTGGACGAGACCGAGTACAACCGGAGCCCCATGCTGCTGACGCAGCTCTACCTGTACGGCGAACACCAGGGCGTGCGGCCCTATGCCGGCGAGTTGCCGCTGGGCCTGCAGCTCTCGGACGACCGCGCCACCGTGCGGCAGAAGATGCTGCCCTACGACGCCTCGCGCCACTCCTACCGCCGCGACACCTGGGACACCCCCGGCTACCGCATCTGCGTGGGCTACACCGCCGGCGATGCCTCGATCGAGGTGGTGCTGTGCATGCTGCGCGAGCCGCCGCTGCCGCCGCTGCCCTACGCGCTGGCGCCGGTTCCGTCGGCCGACCGTCTGGCAGCGTTCTTCGGAAGCTCGCTCGACGACCCGGCGCTGCGCCAAGCCCTCGACCCGCTCGGCCTGAAGAACCGGATCGCCGACATCCACGACTCCGGCGAAGCCGACTTCAGCAACCCCTATGGCCTGGTCTTGAATTTCGCCGTGCCCGAAGACCGCAAACCCCGCAAGACCGCCAACACCCTGCTCGCCAGCGCGAGCTTCTTGCGCGAGCGCGAGCTCGGCGCCCGCGCCTGGACGGGAAGCCTGCCCTGCGACCTCGATTTCGAAGACTCGCCCGAGACCGCCGTCGCCAAGCTGGGGCGCGCGCCCGACAGCCGCTACGACGAAGATTTCATGGGCCACTTCTCGTGGAAGCAAGCGGACTTCACGCTGTACGTGACCTACAGCAGCATCGAGAACCGCCTCTTCCGCGTCAACATCCGCGCGCCAGGCCTGGCCACATGAGCACCACCGCAACAGCGCAAAAGCCGGTGGTGCCGGCGGTGCTGGCCCAACACCTGGACGATGCGGTGTCGCTGCGCTCGGTGCGCAGCGTGCTGCTGCGTGCGCCCCACGTGAAGCTGAAAGACCTGGCCCGCGCCGACGAGCGCCTGGCCGCGCACCTCGACGGCCTGTCGATCGCAGGCGACGCAGGCGCGGCGCTCAGCCGTGAGGCGCTCGACCTGCCGGGCGTGGGCCAGCTCTTCGTGTGCTGCGTGCTCGCCATCGAGCGGCGCGACGCCGCCCAACTCACGCAGCTCGTGTCTCTTCTGGAGCCCGTGCCCGATGCAGCGCGCGCCTTGTCGTCGGCCTTCGGCTGGGTCTCCGCACCCCTCTTGCGCGGGCTCACCGCGCCTTTGCTGCAAGCGCCCTCGCCCCGCATGCGTTGGCTCGGGCTCGTCGCCTGCGCGCAGCACCGCGTGGACCCGGGCAGGGCCCTCGACGAGGCGGTGAAAGACGCCGACGCCGCCCTGCGCGCCAGAGCGCTGCAGGCGGCGGGCGAGCTCGCCCGCGTCGATCTGCTGCCCTCGTGCCTTGACCGCCTCAGCGACGAAGCTCCCACGGTGGCGCTGGCCGCCGCGCGGGCTGCCGTCTTGCTTGGTGACCGCGAGCACGCCCCGCGCGTGCTGCTCGCCTGGGCGTCGACACCCGGGCCGCTGCAGCACGGCGCGCTGCTGCCCGCGCTCCTCGCATCAGACGCCGGCACCGCGCGCAGCCTGGTGCGCCAGATGGCGGCCTCGGGCAGCGACACACGCACCGTGATTCGCGCGGCGGGCCTGGCGGGCGACGCGCAGGCCGTGCCCTGGCTTCTCAAGCACATGGCGTCGCCGGACCATGCCCGCCTGGCGGGCGAAGCCTTCAGCTTCATCACGGGGGTCAACCTCAAGTGGCAGCACCTCGACGGCGAGCCTCCCGAGGAGGCCGCCGGCGGGCCGAACGACGATCCTCGCGACGAGCGGGTGGCGCTCGATGAAGATGACGACCTGCCCTGGCCCGATGTCGCCAAGCTCACCGCGTGGTGGCACACGCACGGCTCGCGTTTCGCTGCAGGGCAGCGCCACTTCGTCGGTGAATCGCCCTCGGTGGCACATGCGCTGGCGGTGCTCGGGCAAGGCATGCAGCGGCAGCGCCTGGTCGCGGCGGTCCACCTCTCGCTGCTGCAGCCGGGCACGCCCCTCTTCAACATCGCCGCGCCGGCTTCGCGCCAACGGCAGCAACTGGCCCGCCTGGGCGTCACGTCATGAGCATCGACGTCAAGACCGTCTTCGCCATCCTCGGGCCGCTGTTTCTGGTGTTGGCACTTATCCGCATGGCGCAAGCACGGGCCTTTGTTCCCCAGGCCAAGGCCTGGCTCATCACGGGCGCGATCTTCAGCGTGGTCGCGGCATGGCTCTGGTGGCAGCAAGCGGCCTGAAGAGACCGCGGGCCTGCGTCCTCACTCGCGCCAGACCCTGAAGCCGATCGTGCTGCCGCCGAGCGTGGGCTCGGCATGGAGCACGGCCTGCGGCGTCAAGGCCGTGAGCGGCGAGGCCCAGCTGCCGCCCTTGAGCACGTATTTTTCGCACGGCGTCTTGCCGGCCGCAGCACAGGTCGACGTCCACTGCCACACATTCCCCGCCCAGTCGTACATGCCCAGCGCATTGGGCAGGAAGACCCCCACCGGCGAGGTCTGCGGAAACCCGTCGTTGCAGGCCGACTCGCGCCACGGGAAGCCCGCCACCAGCGCCGCCGAGCGGTCGTAGCCGTTGCCCGAGCGGCACTCGACGAAGGGCACCAGCTTGCGCGTGCTGCCCTCGCCCACGTAGCGCCCGGCGTCCACCGCTTCGACCCACTCGGCTTCGGTCGGCAGGCGGTACTTCTGCTTCGTGCGCTGGCTCAGCCACTGGGTGTACTTCGCCGCGTCCTGCCAGCTGACGTTGACAGCGGGGTGCTTGTCGATGCCCAGCTCGCCGACGTCGCGCTTCTCGCAGGCGCGCGCCTTCACGCACTGCTCGTAGTCGTCGACCGTCACGGGGAAGGCGCCGATCGCTTTCGTGCCATTGCCCAGCACCACCATGCGCGGGCACTCGGGGCAGTCGCGCTGGTAGCTCGGCTCGACCGCACTGCGCGTGGGCTCGGCGGCGATCACGCTCTCGTACGCCGTGGCCACCTGCGTGCGCAGCCGCCCCGTGGGCGACAGCTCGAGGTACTTCCGCAGCTCCGCCTTGTTGCGCGTGGCGATCGCCATCTGGATGCGCTGCTGCTCTGCATCGGGGGCGCCGGCCACCGCCGCGTCTCCTGTGGGCGGGATGAAATAGAAATCGGTCGTGAGCGAGGTGTTTTCCCACGGCACCTGTTGCCCTTGAGACTCTTCGGTCACGCCCACACGCACGCGCTTGAACACGTCTTCGACGCGCATGCCGGGCGCGTTGAGATTCGCCAGAAGGTGCTTGGTGTAGACGCCGTTGCGGCCCTTGCCGTCGAGGGCCACCTTGCCTGGCGAGGTGGCAAAGGCGACCAGGCTGCCCTTGGGGGCGTCTACCGCCGCCAGGCCTGCGCCCTTGGCCGCAGTGAAGGGGTTGTTGCGGCAGGCATCGAGGATCACGAGGTTGATCGCGGCGCCCTTGCCTTCCAGGCGCTGCAGCACCGCGTCGATCTCCACGCCTTGCTCCACCACGTCGCCTTCGCTCTGCACCTTCGCGTCGACCGGCAGGATGTAGTTGCGCCCGCGCACCTGCATGCCGTGGCCGGCGTAGTAGAAAAGGGCCACGGTGCCGGGGGTGATCTGCTCGGCGAAGCTGCGCACGCGTGCGGTGATGTCGCGCTTGGTGGTGTTGAGCGCCACCGTCGTCTCGAAACCGCGTGACTTCAATGCCGTGGCCAGGTCGGCGGCATCGTTCGCCGGGTTCACGAGCGGAGCGGCGGCGTATGCGGAATTGCCGATCAGGAGCGCCACGCGCTTCTGGGCCCAGGCGCCACCGCTGGCGGCCAGGCAAATGAGCGTCAGCAGCCAGCGCGCAGCGAGGCTCACGTGCCGCTCACGCGCCGAACCTCGCGGCCGAGCGCGCCTTGGCCTTCTCGGCCTCCACTTCGCGGTCACGAGGCGGTGCGGTCGTGACCAGCGAGCTGATCAGCACGCGCGCGGCCTGCGCCACCTCTTCCACCGCGCGGTCGAACGCCGCCTCGTTGGCCTGCGACGGCCGGTTGAAGCCCGACAGCTTGCGCACGAACTGCAGCGAGGCGTCGCGGATCTCCAGCTCGGTGGCGGGCGGCTCGAAGTTGAACAGGGTCTTGATGTTGCGGCACATGGGGAAGCACTCCGACTACTTGGCGAGCACCACACGGTAATAGGTCTTGGCCTTCTCGGTCTGCAACGCGACGTAAGCCGCGTTCCCCACTCGGCCCACGCTGAGTTGCGCCTGCTTGGGCGCGCCCTGCAGCTTGAGGCGGCAGGTCTCGGCGCCGCGCTCGACGTCGTAGCACGAGAGCACGTTGCCGGTTGCCACCACCAGGTAGCGCCAGTTGCCGATGAAGCCACAGGCGATGGGCGACGAGGTGCCGTCTTCGCCCGATTCGCGCTTGCCCACGGGGTGCACGGTGTGCAGGTTGAACTCCTGCCCGCCGGCAATGTCGACCAAGTGGACGCGGCCGCCGTAGGTGCGGTTCAGGCCGCCGAGGCGGTCCACCGCCCAGGTGTAGCCGCCGACGGCGCCCACCTGCCCGTCGGGCGACACGGCGACGCATGCCTTGTCTTCGCCTCTCCACGTCTCCTTGTTGAGCTTGGCGGCCGACACCCACGGCGCATCGTTCACCGCAGTGCTGGCCGGCGCGAGCTCGGTCTCGGGCGGCGCAGTGGTAACGGCTTCGAGCACGAGCGGCACGCCCTTGGGCAGCGCGGGGCTCACTACCGTGAGGCTGGCGCGCTGCGCAGCGCCGTCGACCGCGCGCTGGATCGCGTTGCTGATCGCTGCCCCTTCGGTCAAGCCATCAGACGGCGGCACGCCGCGCGTGCCCATCTCGTTCAGCGTGAAGGCCTGCACCTTCGCCGACTTGTCGACGATGCGGAACTCGGCCGTGGCGGTCGCGGTATAGAAGAGGCCGAGCACCGGCTTCACGCTCACGCTCACGCCCACGCGCACGATCTTCTCGATGTCGTACCTGCCGGCGCGCTTCACGAACTCTTCTGCGGTGATCACATGGCCCGGGTCGGCGAGGTCGACCCAGCCTTTCTTGAGCTGGCGCGCCTTGGCCTCGTCGAGCACCACGTACTTCGAGTCGTTGAGCAGCTCTTCGGCGCGGGCCTGCGCCACCTTCTCGTAGGCCGCGAACTTGGGGTCGCTCATGTAGGCGGCGACCGAGACCTTGGTGCCTTCCTGCGCCACAGCCAGGCCGGAGGCAAAGACCCAGGCGAGGAAGAGCCACAAGTGCCTCATTGCCAGCTTTGCCCGATGCGTTCGACCAGCCGCTTGGCGGCACTCAGCGCAAGGATGTCGGTGGCCATCGCGTCCGACACCGGGTTCCAGCCGGTCAGGGCCTGGTAGGTGTCGTCGATGGGGCTGTCGAGCCCGCGCACCTGGCTCTTGACCGCACCTTCGAAGCGGTAGCCGGTGGACTTGTCGTCCGGGTCCTGGCGCTTGCCGATGCGGCCTTCGGCATCGAGCCGGATCAACGTGGCACCGGCCGCAGCCTTCGCGCCGCCCGTGTCGACCTGCGTGCGTGCCCCCAGCTTCGCGAGCGACTCGCCGAGCGAAGCGCACGCCTTCGTCCACGGCTCGGCCTTGCCACCCAGGCGCAGGCTGCAGCTGAGCGTGACCTGGCGGCCGGCGAAATACTCTTTCTGGCGCTCTTGCGAGAGCGCCTCGGGTGCGCAATCCTGCGCGTCGTTGGCGGCCTTGCGCGCGAGGCACGGGTAGCCGGCCTCGTTGAGCAGCGACACCAGCCGGGGCTGCGCCGCAAAGCCGATCATCGATTCATCGGGCACCCACGAGGCAGCCAGCAGCGTGCGCAGCGGCCTCAGCGCACGGCCGGCCGCTTCCAGGCGCTCGACTGGATTGGTCGCGCTCTTGAACTCGGCATACGCCTGCACATGCGACTGCGCGAGGCCGAGCAGGCGGGTCTCGTCCTGCTTCATCTTCGCGAGCATCTTGTCGACACCGCCGAGGCGCGTGCGCAGCGCCGCCACCGGCACCTCGGGCACGTCGCGGAAATCATTGCTGCCGAGCAGCGCTGCCGCCGCAGCCGCGGAACCTTCTCGCTGCACCAGCGGCTTGGTGGCGTCTTCGGCCAGCGTGAGCATGGCGCTCACCTGCTTGGCCAGGCCGAGCAGCAGATCGCGCTTGCGGGCGCGCTCGAAGTCGGCGCGGCCGATGGCCACGCGCACCCAGGCCTGGCAGCGGCGGGCATCGACCCATTGCTGGTCGACCCGCACGTTCTGCAGCGTCACGTTGGTGGTGGCCTCGGCCACCGATTCGATGGATGAGCGCAGGACCTGCTTGCCGCCTTCGCTCACCTTGCTGTCGTTGAGCCTGACGCTCGAGCTGACCGAGACGCGGATGCGCTCGGCCAGGTCTTTCAGCGCATTGGTGCGCGCCGCGGCCAGCGCCTCGGGCAGGCGGTCGCCGTCGATCGTGGCGGAGCCTACGGCGCTCACGGTCGACGGGTCTTCCGGTGCCTGCGGCGAGGTCCACGCCGGGGCGCTGTCGCCATCGCCGATCACCTTGCACGCGGCGGAGGCAAACGGGCTGATCGCCAGGCACACCAGCGCCACGACCAGCGCACCGAACAAGCGGTTGTTCGTCACTGCACGTTCTTCTGCGACACCTGCGACGGCACCGAGCGCTTGCGGAACTGCTGCAGCAGCATCTCTTCGACGTCGGCAGACGCCGTGGTGTGGGTAGCGGCCACGGCGTCTTTCACGAGGCTGCGCGTGCCGGCGGAGTCGAGCGTGACTTCGGCACAGAGCCACTTGCCCTTGCCAACGGCGACTTCTTCGACGCGCGTGACACGGGTGTTGGTGAGGGCCTTTTCGCTGAGCAGCTTGGCGCTCGAGCGGAAGGTCTGCGACGACTGTGCCCCCGTCTTCGACGAGAGCAGCTCGTCGCTGGCCTGGATGTTCACCTCCAGGTTGCGCGCGAGCGTGACGCGCGCGGCGGCCGCAGCCTGCGTGCGGTCCAGCGACGGGTTGCCGCTGGACTCGACGCACTCGGCCGCTGCCACGCCGCCCCCGGCGTCGGGCTGCAGCACCCAGGCAGGCCATGGCGAGGCGGCCGGCTTGTTGGATGCACAGGCCGCCATCAGGCAGGCTGCCGCCCCGAGGGAGAGGATGCGCAGCGTCGACATGATCAGAAGCGGATCTTCAGCCCGATGTTGAACACCACCGAGGTCTCCGTCTGGTCGAAGACCTTGGAGCGCTGCACGCCCAGTTCCTCGAAGAGGCTGGTGGCTTCGCTCAAAGGCTGCTCCAGGCCGGCGAAGAGGCCGACCACGTTGCCGGTGTCGCTGCCAGCGCCTGCCATCTCCGAGCGGGTGAAACCGACGACACCCTTGCCGTAGAAGAGCATGTTCGACGCCTGCGAGGGCTTGCCGATGTAGTAGGTGGCACCGGCCGTCACGCCGAGCGTGCTGGTGTCGGAGCCGTTGAAGTCCATCAGGAAGTACGTCGCGCCGACGTTGATCGACAGCTTGTCGGTCACCAGGCGCTCGTAGGTGGCGTTGACGTTGGCCTGCGAGAAATCGCTCGACGACGAGATGTTGCCGAACAACGAAACCGCATTGCGCTTCTCCTGGGCTTGCGCGCTCACTGCGACGGCGCTCAGCGCCAACGCGCCGGCCATCATGACGAGTGTCTTCTTCATGGGGGTGTGTCCCTCTGTCTGGGCGCGTGCTGCCCGCAGCCAGGCCGTGCAGTCGTCGGGCCTTGCGGCTGGCAGGCAGGTGCGCTCATGGGTGGTGGTCGACTGCGGCTGAAAGTGTCGCATCGGCCTTCGGCGCGGCCACATGACAAAGGTAATCCGCCTCGTTTGCGGCAAGAAGCGCCATGAGGAGGCCCTCCCGAGCCAGTACCGCCCGGCTCAGGCGCGGGCACACCCATTGCCGAGCAAGGGTAGCCGCCGAGCGGCTTCCTCTAACTTGTAGTACGGAGACCATCACCATGCAACTCAAGACGACACTTGCCGCAATGGCGGCCGCGGCCACCGCCCTCACCATCGGCATCAGCCACGCCCAATCGACAGGTGGAACATCGGGCTCGCCCGGCACCTCCGGCACGAGCGGCACCGCCAGCCCGGGGTCCCAGGGCTCGCAAAGCGGCACCTCCGGCGCCCAAGCCAACCCGGGCTCCAGTGGCACGAACGCCACCGGCACGAGCACCAACCCTGGCACGACTGGCACGACCGGCACGACTGGCACGACGCCAGGCACCACCAGCACCGGCTCCGGCACCATGGGCACGACCGGCTCCAGCTCCACCGCTCCGGGGACGAGCGGCAGCACCAGCACCGACTCGAGCACCATGGGCACGACTGGTTCGGGCTCCACCACCCCGGGCACGAGCGGCTCCATGGGAACCACCGGCACCAACTCGAGCAACTCGAGCACCATGGGCACGGGCAACAGCACCAACAACCGTTCGGGCACCCTGCCCGCCCGTGCCGACCGCGGCTGACGTGAACCTCTTCCCCGCCTGGGACGCCGCCGTCATCGGCGGTGGCCCGGCGGGCCTTACCACGGCCACGTACCTGGCCCGCTTCAGGCGCCGCGTGCTGCTCGTCGACTCGGGCAGCAGCCGTGCGGCCACCATCCCGCTGTCGCGCAACTACCCCGGCTTCCCCGGCGGCATCTCCGGCGCGCAGCTGCTCGGAGCCATGCGCGAGCAGGCCGAGCGCTACCCCATCCAGACCCTTGACGCCCGCGTCGACACGCTGGAGCGAACAGACGACAGCTTCATCCTGCAAGGCGAAGCACTTCCCGCGCCCATCCATGCCCGGCGGGTGATCCTCGCCACGGGCGTGAACGACGTCTGGCCCGACCTGCCCGAGGCCGTGACCGCGCTGCGCGAAGGCGTGCTGCGCTTCTGCCCCGTGTGCGACGGCTTCGAGGCCGCGGGCCGCCCGGTGGCCGTGCTCACGCGCAGCGTCGCGGGCGTGCGCGAAGCGATCTACCTGCGCCACTTCAGCGACGACGTGACACTTTTCCTGTCCGACCGCGAGGCGGTATTGCCTGCCAGTGAACTCCGCCAATTGCGGCAAGCGGGCATCACGGTGGCCGAGGCTCACCCGCAGGCCTTCGCCTTGTGCGAAGGCGGCGTGCAGGTGCGCTTCGGCGACGGGCTGCGCGAGTACGCCGCGCTCTACTCGGCCTTCGGCGTGCAGGTGCGCTCGCGCCTCGCCACGGGCCTGGGCGCCGCATGCGATGCGCTCGGCTACCTCGTGGTCGACGACCACCAGCAGACCAGCGTGCCGGGCCTCTATGCCGCGGGCGACGTGGCCAGCGGGCTCAACCAGATCAGCGTTGCCGTTGGTGGCGCCGCCATCGCATCCTCCGCCATCCACCTCTCGCTCGGCCTGCCTGCCAGCGGCGGCAACCCGTAGCCGACCGGCGTGGCACGGCCATGCACACCCGCCGCATGACTTTCGTTCATTGCGGGCCTTGGCGCCAGACCGGATAAACGCAACTGTGGGACCGCCACGCCCGAAGCCGGCGGCCTGACCCTTGGAGCTCTCATGCATCTCGTGATCCGCGCGCACACCCTGAAAGGCGAAACCTTGTCGCAGGCCATCACCGGCCATTTCGACGAACGCGGCGGCACGATCGGCCGCTCCGACACCAACACCCTGAGCCTGCCCGACCCCGAGCGCCACATCTCGCGCCTGCAGGCCGAGGTGTGGTTCAACAACGGCGGCTTCTCCATCCGCAACGTGGGCAGCGCCAACGCGATCACCGTCAACGGCCGCCCCATCAACCCCGGCGAAGGCACCAACCTCAGCGACGGCGACGAGATCATCGTCGGCAGCTATGGCATGCGCGCCACCTTCGGCGAGGCGGTCGACCCCGCGGCCACGCAGCCCGTGGCCGTCGACCCGCGCACGGTGATCAAGTCTTCCGCCACCGAGGGCAAGACCAACCCGCGCCCGCGCTCCTCGCTCGGCGGCTCGACGGTGGCCTCCACGACCAGTGCCTCCAACCCCTTCGCCGACCTGCTCGGCAGCGCCGTGAAGCCGGCGGCCGACGACCCCTTCGCCGGCCTGATGGGCGGCCAGGCGGCCCACCCGCCCACCACCGCCGTGCACGTGCGCGTGCCTCCGGCGCGTCCGGCCGCACCGGTGCCGCCCGCTCCCGCCCCCGCTCCGGTGGCGGCGCGCCTGCCCGACGATTTCGATCCGTTCGCCGACCTCGCACCCCCGCCTTCTTCCAGCGCCGCACAGACCGGCCTGGCCGGCTTCATGGCGGGCAGCCCGCCGGCGCCCTCGCCGTCGGCCGCCCTGCCGGCCGACCTGGGCCTGGGCGACCTGATCGGCACGCCGCCGGCGCAGGCGAGCAGCCTCGATGCCATGTTCGGCCTCGGCGGTGCGCCGGCGCCCGGAAGCGACCCGCTGGCCGGCTTCCTCTCTACACCCGCCAGCGGCGCGAAAGGCGCTCCTGCCGACAACAAGGACCCGATGGCGATGTTCGGTGGCACTGCCTCGGCGCCCCCGCCGCCCGTCGCGCCCACCGCCTCCAACCACACCCCGGAGTTGCGCGCGGCCTACGTGCCGCCCGCCGTGCAGGCTCCCAGGCCCGCGCCCCGGCCAGCACCAGCGCCCGTGCCTGCGCCGACGCCCATCGCCGCACCGACGGCCTTCCGGTCGCCACCACCGCCCGCCCCGCGCAGCGAGCCCGAGACGGTGCCGGGCGTGAAGCCGTCGCGCCTGGTGTTCGACTCGGCCCATGCGCCACTCGATGAGATCCCGCCGGTCACCGCACCGGCGCCGCTGGCAGCCGCCACGCCCTCGGCGCCGCCCGATGCGCTGTGGGCCGCCTTCTGCGAAGGCGCCGGCGTCAACATCAAGCTGCCCCAGGGCCTCACCCCCGAGATGATGAAGATCATCGGCCAGGTGATGCACCACGCGATCGACGGCACGATCAAGCTCGTGCACATCCGCGCCGCGGCCAAGCAGGAGATGAAGGCCGACGTCACCACCATCCAGGCACGCAACAACAACCCGCTCAAGTTCTCGCCCGATGCGGGCGTGGCCATCGAGCAGCTGCTGCAGCCCCCGATGCGCGGCTTCATGATGGGCCCGGTGGCGGTGAACGACGTGATGGACGACCTGCTCGGCCACGCCATCGGCACCATGGCCGGCATGCGCGCCGCGCTCACCGGCGTGCTCGACAAGTTCGAGCCCGGCAAGCTCGAGAACAAGCTCGCCGGCAACTCGGTGCTCGACAGCGTGCTGCCGATGAACCGCCGCGCCAAGCTCTGGGAGCTCTACCTGCAGCACTACAAGCGCATCCGCGACGATGCGCAGGAAGACTTCCACGATCTCTTCGGCAAGGCCTTCATCGAGGCCTACGAAGAGCAGCTCGACCGACTGGACCAAGCCCGCCACCCTTCCGTCTGACACGCCGCGCATGCTCGAGATCGAGATCGCCACCCGCAGCGAGGTGGGTGGGCGCAACCACAACGAAGACGACCTGCGCCACGGGCGCAACGGGCCGTTCGGCTATGCCGTGCTGTCCGACGGTGCCGGCGGCCACCAGGGTGGCGCCATCGCCTCAGACCTGGTGGTGCGCCTCACCGCCCACGCCCTGCAAAACGCCGTGCAGGCCTCGCCGCGCGAGCTGACCCAACTCGTGCTGCAGGCACATGACGCGGTGGTGCAGATGCAGGACAAGCAGCAGCGCGACCGCATGCACGCCACGCTCGTCGCCCTGTGGATCGACACCCGGCGCGAAGAAGCCCTCTGGACGCACGTCGGTGACTCGCGCCTGTACCTGCTGCGCCATGGGCGCGTGCTGCACGTGACGCAGGACGACAGCGTCGTGCAGCAGATGGTGGTGGCCGGCTACCTCACGCCGGAAGAGGCGCTGAACCACCCCAAGAAAAACCAGCTGCTGGCCGCCATGGGCACCGAAGGCGGCGTCGACCCCAACACGACCGAGCAGGCCGCGCCGGTGCAGGACGGAGACGCCTTCCTGCTGTGCAGCGACGGCTGGTGGGAGCACTTCAGCACACGCGACATCGAGGACCATTTCGCCGTGGCCGCGTCGCCGGCCGACTGGCTGCAGCGCATGGCCGAGCACATCGCCGGCCACGCCACGCCCCGGCAGGACAACTACAGCGCCATCGCCGTGTGGCTGGGCGACCCGGCCGAGACCACGCGGCTGAACGGCCTGTGGAGCGACACCGTGCCCGGCCCCATCCCCGGCGCCGGGTGACCTTGGTCGCTTTCATCCAGGCCCCGCATCGTTCAATATTCACACCGTCAAGAGACCCGCAGGAGATTGCCATGCGCACCCTTCACCACCCCGTCAGCCGCCCCGCTTCGAAACTCGTCGCCGCCTTGCTCGCCGCCACCCTGTGCGCCGCACCCTGGGCGCAGGAGGGCACGACGCTGCTCAAGGGCAACAAGGTGACCGAAGCCAACCTGCTGGACGCGCTCACCCCCGAGCCCGCCCCGGTCCTGACCCGCAGCCTGAAGGTCAGCCGCGACAACACCGGCGGCGTGCTGGCCGCCCCGAAGAAGAAGGCGAGCGCTTCGCTGCTCATCACTTTCGAGACCAACTCCTCCGAGCTGACCGCCAACGCCAAGCAGCAGCTCGACGTGGTGGCTGCCGCGCTCAAGAACGACCGCCTGGCCGACTACACCTTCAACGTGGAAGGCCACGCAGATCCGCGTGGGAACTCGGATGCCAACCTCGTGCTGTCACAACAGCGGGCCGAGAGCGTGCGCGAGTACCTGGTCGCGCAGCACTCGATCTCGGCGGATCGCCTGAAGGCCGAGGGAAAGGGTGACACGGATCTGCTCAACAAGAAGGTCATCGCGGCGCCGGAGAATCGGCGGGTGACGATCGTGACGAATCAGCCTTGATTCTTTTCGCTGCGTGAGGCTGCTGCCGGGTCTCGCCCCGGCGGGCGACCTACTTTCTTTGCTTCGCCAAAGAAAGTAGGCAAAGAAAGGCGACCCGACGGTGGCGGTCCGGCCGGAGGCCGGACTGCTCTGCGGTGCTCGGTCTTGAGGGGCCGCGCCTAACTCACTTCGCGAACTGCGCTCGCTACGTTCAGACAAGAGGCGCGAAGAATGTTCACGAAGCGCGCTCACGCGCGCGCCCCTCAAGCCCTGCGCTCCTCGACGCCACCCACGGGAGCGACACAGCTCGCTTCGCATCGCAACCAGGATAGGTGCGCGCGCGGCGCGCCCTACCCTCCAGCACGAGGCGAAGCGAGTCGAGAGTGTGATGCACGCGAAGCGGGCGGCGGTATCCCGGGGCCTTTGAGAGCCGTCGAGCAGCGCAGGGCTTGAGGGCTGCGCGCGCAGCGCGCTTCGTGATCTGACTTCGCGCAGCTGTCTGAGCGCAGCGGCCGCAGGCCGCGTAGCGAGTTCTGCGCGAGCCCTCAAGTCCGAGCAGCGCAGAGCAGTCGCCCCTAGGGCGACCGAGCGAACGGGGTGCCCTTTCTTTTGCCTTCTTTTCTTTGGGCAAGCAAAGAAAAGAAGGTCGCCCGCCGGGGCGAAATCCCGGCAAACAGCCTCACGCAGTAATCAGCGCCTCCGCAAGCCGCCGCGCCGCATCTGCGCCAGTGGCCTCTGCCCCTGCAACTGCCGCTCGATCCCCGCATTGAGCGACTCGCGCAAGAGATGCACCTCCTCCACGTGCCCGTAGACCCCAGGAAACCGCAAATCCAACCACAGCCACAAGGTGCAAGACCTCAACGCCTGCTCCATCCGATCCAAGCGGCTGTGCCCATCCACCGCATCGAGGAACCAAGGCCGCCCCGCCTTGCCGACGAGCGCATGCGCCCCCGCCCACTCCAGGAACTCCAGCACCTGCCCCTCGGCGCGCGTGTCCACCGGCGCCTGCGCATACACGAACCGCTGCTTCAGTGACAGCCGCGACGCCACCCGGTCCAGCTCCGCCGCGAGCTCCAACATCTGCTCCAGCTCGGCCACGGCGAAGTGCGCATCGTCGAGCTTCAACTGCTCCATGAACACGTCGAGCACTTCCCGCAAGCGTGTCTTGCGCAGGCGTGAGGCGATGGTGTCCACATGCCACCCGTTGGGCGCCACCGGCGCCTTGAAGTGACGTGGCGCACGCGGCGATCGGCCGAGCAAATCCTTCAGCACCTTGAGCGCATTCGGCTCGGCCTCGCGCAGCACGCCCACGAAGCCTTCTTCATGGATGCCGAAGCGCCCGGCGCGCCCTGCGATCTGGTGCACTTCCGATTCATCGAGCGTGCGGTCGGCCACGCCGTCGAACTTGGTGAGCGTGCTGAACAGCACACGCCGGATCGGCAGGTTGAGTCCCATGCCGATCGCATCGGTCGCCACGAGGATGTGCGACTCGCCCGTCGCAAAACGCTCGGCTTCGCGCTTGCGCACTTCGGGCGGCAGCGCGCCATACACCACCGACACCGGGTGGCCGCTGGCCGAGATCTGGTCGCGCAAGGAGAGCACCTCGCGCCGGCTGAACGCCACCACCGCGTCGCCATGCTTGAGCGCCGACACGGGCACCGGGTGCGGCAGCAGCTCCACGTGCTGCTTGCGCTCGAAGCGGCGCACGCTGCAGCGCTCGCCGCACAGGCCGAGCAGGTTCTCGAGCACCGGCACCGCAAACGCCGAGCAGATGATGATCACCTCGTTGGCCGGCACGCCGACGATCGCCTGCGTCCACGCCCAGCCGCGGTAGGGGTCGAAGATCATCTGCGCTTCGTCGATCACCGCCACGTCGACGGGGATGCGCGTGGCCATCATCTCGATGGTGCTCGACACCACCTGCGCATGGTCGGCCGGCACGTTCTCCTCGCCGGTGAGCAGCGAGCACGGCACGCCCCGCGCCACCAGGCGATCACGCCCTTCGAGCGCGAGCAGCCGCAGCGGCGCGAGGTACACGCCGTTGTGCGCCTGCGCGAGCTGCTCGAAGGCCGCATGGGTCTTGCCGCTGTTGGGCGGGCCGACATACAGCGTGACGCTGCGCTGCAGCTGGCGCGCGAGCTCGAAGGTGTCGGGGTAGCCCTGGAAGGCGAGCTCATGGTTGAGGCCTTCCAGCGTCTCGAGCTCGCTCGCGCGGTGCGCCCAACGCTCCTGCACCCGGCTGCAGGCATCGCTCAGCACCTCGGGGTTGCTCGTCGCATGGACCAGCGCGCATTCCGACTGCAGCCGCGGCAGCAGCGAGTCGAGGTGCGCCGGGCTGTGGGCACGGCTTCGCGCCACCAGCGCATCGAGGTGCGTCTTCAGCGCGCGGGCATGCGGATAGTCGGGCGCGGGGCCGAGGGCTTCGCGCAGAGCGTCCTGGTCGCCGCTGCGGTAGAAAGCCCAGACGGCCTCGGGATCCACCGGCACGGGGTGCAGCACCGGCACCTGCCAGCCGGGCTCATCGAGCTGCAGCACGTGGCTCACGACACGTGTCCACCTCGCGCCTTCGCGCGAGATGCCCAGCGCATCGAGCACCGCCGTGCGGTCGAGCATCAGCTGCCGCACGCCGGCGCCGGTGCCCACGGCATCGAGGTGGCGCAAGGCCACGTCCATCAGGTCGGGTGCGATCCACCGGCTCGGGCGCGCGCCCGACACCGCCTTCTGCAGCAGGATCAGCCCCATGTCGTCGAGATGGGCCTCCACGTCTGCGCTGCGTTCGCCTTCGTAGTCACTCGGCTTGACGACCTGCGGCAGCAGGTAGGCGGCCTGGCGGATGCGCTCGAAGGCCGGCTTGTCGATGTGGGCGGGCACCCGTCGCGCATGGCGAGGGTTGGGCAGGTTGAGATCGGTGTCGGTCATGGCGCAGGCAAGGGGCGACATCGTACCGGCGCCAGGCACCCTCGCCTCACCCGCCCCTCTTGCACATCGTGTTTCAAAGCCGCCTTCGCCGCGCGTGGACGATGGTTGTACCCTTCATTCCCCCTCGAAACCAAGACGTTTTCTCGCATGTTCGGTCGATCGAAACCCGTGGTGCTGGAGCCCTATGGCCACCGGCGAAAACGTGGCCGCCCTCCCCGCTGGCTGGTGCTGCTGCTGAGCGGCGTGGTGGTCGGCGCCGCCGGCGTGGTGGTCGTGCAAGAGCGCTACCTGCCGCCGCGCCTGTCGGCTGGCGAATCGGCCAAGCTGCGCAACGCCTACGACAGCACTGAAGCCGAGCGCAAGCGCCTGCAGCAGGCGCTGGCCGACACCGAGCAGAAGCTCGCCTCGACCACGGCGCAGCACAAGTCGCTGCAGGAAGAATTCGCCGGCAGCCGGGCGCGCATCGAGCGCCTGAGCGAAGACCTCGCGACCACGGTCGCCGCCCTGCCACCCGACCCGCGCGGCGGCACGGTCGAAGTGCGCGCCGGGCGCTTCACCGTGCGGGGCGGCGCCTTGGTCTACGACGTGGTGCTTGCACGCGAACGCGCCGGCACGCGCCCGACCACCGGTGTATTGCAGCTCCAGCTGATCGGCAGCTCGGCCAAGAGCCCCGAGACGACCGTGGCGCTCAAGCCGGTGCCCATCTCCTTCACCACGCACGAGGTCGTGCGTGGCAGCCAGCCCTTGCCCGACGGCTTCCGCCCGCGCGAGGCCAAGGTGCAGGTGCTGGACCGGCCCGCAGGCGCCGCGCTCGGCATGCGCGTGATGCTCGTGAAGTGAGCCGATGTCGCCAGTTGGCGACAGGTAAGGATCGTCCGACACGTTTTTCGTCCACGAACCACCCCGCTTCGGAACGGGCGTTGCCCGATCTGCGGTACCGAGGCCATCGTCTCGCCGCGGCCCTCCGGAGGCCGGATTCATTGACGGAAAAGGAGTTAGACACATGAAAGACGTATCCAAGACCCTGAGCATCGCCGCCGTTGTCGCCATGGTCAGCGCCGCGGGCGTGACCATCGCCCAGACATCGCAGGTGCCCAACAGCAACTCGCCCAACACGGCTTCGGCTCCCTATGCAACGTCCGATGCCCACAACCGCGAAGACAACACGGCCCTGCCGACCAGCGAAGGCAGCACCTCGGCCACCCAGAACGGCGCCGCCGCCACCCCGACGCTGGAAGAGCGCCAGGAAGGCTCCGGCAGCGTGGGCTCGCGCAACACGCCTGATGCGACCACCCCGTCGTCATCGTCGTCCACGATGGACAGCAGCACCTCGTCGTCCACCACGGACAGCGGCAGCACCTCGTCGTCGACCACCGACAGCGGCAGATCGAGCGCACTGCCGGCCGACAGCAGCAGCAGCGAACTGCCGGCACGTGCTGACCGTGGCTGATCGCGGTGAGACTTGACGCAGAACAACGGGCCTCAGGGCCCGTTTTTCTTGGGCAGGCTGATCAGAGCACCGGCTGGCGCGGCGCCTGCGGTGCCTCGGCCTGCGGTGCCTGGGGCTGCGACGCCTGCCCCGCATGGCGGGCAAACACCTCGTGCAAGGAGCGCTGCTCGGGCAGCACATACACCACCGTCGGCCCGGCCTCGACCAGAGGCCGCAGCACCTGCTCGTAAAAGGCCACCGGCAGGTTGATGCAGCCGTTGGAAATGCGGTTGTCGGCAACGGTGTCCGATGCGAGGCGCTCGAAGCGACGCTCGCTCTCCTTCACCTTGCGGATGCGGTGCATCGACACGGCAGCGTCGTAGTCGACCCACACCACGTCTTCGCCGGTCAGGTTCTCACCCATCTGGGCGACGAAGCGCCCGGCCGGCGTGATGCGCTCCTCGGGGAGGATCTGCGACAGCGGCTTGTCGCCGACACCGGGTACGGTGTCGTCGCCGATCGCCGAGCCGAGCAGCGCCGGCACGCTTTGCATCAGCTGGCCTCGCGCATCGAAGGCCATCACATGGGCACCCGGTTTGTCGACGACCACGAAGGGGCGCCCCCCGGCATCGCCTGCGACGGCCCATTGCACGACCTGCTCGAGCGGCGTGGCCGGCACACGCGACCCGGCCACCGGTTGCACGGGGAACGGGACCGACGCCGCCGACGCGGTCACCGCCGGGGGTGGTGCCGGCGTCGCGAGGCGGACCGCGATCGAGCCGATCGCCAGCTCCGCCGCGATGAACACCGCCAGCGACCAGTACGAGCCGAGCCAGGGTTCTTCCACGTCGGGCGGGCCTGCCCGCCTTGCACGATTTACCGGTTTGCCGTCAGTCTTGCCAGTCATGGATCGTCCTGTGGTAGTGACGGCGTGCGCGATGCACGCCCCCACAACCTCAGCAATCCATGGTCCCAGGAGGGTTGGAGCGCCCTCAGCGCACCTCGTCGATCGTCAGCAGGCTCGCGCCATAGGTGGGATCGCAGGCGCCCTGCGCCGGGCAGACGGGTTGGCCGGCGAAGGGGCTGTCGCCGCCGCTGCGCGCTGCCCACAGTTGCTCGGCGCGCACGAGGTCAAACTCGCGGATGTCGTCTGTCGACGAGCTGAGCCCCGCCTGCGAAAAGTCGCGCGGCAGGCGCGACACCATCGTCACGATGTGGTTGGTGCCCGGGGGGCCGCCGGCGGTGATCTGCCAGCCCTTGCGAGGGAGCGTGAGCTCCTTGTTGGCTTCGATGCGGTTGTCCTTGTCGATGCCGTTGGGGAACAGCAGGTACATGTGGCCCTTGTCGGTACCGGCGAGGAAGACGTAGACATAGCCCGACTGCGACGACTTCAGGCGGAACTGCAGCCGGTCCTTGCCGATCTGGATCGCCGACTTGTCGGCCAGTGCGTTCACCCCCAGCAGCGGGTCGGCCTGGCGCACGATGTCCTGCAAGGCGGTGACGATGCTGAACGGCGTGGCGGCCGGAGGCGGCGTGACGACGGCCGATGCCGGCGGCGCCGGGGGGTCGCCACGAGCGGCCGGCTGAGATGCGGCGACGCTGCCGGCCAGACCCGGGTCGGCGGCGGGTGGGGCCACTGGCGTGTGGTCGCGCAGGCCGAACCACCATGCCGCGGCGGCGAGCGCGCTCAGTGCAAGACCGCCGGCCACCCATAGGCCGGCGCGCGAGGCAGGTGGCACCGGGTCGGGGTTGAGCAGCTTGATCGGGGGCACGGGTGCCGCGGGCCGGGGCGTGGCGGCCACCGGTGGCGGCACCGGCGGGCTGGGTGGCGGCGGGGGTGCGACCGGCGGCGGCATCACCGTCGGCGCCATGAGCACGGTGGCGCCATCGTCGGCCGCGACCAGGGGCACCGGGGCCGAGGGCACCGGCGCGGCCACCGAGGGCGTGCCCGCGCCGAAGCTGAAGAGCTGTCGCAACGCCGCCATGTCCTGCGGCCGGTGCTCGGGCCGCACGGCCAGGCCTCGGTCGATGGCGGCCAGGAACTCCTGCGTGTAGTGCCCGGCACCCACCTGCGCCGCCGGCACCATGTCGTCCGTCACCATGCGGCTCACCGAGGGCAGCGGCGCCCGTCCGGTGATCGCGGCGTAGAGCACGGCCGACAGAGCGTAGACATCGGTCCACGCGCCCTGCTTCATCGAGGTCGACTCGGCGTATTGCTCGATCGGCGCGTAGCCCGATTTCAGGATCACCGTCAGCGCCTGCGTCGCATCGCTGATCACCCGGCGGGCGGCGCCGAAGTCGAGCAGCACCGGGCGCAGCGCATGCGGGCGGCCGATCTGCGTGGCCCCTTGCTGCAGCAGCAGGATGTTGTCGGGCGCGATGTCGCGGTGGTAGCAGCGCTCGTGGTGCATCGCCTCCAGCGCATCGATCAGCGGGTGCAGCAGCGCCAGCAGCCAGGCCTCGTCGGGCCGGGCGCCGTTCTCGGTGAGCCACTGCTTGAAGGTCGGGCCCTGGTAGTACGGCATCACCATGTAGGCGGTGCCGTTCTGTTCCCAGAAGCGATACACCTTCACGAGCGACGGGTGGTCGAACGAGGCCAGCAGCTGCGCCTCGTTCACGAAACTGCGCAGGCCGAGCTCGAAGGTCTCGCGATGGCGCATCGAGCGCACCGACACCTGGTGGTCGGTGCCGCGGGTGGCCAGCGACGACGGCATGTACTCCTTGAGCGCGACCACACGGCCGAGCTGGGTGTCTCGCGCCAGGTAGACGATGCCGAAGCCGCCTTCGCCGATCAGGCCCTCGATCACGTACTCCTGCAGCCGATGGCCGAGCGGCAGCGTGTTGCCGTTGCTGTCGATCTCGATGCCGCCGGCACCCGCCGACGTCGTGGCCGACGTCCGGTTGCCCATGTTCAGTGTTTCCGTCTTGTCCGGCGGAACGGGAGAACTCACCAACGACCCTCCAGCAACTCCGAGAAATGTTGAGCGGCGGGCAGACCCTGCGCCACGCTCAGGCTGTTGTCGGGCGACGCGGCATGGTCGGGCCACCAGAGGCTGTGGCCGGCGTAGCGTTGCAAGGCATCGGCCACCAGCAGCCCCTGGGCCCAGGTCGACAAGGACGCGGCGCCGGGCAGAGTGTGCCTCACCCTGCCCGGCAGGGGTTGCGCGGCGGCCGGCGCCACGTGCGCGTTTTCACCGAAGCCCGGGGCGCGTGCGAGGGTGGATTCGAATTCTTCCAACGTGGCGCCCGGTCGCAGGCTGCTCAGAGCCACCGCGCCGAGGTGCCCGTACCAGGCCTGCAGGGCGTCGAGCCCCTCGGCCGTGCCGGGCAGCGCCGGCAGGTTGCGGGCGATGACGAGCGGGAAGTAGCGGCCGACCTTGTCGACGCTCGGCATCATCACGCCCAGCCACCACTGGTCGTCGGCCACGCCCGGCGCCCAGGCAAAACGCCAGATCGGGCCGGTGAGGTAGACGTTGAGCCAGTTGCTGCCGAGCTGGGCCTGGCTGGCTTCGATGCCGCGCGCCAGCCACTGGTCGCACAGGTCGACGAAGCCTTGCGGCAACCGGCGGCTGGCGAAATCGCCCAGCATCGCCAGCTTGCCGTACCAGCCGGGGGCCTCGACGCCGGTGCCGGCGAGGAGGTCGAGCAGCGTTGACTCGTTCACGCCGGCCTCACAGCCGCCCCGGGCAGGAGAACTGCTCCAGTTCCGGCAGCCGGAAGGGATTGCGCACGCTGCTGGTGGTGACGAGGAACTGCGCCTTGCGGCCGTCGACGTTGAAGGTTGCCTTCCAGCGCTCGGGGCCGCCGGCCGGTTCGATCTGCTGCTTGTCGAAGATCTTGAACAGCGCCCAGGGCCCATCGGTCACCAGGCCCGACGCACCGCTGGCCGTCACCGGCGTGATCTGCACCCGCACCTGCGAGCTGCCGCGCGGGCCGGGCCACTGCACGGTCGCCGGGATCTGCGGGCCGTGCGAGTACTTCACGAGCTGGCCGTCGACGTCGAGGATGAACTGGGTGATGGTCGCGTCCATCTCCACCGGCTTGAAATCCAGCCGCACGCTGATCTGGTTGCCGCCGCCACGGAAGAAGGTCTCGCGGATCATCGCCGCGTGCTGGAACTGCAGCAGCGTGGAGTTGTCGGTGCCCATGCTCGCGCCATCGACGCTCTTGAACTTCCACGGCTTGACCGAGGTGTCGACGAAGTTGACGAGGTTCTTCTGGAAGAAGGTGTCGAAGAGCCCGCCCGGCGCGAAGAGACGCGCGAAGTCTTCGGGCGTGGCATCACGCTGGCTGCTGCGCGCGAACGGGTAGCGCCCGGCGACCGCCTGCCGGCAGAACTCGCCGATCTCGGTGTTGATCGCCTGGCCGAGGTTGCTGCGCGTGATCTCGAGCGCCGCCGAGGTGCCGCTCACCGACAACGTGTTGAGCAGCGAGCGCACCGGCTCGGGCAGGCGCGAGGCCTCGGCCTTCACCTTGTTGGGAACCTCCGACGGCGGCGGCACGTTGCCGCCCTTCACCGCCGTGTCGGCCGCGATCAGCAGCGTGAAGACCTCGTTGATGAGCGCGATGGTGCCGTCCACCGGCGGCGGCAGCTTGCCGTCGGGCGAACTCACCATCTGGCGCAGGCCGATGAAGCGGTCGTCGACGATGCTCTCGATCGCCTGGCCCGGCTCCACCGGCTGGATGCCGCCGCGGTTGCCCAAGAGGCGCATCAGGTCGTCGCGCGACTTCTGAAGCGCGTCGCGCGCCTTGGCTTCCACCGTGCCGACCACGTCCTTGCCCTGGCGCAGCGTGGTCTCGCGCGACATGGCCTTCAAGAGCGGCACCAGCGGGTTGTCGGGGGCCGACAGCACACGCGCCATCTGCACCGCCTGCGCGAGGTTCGCCGTCTTCACCATCTTGATGTCGGCGATGAACTCCTCCCAGGTCTTGGCGTATTCGGTGAGGTAGAGCCGCCGCACCTCGTCGTTGAGCTGGAGCTTGATGTCCATGTTCTTCAACGCATCGCGGCGCTTGCTGTCGTTCACGCCCAGCACCCAGCTCTCTTCATCTGCGAGCTGGCTGGCCACACGCTCCACTTCGCGCTGGAAGCCCTTGTGGTAGCCGTCGTGCGTGAAGAAGCCCGACACGCCCTTGGTCAGCGGCTGGCCGCTGCCACGCGTGAACACCAGCGGCGCCCCCGGCCCGGCCTTGGCCACGACCGTGAAGTCGGGGAACTCGGCGCCCAGGCCCTGCCGCTTCATGCGGCGGTAGATGCGCTCGGTGAGCGGCGTGGCGACGAGCCGTGCTCGCGTCTGCGCCACGAGGTTCTTGTCTTCGGGCAAGGGCGAGACGACGGCGCCTTCGGCCAGCAGTGCATCGAGGTGCGACTCCAGGGCGGCGCGCTGCTCGGTGGTCACCGCCCTTGGCAGCGTGAGCTCCCAGTCGGCGGTGACGTAGAGCTTGAGCGCCTTGGGGTCGAAGCGCTCGGGGTCGTACAATATGATGTACGCCTTCAAGGCTTCGTATTGCAGCTCGGGGTTGTCGTTGCCGGTCTTCAGCTGCTCCTCGATGCCGAGCGCGATGCGCGGCAGCACCGCGTCGATCAGCATGCGGCGGTAGGCCTGCTGCGAGGCGGCGTCGAGCTTCTTGCCCTGGTAGAGGCCGAAGCCCAGCGACAGCGGCACCGAGTCGCCGATGCTCGCGCGTGCCAGGTCGCGGGTGGCCTCGAGCGCTGGCAGCAGCACCAGCACGTCGGGCGAGTTGCGGTTCGGCGTGGCCTGCACCAGCTTCTTCACGTCTTCGGCGGCGGCGCCGACCTTGTCGACGTAGCGCTGGTTGCCGAAGTAGCTGATGCCCCAGGCGGTGAGGACGGCGGCGCTGACCAGGCCGATGGCCACGTAGGCGCCGAGCGCGAGGTAGCCGCGGCGGCGCTCCCACTTCAGGTCGGTGCCGGCCAGGCCACTCTCGGCGAACACCACTTCCTTCAGCAGGCGCTGCAGGAAGTAGCTCTTGCCGCTGGACTGGTTGGGCGGCACCACGGTGCGCTCCAGCCGGTAGGTGCGGGCGATGCGGCCGAGCATGCGGTCGATCGGCGTGCCTTCCTGCGTGCCGCTCACGAAGTACACGCCGCGCAGCAGCGGGTGGGCTTCGAACTGCGAGGGCGAGAAGACCTGCTCCAGGTAGTCCTTGAGCAAACCCTTCAAGGCTTCGAACTGCTGCGGGAAGGCGTAGATGCGGGCGCGGCGGCCGGAGTCGCGCTCCAGTTGGAGCTTGCCGATCAGGCCGTCTGTCAACCGCTTCTCCAGCGCGTCGAACTCGGTGCTGAAGGCCGACAGGTCGGTGCGCTGATGCTTGTCCAGCTTGAAGGTAAACCCCCAGGGCGCGGCGCGCGTGTCCTTGTCGACGTCACCCAGCGTCTCCATGAAGCCCGACAGCAGGTCGGTCTTGGTGACGAGCAGGTAGATCGGGAAACGCATGCCCAGGTGCTGGTGCAGCTCCTGCAGGCGGGCCCGCACGGTGGCGGCATGCTGCGCGCGCTCGGCCGTGCTTTGCGTCAGCAAATCGGTCACCGAGACGGTGACGAGCACGCCGTTCAGCGGCTGGCGCGGCCGGCTGCGCTTGAGCAGGCCGAGGAAGCCTTCCCATGCCTTGGCGTCGGTGTCCTTGTGGCTGTCCTGCGTGGTGTAGCGGCCGGCCGTGTCGATCAGCACGGCCTGGTCGGTGAACCACCAGTCGCAATTGCGCGTGCCGCCCACGCCTTTCACCGAGTGCTCGCCGGAGGCCGCGGCCAGCGGGAAGTTGAGCCCCGAGTTGACGAGCGCGGTGGTCTTGCCCGACCCCGGCGCGCCGATGATCACGTACCACGGCAGCTCGTACAGGTAACGCTTGCCCACGCGCGACGAGAGCCCGCTCCACAGGCCCGAGATCCCGCCCTGCGGCTGGTCGAACTTCGCGGTCTTGAGCGTCTGCAGCGCCTTGGCGAAACGCTCGTTGAGCACCTTGACTTCGCCATCGCCGGGGCTGGCGGCGGCCGCAGGCGCGAGCAGCTGGTTGACCACCTTGTCGTTCTTCTTGCGCGAGGCGACAAGCTTCCACACCTGGCGCAGCACGATCAGCAGCACGATCAGGCCAATGAACACCAGCCGCGCGGTGGTGCTCTCGAGCGGCCGCCAGTTGCCGATCGCCACCAGCGGGCCAACGATCCAGATGACGAGCGACAGCGCCAGCAGGCCCAGCACCAGCAGGACCCAGGGATTGAAGATGATGCCGAAGATCTTCTTGATCATGATCCGGCTCCGCGCGTCACGAACAAGGTGATCTCCACTCGGCGGTTGAGGGCCCGGTTGGTGGGCGTGTCGTTGGTGGCGACCGGCTCGCCGTCGGCGCGGCCTTCGGCGCGCACGCGGTCGGCGGGCAGGCCGTTGCCGACGAGGATCTCGCGCACGGTCTTGGCCCGCTCTTCAGAGAGGTGCCAGTTCGACGGGAAGCTCGCCGTGCGGATGCGCACGTTGTCGGTGTGGCCGGTGACGACCACCGCGCCCGGCACCTGCTTCAAGGCTTCGGCGATGCGCTTCATCAGCGCCTCGCGTTCGGAGGTGAGCGACGCGCTGGCCGGTGCGAAGAGACCATCGCCGCGGATGGTGACGACGGAACGGTCGACCTCGTCACGCACCTGCACCTGCTCGCCCTTGATGTCGGCCACCAGGAACTGCGCGAGGCGCGGCTTGGGCGCCGGCAGCTTGACGGGCGGCTGCGGCGGGTTGAGTCGCAGCTCCTGGATGCGGCCGAACACGGGGTCGGACTCGCCGCTCAGCCGGAACGACAGGAAGCTGTAGATCGCCACCAGCAGCAGCGCCACGACGGCAGCCGTGACCCACAGCGGCAGCCAGGTCAGCATGCTGCGCTTGCTCGGCTTCACGCCTTCCCAGTTCTGCGCGAGCGCCGGCGCGTAGGCGCCCCGCTCCTTCTGCAGGATCTGCGCAAGCCGCTCGCGCACCGCTTCGAGCTGCGCCTTGCCGCCATCGACCACGCGGTAGCGGCCTTCGAAGCCGAGTGAGAGCACGGCGTAGATGAGCTCCAGCAGGTCGCGGTTGGCAGAGGGGTTCTCGGCCAGCTTGGCCATCAGCTGGAAGACCTTCTCGCCGCCGCCCGTCTCGTTGTGGAACATCGCCAGCAGGCTGTGCCGGCCCCACTGCCCCGAGGCGCCCCAGGGCATGGTGGCCGCCACTTCGTCGAGCAGGGTGCAGAGGATGTAGCGCGCCGCCAGCACACGCTCGGGTGCGATGCCCTTGGCACGCGCCGCGGCTTCGAACTCGCGCACGCCTTGCGCCATCGATTCGCGCAGGCCGGCCGGGTCGGCCAGGTGCGTGGTGGCGCGCACCTGCGGCACAAGCGCGAGCAACGGGTTGGCCAGGGCGACCAGCGGATTCAGGCCGCTGTCGGGCACGCCGAGGTCGGCCGCGACGTCGACACCTGCGGCCCCCATGCGCGGCATGGCAGCGGCCGGCGCTGCGGCGGCACGGCCGCCGGGCGTGGGCATGATGAAGGTGCGGCCGGTGTCGATGTCGGCGAACGGGTCGTCCGGTGTCGAGTTGCTCATCGCGGGCTCTTGTTCAGGTGTAGGGGATCAGGGGCGCCGCATCACTTGCGCACGGCCCACAGCTCCAGCTCCAGGCCGGGGAAATCACCCGCGGTGTGCATTGCGAAGCTGCCGTTCTGCTCGATCGGCTTCCACAGCTCGCCGCCCCGCTCCAGCTTGAAATAGAAGAAGCCGTCGTGGAACGGCAGCTCGCGCGGCGCCACCGCCTGCGCCGCGAGGCCGATGCCGGGCAGCTGCAGGTTGACGAGGTCGCGGATCTTCTCGGGCGGTCCGATCTTGGTCTGCGCCGGGAAGCGCTGGCGCAGCTGCTCATGCGACAGCTGTGCATTCACCGCGAGGTAGAAGGTCGCGTTGCGCGCCAGCTCGATGTCGCTGACGACGGCGGTACGCACCCCGTGCTTGCGATCGACCAGCTCGACCTGGATCGCCTTCTGTTCCAGCACGGCCGTCAGCATGCCGCGCAGCGCGTCGAAGACCGGCGTGAAGGTGCGGGCCAGGTCGTCGTGCCGGTACGGCGGGAATTCGGGCGGCCGGCGTGCGCTGCTGGAGAGCGTGGCCAGGTCGCCGGCCAGCCGCAGGCAGTCGCCGTGCAGCTCGCGCGGGTGGGCCACCGGCGACGCGGCGTGCTGGCTGAAGATGGGCTCGTTGCGGTTGAGCGTCTGCAGCATCAGGAAGTCGGCCATCTCCGAGACACCGTGGCTCAGCTGCCCCATGCGGCCGGCGAGTTGCTGCGCACGCTGCAGGATCAGGCCGTGCAGCAGCGAGGCACTGGCCGAGAGCTGCGCCGTCGCATCGATGGCGACCTGCGGCGCGATGTAGTGGCGCTCCAGCGTCACCTGGCCGTCGCTGCGCCGTTCGGCCACGAAGGCCACGCCGAGCAGCGCGTAGGCCTCGCCCGCTTCTTTCGCGCGCACGAGGCGCAGGCGCAGCTTGCCAGTCTGGATGGTGGTGGGCTCGTCGGAGGCGTCGGTGTTGTCGCGCACCTCTTCCTCGACGGCGGCGAAGCGGGCGAGCTCGCCGTCACCCGTGCCGAAGTCCACTTCATTGAGGCCCTCACGTTGCAGCGGCAACGCGAGGTAGATCAGCTCGCCCTTCACATCGGGCGAGATCTCCAGCGGCGCCGGCAGCGGGTCGAGTTGCGGCATGGCGAAGGGGGTGCCGTCGGGCAGCATGCCGCTCGCGCGCGTGAGCCCCACCTTGCCCAGGGCGAGCAGCCCTTCGTCGATCTCCAGGTCGGCAAAGCCCCACGCGAAGGGCGAGAGGCAGCGCGCACGCGCATCGACCAGCCGTTCGAGGTAGCGGGTTTCCTGCTGGAAATGATGGGGCTGCAGGAACATGCCCGAGGACCACACGACTTTGGCGCGCCAGCTCATGGGTTGTGTCTTCTTTGAGGAGGAGAAGGTGTTGCTTTACTTCGGAGAAGTGCGCTTGGCCTGGAGGACGATGCCGTCGAGGTTGATCTCGACCACGTTCTTCTTCTTGGCCACCACCGGCACCACGGCGCGCCAGCGGGCGCGCTCGAGCTCGCGGAAGGCGGCCATCACGCCGATGAACTTGGTGTCGGGCGAGAGCGGCTTGCTGATGGGCTTGCTCTCCCCGGGACGCAGCACGAACTCTTCGCGGCTCACGAGGTCGGCGGCCAGCACGGCCTGGTCCTTCTCGAACAGCGACACGAAGTCGGCCTGCTCGAACAGCGTGGGCGCCTTCAGCTCGAAGACGCGCACCACCACCGGCGACGGCCGACGGCGCGCATCGGGGTTGACCTGCGCCGTGGCCACCACCGTCGTGCTCAGCGTGGCCGGGCCGCTGCTGAACATTCCGCAGCCGGGCAGCGCCACCGCGGCAGCCGCGCCAGAGGCGGTGAGCAACCAGCGGCGACGGTCTTGGGGAAGAAGGAACTGGGTCATGTGCGAGCTTCGGGTTCGTCGATCGTTCGTCGATCGTTCGTCGGGAAGGCAGGGGCGCACGAGGCTCCCCCGAGGGTCGCCCGCAGAATACCGGCGGCGCCTGGGCGCGCCGCGTGACCAAGGTCATCCGGCAGATGGATGAGGCCCCGGTTGACGAAGGTCAGTTGGACCGCGGCCACGCAAGGCCTAGGCTTCCCACCATGAAACGCCTGCCGACCCGCACCGCCCTGGGCCTCGCGCTCGCCGTCGTGGCGGGGCTTGCAGGTTGCTCGTCCAGCAAGCCTCCACCGCCTGCGGCCTCGTCGGCACCGGCGCCTCAGGCCGGCGCAGCACCCGCGCTGACGAACACGCCTCAGCGCGTGCCCGCCAGCACTGGCAAGGCCGCGCCCAAGGGGCCGACCGAGGTGCGCACGCGCAACGCGATGTTCAAGCTCGCGAGCTACGACGAGCTGCCCGGCTGGCAGGAAGACGACATGCGCGCCAGCTGGAGCGCCTTTCGCAACTCATGCGAGGTGCTGCAGAAGCGCGACGACTGGCGAGAGATCTGCGCCTCGGCGAAGACCGTGCCGCCCACCACCCGCGCGATGCGCAGCTTCTTCGAGAGCCGCTTCACGCTCTTGCGCATCCTCCACACCGACGCCCGCGGCGATGGCGACGTGACCGGCTATTTCGAGCCCCTGCTCGAAGGCCAGATGCAGCGCGATGCCGAATTCAGCACGCCGGTGCTCGGCGTGCCGCGCGACCTCTACACCATCGACTGGACACGTGTGCCCAAGGCCCAGCGACGCGCGGTCGTGCGCGTGCGCCCGGAAGGCAACCTGCTGCTGCCCGCGCAGCCGGGCGACACCGCCACCTTTGCGATGGACATGCGCCGCTTCGAGCTCGACGACCGCGACCGCCGCCTGCGCGTGCGCCTGGTCGGCAAGGCCGGGGCGCCCGATGCGCGGGTCGAGCCCTACTACACCCGCGCCGAGCTCGAAGCGCTCGGCCTGCCGCAAGGCATCGACGCACCGGTGGTGGTGTGGGTCAACGACCCGCTCGCGCTCTACGCCATGCAGGTGCAAGGCTCCGGCCGCGTGCGCATGCCCGACGGCCAGATCATGAGGCTGCAATATGCCGAGCAGAACGGCCACCCCTTCAAGCCGCTGCGCGTGGTGCCCAAGCAGAACGTGCGCGTCGCCACGCGAGGCCTCGGTGCGCCTGCGGGCGGCGGCGAGCAACCCGACAGCTTCGTGATCGAAGGCGATGCCGCCGAAGAGCCCGCCGACGACACACCGGTGCTGACGCGTGGCATGTCGGTCAAGCCAGCCCAGGGATCACCGGCGACGTCGAGCACCAGCAGCGCCAAGGACGACCCACTGGTCGAGGAGCTGTTGAAGGGCGCGCGCAAATCCTCGCCCACGCCGGCCGCCGGGTCGAACGCGGGCATTCCCGCCAGGCGCCCTGCCCCTGCGGCCACCACCACCGCCGCGAAGCCGGCCAAGGCCACCGTCACCGGCCGCCTCTTGGCCGACCCGAGCTTCGTCTTCTTCAAGACCGTGGCCGACCGGCCCATGACCGAAGGCCCGCAGGGCGCGCTCGGCGTGCCGCTCACGCCCGGCCGCTCGGTCGCCGTCGACCCGCGTGTCACGCCGCTCGGCTACCCCGTCTACCTGAGCGCCCCGGCCCCCAAGGGCTCGGCCATCTCGATGCAACGCCTGGTGTTCGCACAGGACACCGGCGGCGCCATCCGCGGCGCCGTGCGGGCCGACTACTTCTGGGGCTTCGGCAACGAGGCCGGCCAGATGGCCCGCTCGACGAAGCACCGTGGCCAGATGTGGGTGATGCTGCCCACTGCCGAGGCCAACCGGCTCGCGTCGAGCAAGCTGCTCACGCGCGGCGTGGCGCTGGGCACGGCCGAGGCCGACAGCGGGTGCCTCGTGCCGGACGGCGAGTTCTGCGTGGAGGTGGACTAGTCGATCAGCGACTGCAATTGCCTGATCTCATCGGCGCAGGCCTCGGCCGCCTTCGCTTCGATCCGGCGATAGGTCTCGATCAGCTGGCGGCCCACCTCGGTGATCTCGCTGCCACCACGGACCGCCCCGCCCCGCGCCGAGTCGGCGACCGGCGCACGCAGCATGCGGTTCATCTCGTCCAGCAGCAGCCAGGCACGGCGATACGACATGTCGAGGCTCTGCGCCGCCGCCGAGATCGAGCCGGTGGCCGCAATGGCCTCGAGCAGGGCCACCTTGCCGGGCCCGATGGCGATGGCATCGCCCACCGTGATGCGGAACCTGAACTTTGCGCTGGGGGCAGGCTTCTTCATGGAGGCGTGGTACGCGTCCTCAGAGACCCTTCGCCAGTGCGCGGGTGAGCGCCGCGGCGCCGAGCCCTTCCACATTCCCCACCCGCTGCCCCGACCACAGCGGCGTGAAGTCGCCCAGCCCCTTGGCCTCCGTGGCCGAGCGCAGCGGTGCAATCGCCGCGGTGGCGGTCGGAAACTCCGGCGCATCGGCCGACAGGGGCCCCAGCTCGCGCATCAGCCGGTTCACGATGCCGCGCGCCGGCCGGCCGGTGAAGAGGTTGGTGAGTGCCGTGTGGCGCGCCTGCGGGCTGCGCAGCGCGGCGCGGTGCAGCGCCGAGGTCTGCGCTTCGGGGCACAGCATGTAGGCCGTGCCCACCTGCACGGCCGAGGCGCCGAGCGCCATCGCCGCCTTCACGGCGTTCGCATCGGCGATGCCACCTGCGGCGATTACCGGCACCTTCACGGCCGCCACGATCTGCGGCAGGAGCGTCAGCAGGCCCTGCTGCAGGCTCAGGTCATGGTCGAGGAAGTGGCCGCGGTGGCCGCCGGCCTCCAGGCCCTGCGCGATCACCGCGTCGACGCCGTGCTCCTGCAGCCACAGCGCCTCGTCGACCGTGGTGGCCGACGACACGATGCGCGAGCCCCAGCCCCGCACACGCTTGAGCAGGTCGGGCGCGGGCAGGCCGAAATGGAAGCTCACGATCGGTGGCTTGAAAGGCTCCAGCACATCGGCGGCTTCGTGGCTGAACGGCTGCCGGCCGGCGCCGGCGGGCACCTTGTCGATGTCGATGCCGTATTCCCGGTGGTACGGGGCGAGCCGCGCGCGCCAGCGGGCCTCGCGCACCGCATCGGGCGCGGGCGTGGTGTGGGAAAAGAAGTTGACGTTCCACGCGCCGCCGCGGGCCGAGAGCGCCTTCAGCTCGTCTTGCAGCGCGGGCAGCGCGAGCATCGCGGCGGGCAGCGAGCCCACGCCGCCCGCGTCGATCACGGCAATGGCCAGCGGGCTTGTCTGCACACCGGCCATCGGGGCCTGGATGATGGGCAGCTCGGTTTGCAGAAGGTCTTGGATGCGCATCTCATGTCCTCGGTGAATCACTTCATCGTACCCGCGCGCGACTGCAAAAGCCGAGCGCCGCTGACCGTGCATTGGCTTGCCGTCCTACAGCCACCTCCTGCAGGTGACACCACCATCCCGGCATGCCACCGCCCGCCTCAGACCCACCGCCGCCCGCCCCCACGCCACGGTCTCGCTCGAGCCGATGGCGACCGGCGCGCATCGCTCTGTGGAGCGGCATCGCGGGCGTGTGCCTCACCGTCGGCCTGAGCGCGGCCTACTTCACCCATCTCCTTCGCCACGCACCCGATGCGCACGACCTGCGCCAGGTCACCTCGGCCCGGCCCTCGGTGCTGCTCTCGGCCGATGGCGAGGTGCTCGCCACCTTCAGCCGCGGCCCGAAGCAGCGCGTGACGGTCGAGGAGGTCTCGCCGCACCTGATCGACGCCCTGCTCGCGACCGAAGACCACCGCTTCCACACGCATGGCGGCGTGGACTACAAGCGCCTCGTCGCGGCGATCTACAACACCGCCACCGGCCGCACGCAGGGCGGCTCCACGATCACGCAGCAGCTCGCACGCAACCTCTTCCCCGAAGAGATCGGCCGCAGCCGCTCGTTGCACCGCAAGCTCAAGGAGCTGGTCACCGCGCTGCGCATCGAGCAGCTCTACACCAAGCAGGAGATCCTCGAGGCCTACCTCAACACCGCGCCCTTCCTCTTCAACGCCGTGGGCGTGGAGATGGCCGCGCGCACCTACTGGAACAAGTCGGCAGCCGACCTGAACGAGGTGGAGAGCGCCACGCTCGTGGGCATGCTCAAGGGCCCGCGCTACTACAACCCCGTGCTCAATCCCGATCGCGCGCGCGACCGGCGCAACCTGGTGCTCGCACAGATGCACAAGCGCGGCGCGCTCGACGCCAGCCGCCTGCGCCAGCTCACTGCGCAGCCGCTTCGGGTGAGCCTCAACCGCCAGGCCGAAGCATCCGGCCCCGCGCCGCATTTCACGCACCACGCACGCAAATGGCTGCTCGAATGGGCCGAGCCGCGCGGCATCAACCTCTACACCGACGGCCTCGTGATCGAGAGCACGCTGGTGATGGCGCTGCAGCGCGCCGCCGAGCAGGCGGTGGAGCGCCAGGCCGAAGCCCTGCAGCAGATCGCCGACGTGGAGTGGAGCCAGGCCCAGTTGCCCGAAACCTCGCTCGGCGGCGCCCGCCTGGCGCGTCGTGCCGAGCCCTTTGCCTACTTCTGGCGCCAGCGCCCAGAGCTGCTCAACGCGGCGATCCGCGAGACGCCGGAGTTCCGCCGCGCCGTCGAAGGCGGCGCGAGCGAAGAGAAGGCCCTGCGCGAGCTCTCGTCCGACAAGGAGTGGATCGCTGCGCTCAAGGCCCGCAAGACACGCCTGGAAGCCGGCTTCGCCGCGATGGACCCGACGACCGGCGAAGTGAAGGCCTGGGTGGGCAGCCGCGATTTCAAGCTCGACCAGTACGACCACGTGGCACAGGCCGCGCGCCAGCCCGGCTCGACCTTCAAGCCCTTCGTGTATGGCGCGGCGCTGGAGGGCGGCATTCGCCCGCAGCGCGCCTACCTCGACCAGGCGGTCGAGATCCGCAGCACCGACGGCAGCGTGTGGAAGCCCACCGACATGACGGCCCCGACCGGCACCACCATCACCCTGCGCGACGGCCTCGTTCACTCGCGCAACATCATCACCGCGCAGGTGATGCAGGACGTGGGCATCCACCGCGTGGTGTCGCTCGCCCAGGCCGCCGGCGTCGACCGGAGCCGGCTCGACCCCGTGCCCTCGCTCGCGCTCGGCACGAGCCCGGTCACGCTGCTGGAGATGGTCAACGCCTACGCCACCATCGCGCATGAAGGCGTGCGGCGCGAGCCGCTCGTCGTGAAGCGCATCCGTGACCGCGACGGCCGCATCGTCGCCGAGTTCGGCTCGTCGCCGCGGCGTGCGATGTCGCCTGAGTCGGCCGTGACGCTTGTCGACATGATGCGTGGCGTGGTGTCGCAAGGCACCGGCACGATGGTGCGCACGCGTTTCGGCATCGCGGCCGACGTGGCCGGCAAGACCGGCACCACGCAGAACAACACCGACGGCTGGTTCATCCTGATGCACCCGCGCCTCGTGGCCGGCGCCTGGGTCGGCTTCAACGATTCTCGGGTGACGATGCGCAGCGACTACTGGGGCCAGGGCGGCCACAACGCCATCCTGCTGGTGGGCGATTTCTTCCGCGACGCATTGCGTGGCGGGCTCGTGGACGCACGGGCACGCTTTGCCGACCCGCAGTCGCCCGGCGCGGTGATGGCGAGCTGGTCGCCGATCAGCGAGCGCGACGGCGCATCCATCGCCCGGCTCGAAGTGCCGCCGCAGGACACGCAGGCCGAGAACGCGGCGCCGAGCGACGACGCGCCACCGAAGACGTCGCAGGAGCTCGACCAGCTCATCCAGACCCTCGGCCGGCGCGACAGCTGGTCGTCGGGCGGCCCGGCCGGCGCGTCGATGTCGACCTCGCCGCTGCAGTAGAAGACGATCGCAGCGCCCAAAAAGAAAAAGGCCGGCTGAATGCCGGCCTTTGTCATGCGCAGCGCCCGTCAGGCTGCCTTGTCGATGTCGCGCAAGCGCTTGATCTGGTCGTGGTTGGCCTGCACGCCCAGCTGCTGGCGGGCAATGACCGCCCGTACCGGCTCGGGCAGGGCCTCCTCGCGAAGCGCGGCGCGGTAGCGTGCGAGCGCGGCGTCTTCGCCGCGTTCGCACTCTTCCAGCATCGCGTGATCGCTGTAACCCGCGAGTGAGCCGCGCACCGCCACCCAGCCGCGGTGCAACGCACCCGTGGCCGAGCCGCCGGAGTCCGGCTTGCCACCGTACTCCAGCACCAGGGTCTGCAGCTCGCTCGCCGCTTTGCGGCACTCCTCGGCGCGGCGCAGGAAGAGATCGCGCAGGTCGCTCGACTGCACGTGCTTGGCACACGCGGTGAAGCCGAGTTCGCCGTCTTTCGAGGTCTCGACCAGCTCATTCAAGGTATCGACGATGTCATCGTGGCTCATGGGCTTTCCTTTCGTACTGCTTCAGGAGGCCTGGACGACACGTCGAGAGCGGGTCGTCAGGCTTTCAGGGCCCCTCCTCCACGGCGATCTGCTTGGACAGCGTGCCGTCCGGCAAGGTGGCGTACTCCTTGAGCCGGTTGTAGAGGGTCTTCAGGCTGATGCCCAACGCTGCAGCGGTCTTTTCCTTGTGGTTGCCAAGGTACTCCAGCGTTGCAAGCGTCACCCTGCGTTCGATCTCGGCAAGTGCCGTACCCACCTGGATGGTGAGCGACGGCGCGCTCGAGGCATCGGCCGGGCTCGCCGGTTGTGCCGGGTCACCCGGCAGGCAGGCATCGTGGATCAGCGTGTCGGTGGCCATCACGTAGGCGCGGCACACCATGTTGCGCAGCTCGCGCACGTTGCCCGGCCAGCGATAGGCCTGCAGGCGCTGCAGGGTCGCGGGGGCGAACTGCTTGCGCTGGCCTTCGCGCTTGGAGATCTGGTCGAGGAAGTGCTGAGCGAGCAGCGGGATGTCTTCCGAGCGCTCGCGCAGCGGCGCGAGTGCGATGGGGAAGACGTTCAAGCGATAGAACAGGTCTTCGCGCAGCTTGCCGGCGCGCACAGCCTCCATCGGGTCGCGGTTGGTCGCTGCGACAAGGCGAACGTCGGTCTGCTGCACGGTGGTCGAGCCCACGCGCATGAAGGTGCCGGTCTCGAGCACGCGCAGCAGCTTCACCTGCAGGTCGAGCGGCATCTCGGTGATCTCGTCGAGGAAGAGCGTGCCGCCGCTCGCGCGCTCGAAGAAGCCCTGGTGCTGGCGGTCGGCGCCGGTGAAGCTGCCTTTCTCGTGGCCGAAGATCTCGCTTTCGATCAGCTGCGGCGAGATGGCGCCGCAATTCACCGCGAGGAATGGCCGCGCGCGGCGGCGGCTCAGGTCGTGCACCGTGCGGGCCACGACTTCCTTGCCGGTGCCGCTCTCGCCGGTGACGAACACCGTGACGTGCGTGCAGGCCACGCGCATCACCTGCTCATAGACACGCCGCATGACGGGCGAGCGGCCCCACAGGGCGCCGAAGTGGCCGTCCTTCTCGAGCTTGGCTTCGAGGTCTTGCGCTTCCTGGTGAAGCGGGCATGGCGCGCTCACACGCGCGATGAGTTTCTGCAACTGCTGCGGCGCCACCGGTTTCACCAGGTAGTCGGCCGCGCCGCGACGCAGGGCCTGGATGGAGGTGTCCAGGCTCGCATGGCCCGTCACCAGCACCACTTCGGTATTGGGCAGCGAGCGGGTGTCTTCCAGCAACTCGAGGCCGTTTCCATCCGGCAACACGAGGTCGAGCAACACGAGGTCAGGCGTTTGAAGCGCCATCTGGCGCCGCGCATCCCGCAGCGAGCCTGCGGTGGCGACGGTCAAACCTTCGGTGGCGACAAGCATGGCCAGGGTCTCGGCCGAATCGCTGTCGTCGTCAATTACCAAAACGTGTGGCATTCCGTTTGCTCCAGTACTACTGAATCGGTTGGAGTGGCAACCCTGTAGGAATTGCCGCGAGGTCTCCTTTCGCCCGATGCGCCCGGCTCGTGACCGGGGCTTCGGTGTTGTTGTGGTGACCGAATTGCGTCGTTGTCGAAGGCTTCATCTTGCCCAAGATGTGCAAAAAGCCGCGTCAGGGCGTGCCGATTTGCTTGTCGGAATCGTCTTACACGGCGGCCACATTCACTTTCAAAAACGGAAAGTTTTGCCGCCGATTTCACATGCCGGCATCCACGACATTTCAAGGAACCCTGCATGCCTGACCGACAAGACAAGCCCCGAGCCCCGACCGACGCGACCGTCCAGCAGCAGCGCAAGATCCAGCGCAGCCAGGACCAGCGCGACCAGGCCGCCAAGCCCGAAGCGAAGCAGAAGGAGTCGGCCCCCGTGCAGGCCGGCGCGCGCGAGCAGCCCGCCAAGCTGCCCGCCCAGCACCTGGAAAAGCCCGGCCTTGAAGCCGACCTGCAGCTCAAGCCGCAGTTCCTCGCCCCCGACTACGAAGGCAGCCACAAGCTGCAGGACAGGGTGGCGATCATCACCGGCGGCGACTCCGGCATCGGCCGAGCCGTGGCGGTGCTCTTCGCCCGCGAAGGGGCAGACGTGGCCATCGTCTACCTCGACGAGCACGAGGACGCCGAGGAGACGCAGCGCCACGTCGAGCAGGAAGGCCGCCGCTGCCTGCTCATCCCCGGCGACGTGAAGGACGCCGCCTTCTGCCGCAAGGCCGTCGACGAGACGGTGAAGGCCTTCGGCAAGCTCGACATCCTCGTCAACAACGCCGCCTTCCAGGAGCACGCGGCCTCGCTCGAAGACATCACCGACGAGCGCCTCGACGAGACGCTGCGGACCAACGTGCACGGCTATTTCCACATGGCGCGCGCCGCCCTGCCCCACCTGCGCGAAGGCGCGAGCATCATCAATACCGGATCGGTCACCGGCCTGCAGGGCAGCGCGCAGCTGCTCGACTACTCGGCGACCAAGGGTGCGATCCACGCCTTCACCAAGTCGCTCGCCAGCAACCTGATCGACAAGGGCATCCGCGTCAACGCGGTGGCGCCGGGGCCGGTGTGGACGCCGCTCAACCCGGCCGACAAGTCCGCGCAGGACGTGGCGGAGTTCGGCAAGAAGACCCAGATGAAGCGCGCTGCGCAGCCTGAAGAGATCTCGCCGGCCTTCGTGTTCCTCGCGTCGCCGGTGTGTGCAAGCTACATCACCGGCATCGTGTTGCCGATCACCGGCAGCGTCGGCGCGGAGTGATCGGCTGCGCCGCTCCAGCGGCACGCCGTTTGCAGCAAAAGCTGCGAGCGACCGGCAAAGTCTTCCACGCCGGGCCGTTCGACCCTGCGTGGCCGGCGTGAGCCCGAGCCGCGCAACGCGAGCAAACATGCGGGCTCGCGGCCGATGCCGGCGGTGCGCGAAACGCCGAGGCACGGTCGTTGCATTGAAGGCCGCCATCCCTTCACATCACACGGCCTTCAATGACTTCGATGTACTTGCACACCGAGCAGCGCCAGCAGCAAGGGCTCTCCCCGCGTTTGCAGCAAGCCGTACGCCTGCTCCAGTTGTCTTCGCTCGACTTCGCCCATGAGGTGCAGGCCGCAGCCGACAGCAACCCCTTTCTCGACACCGTGGACGACGAGCCGACCGGCGAGGCCGTCGCCACGCCCGACCTGGTGGTGCCCGAAGCGACGCACGCCAGCGCCCTGGAAAGCACGCCCCTCTCCACCGCCGCCCACGACGACGAGGGCGACGATGCCCGCGACAGCTGGCAGACCGCCGGCCCCTCCGACACCCCGCGCAGCGACGACCTCGACAGCTCGCCGATGAACCGCGTGGCCGCCGAGACCTCGCTCAGCGAATACCTCCTGCGCCAGCTGCACGTGCTGCCGCTCTCGCCGCGCGACATGACGCTGGCCGAGGCCATCGTCGAGTCGCTCGACGACGACGGCTACCTGCGCCTGGCCGACCTGGGCGAGCTGATCCCGGTCATCGAGCTCGACCCGGCCGTCACGCTGCCCGAGCTGCAGATCGCGCTCAAGCGCGTGCAGTCGCTCGAGCCGGCCGGCGTGGGCGCCCGCAGCGTGGTCGAGTGCCTGCTGCTGCAGCTCGACGGCATCGAAGACCCGCAGGAGCGCGAGCTGGTGCGCCTGCTAGTGTCGGAGAAGCTGGAGAGCCTGGCCCACAAGGACGTGGCGACGCTCGCCAAGCAGGTGGGCCGGCCGGTCGAGGCGGTGGCCGCGGCCTGCGCGCGCATCCGCCGGCTCGACCCGCGGCCGGGCTGGCGCTTCGGCTCCGCCGACATCCGCTACATCACGCCCGACGTGATCGTGAAGAAGGTGCGCAACGTGTGGACGGTCTCGCTCAACCCGGCGATCGTGCCCAAGGTGCGGCTGCACCGCGTGTATGCCGAGATGTTCCAGCGCCACCAGCAGGCCCAGCACCCCGAGCTGGCTTCGCAGCTGCGCGAGGCCCGCTGGACGCTGCGCAACGTGGAGCAGCGCTTCGCCACCATCCTCGGCGTGGCCCAGGCCATCGTGAAGCGCCAGCACCACTTCTTCGACTACGGCCCGCTCGCGATGAAGCCCATGGGCCTGAAAGAGATCGCCGAAGAGGTGGGCGTGCACGAGTCGACCGTCTCGCGCGTCACGAACAACAAGTACATGGCCACGCCCTCGGGCGTGTTCGAGCTCAAGTACTTCTTCTCGCGCGCGATGACGGCCACCAGCGGCACCGCTTTCTCGGGCACCGCCATCCGCGGGCTCATCAAGGACATGATCGACAACGAGAAACCCGGTGCCCCGCTGTCGGATGCCGAGATCACCCGCCAGCTGGCGCAGCAAGGCTTCGTGGTGGCCCGCCGCACGGTGACGAAATACCGCCATCTGCTGAACGTCGACGCCGTGGAGCGCCGCCGGGCTGGGGCCTGAAGGGGCCAGAGAGACAGATGGCCCCGCGCATCTCGGTTGTCATCCTCACCGACAAGCGCCCGCAGCACCTGCTGCGCTGTCTCACGGCCGTGCTCTCCCAGCGCTTCGATCCCGATGCTTTCGAGGTGATCGTGGTCGACGACGGCCATGACGACGCCACGCGCCACCTGGTCGACTCGATCCGCGAAGGCGCGCCTCTCGCCGCCGAGCTGCGCTACCTGAGGCCGGCCAACGGCCGCGGCCCCGCGCTCGCCCGCAACGTGGGCTGGCGTGCCGCCCGCGGCGAGCTGATCGCCTTCACCCACGACGACGCCGTGCCCGCGCCCACCTGGCTGGCCGAAGGCGAACGCGCCATGCGCATCCACCACGACTGGGTGGCGATGTGCGGCCGGGTGAGCGTGCCGCTGCGCGGCGAGACCACCGACCACGCGCGCAACACCGCGGCGCAGCTCGCGCGCGCCGAGTTCGTGACGGCCAATGTCTTCGTGCGGCACTGGGCGCTGGTGCGGGTCAACGGCTTCGACGAACGTTTCGCCCACCCCGGCCGTGAAGACGCCGACCTGCAGTTCCGCCTGATGACGCAGGCCGGCCACGTGGGCCGCAGCTCCCGGGCGGAGGTGGTGCACCCGGTGCGCGCCGCGCCCTGGGGCCTGAGCCTGGCCCTGCAGCGCAGCACCTTCTACGACGCCCTGCTCTACAAGAAGCACCCGCGGCTGTACCGCCAGCGCATCCGGCATGCGCCGCCGTGGAACTACTACCTCATCGTCGCGCTGGCGCTGGCGATGGTGCTGCTGCCCTTTGCGGGCCAGCCGGAGATCGCCTCCGCGTGCGGCCTCACGTTGCTGGTGCTGGTGCTGACCCTGACCGTCGAGCGGCTGCGCGACACCAGCCGCAGCCCGTCGCACGTGCTGGAGGTGCTGGCCACCTCGGCGCTGATCCCCTTCGTGGCGGTCTACTGGCGGCTGCGCGGCGCGATCCACTTCAGGGTGCTGTTCCTGTGAGGGCCAAAAATACCGCCCGCGCCCGCAGGTTGGCGGATGCCTTCATCATCCGCTCCTGACCGAGACCCTTCCACGAGCTGAAAACAAGCATTCCATGAGCGCTCCACCCATGACCGGCACCCCAGGCACCTCCACCGACGCCCTGCGCTCGAATGCGACAGACTGGCGCAAGCTGCTGCCGCTGCCGGTGGCCTCGCTCGTGCTCTACGTCGTCAAGGCGCTCGCGGTGATCGTGATCACGCTGGTGTGGCAGCAGGTGATGGAAACACGCAGCAAGGCGGCCGACGCCATCGCGCGGACCAACGTGGTGATGGAGCAGCTGCAGACGGTCATCGGCAGCATGAAGGACGCCGAGACCGGCCAGCGCGGCTTCCTCATCACCGGGCAGGAGACCTACCTCACGCCGCACACCGAGGGCAAGGCGGCGGTGTCGGCCCGGCTGCAGGCGCTGCGCAAGATGCTGGAGGCCGACCCGGCGCAGCTGCAGCGCATCGACACGCTGGAGCGCCTGATCTCCGACAAGCTGCAGGAGCTCGAGCAGAGCATCGTGCTCCAGCGCAACGGCGACCGCGAAGGCGCGCTCGGCGTGGTGCGCTCCGACCGTGGCCGCGCGACGATGGACCGCATCCGCGCAGTGGTGGGCGACATCGAAGGCGAGGAACGCACGCGCCTCACGCAGCAGCAGGAGCGCTGGCAGACCGCGGTCAACTATTCCAACCTGGTGACCTGGGCGGCCGCGGCCGTGCTGCTGTCGCTCATCCTCTACTCGGCCTGGCGGTCGTCGCGCGAGCACCTGGTACGCGAGACGCAGCTCTGGCTGCGCCAGGGCGAGGCCACGCTTGCCGGCACGCTGCAGGGCGACCAGCGCCTGGAAGCGCTCGGCAGCAACGTGCTCGCCTTCCTGGCCGACTACCTGGGCGTGGTGGTCGGCGCCGTCTACACCGCCGAGCGCGACGGCACCCTGCGCCGCGTGGCCACCTATGCATTCGACGCCGAAGAGCGCAGCGCCGTGGTGCAGCCCGGCGAAGGCCTGCTCGGACAGGCCGCGAAAGACAAGCGCCTGCTGCACGTGACCCAGGTGCCCGAGGGCTACCTGCGGGTGAACTCCAGCCTCGGCGGCACCACGCCGCGCGAGCTGCTCATCGCACCGGCCATGGTCTACGGCCGTGTGCAGGCCGTCATCGAGCTCGGCTTCCTGGGCGCGGTCAGCGAGCGACAGCGCGCGCTGATCGGCGAAGCGTCGGAGCAGCTCGCGATCGCCGTGCGCGCCTCGCGCGACCGTTCGCAGCTCGAGGAGCTGCTCGCGGAGACGCAGCGCCAGGCCGAGGAGCTGCAGGCGCAGCAGGAAGAGCTGCGCGTCAGCAACGAGGAGCTGGAGGAACAGGAACGCGCCCTCAAGGCCTCGCAGGCCCAGATGGAAGTGCAGCAGACCGAGCTCGAGCAGACCAACGCCCAGCTCGTGAGCCAGGCCACCCTGCTCGAGAACCAGAAGGACGAGCTGGCCCAGACCCAGCAGGTGCTGCAGGAGCGCGCCGCCGAGCTGGAGCGGGCCAGCCGCTACAAGACCGAGTTCCTCGCCAACATGAGCCACGAGCTGCGCACGCCGCTGAACTCGACGCTCATCCTCGCCAAGCTGCTGGCCGACAACCCGCAGGGCAACCTGACCGAGGAGCAGGTGCGCTACGCGCAGACCATCTCGGGCGCCGGCAACGACCTGCTCACGCTCATCAACGACATCCTCGACCTCTCGAAGATCGAGGCCGGCAAGGTCGAGGTGCACGAGGAAAACATCCCGCTCGGGCCGACGGTGGAGGGCCTCGTCCGCAGCCTGCAGCCGCAGGCCGGCCAGAAGGGCCTCGCGCTGTCGTCCCGCATCGATGCAGACGTGCCGCAGCACCTGCGCACCGACGGCCAGCGCCTGGGCCAGATCCTGAAGAACCTGCTCTCCAACGCGCTCAAGTTCACCGAGGCCGGCGAGGTCTCGCTGCAGGTCTCGGCCGAAGCCGGCGGCGTGGCCTTCGCGGTGCGCGACACCGGCATCGGCATCGCCGAGAGCCAGCAGGAGCTGATCTTCGAGGCCTTCCGCCAGGCCGACGGCAGCACCCACCGCAAGTACGGCGGCACCGGGCTCGGCCTCTCGATCTCGCGCGACCTCGCGCGCCTGCTCGGCGGCGACATCACCGTGCGGAGCAGCCCCGGCGCCGGCAGCGTGTTCACGCTGCACCTGCCCACCATCCGCACGGCCGGCCGCGTGGTGCCCGCGCCGCGGCCAGCACCCGCCCCGCTGGAGCGCGTCGAGGCCCCGGTCGTGCCGCTTGCGAGCCCCGAGCCCCGCCGTGCGCCTGCCGCGCCGCAGATCGAGGACGACCGCGCGCAGCTCACCGTCAACTCGCGCACCGTGCTCGTGATCGAGGACGACCCGCGCTTCGCCGTGATCCTGCGCGACCTCGCCCGCGAGATGAACTTCCAATGCGTCATCACGCACACCGCGAGCGACGGCCTGGCCGCCGCTGCGATGTACCGGCCGCGCGCCATCCTGCTCGACATGAACCTGCCCGACCACTCGGGCCTGGGCGTGCTCGACCAGTTGAAGCACAGCGCGCAGACGCGGCACATCCCGGTGCACATCCTCTCGGTGGCCGACTACACGCACGAGGCGCTGGAGCGCGGCGCGCTCGGCTACGACCTGAAGCCGGTGAAGCGCTCGCAGATCGTCGACGCGCTGCAGAAGCTGGAGGCCAAGTTCTCGCAGAGCATCCGCCGCGTGCTGGTGGTGGAAGACGATGCACGCCAGCGCGAGAGCATCGAGCACCTGCTGCGCAACGTGGAGGGCGTGCAGATCGTCTCGGCCGAGACCGGCGCCCAGGCGCTCGAGGCGCTCAAGGGCACGACCTTCGACTGCATGATCATGGACCTGAACCTGCCCGACCTCTCCGGCTACACGCTGCTGGAACGCATGGCCGAGCAGGACGACAAAGGCGACAGCGCCTTCCCGCCGGTGATCGTCTACACCGGCCGCTCGCTCAGCCCCGACGAAGAGCAGCAGCTGAGGCGCTTCTCGCGCTCGATCATCATCAAGGACGCCCGCTCGCCCGAGCGGCTGCTCGACGAGGTGACGCTCTTCCTGCACCAGGTGGAGTCGGCCCTGCCGGCCGAGATGCAGCAGATGCTGCGCACCGTGCGTGACCGCGACAGCACCCTCGAAGGCCGCCGCATCCTGGTGGTGGAAGACGACGTGCGCAACGTCTTCGCGCTCACGAGCGTGCTGGAGCCGCGCGGCGCAACGGTCGTGCTGGCCCGCAACGGCCGCGAAGCGCTCAACGTGCTCGCCCAGTCGCGCGAGCCCCAGCAGCCGCAGATCGACCTGGTGCTGATGGACATCATGATGCCGGAGATGGACGGCCTGACCGCCATGCGCGAGATCCGCAAGGATGCGACCTGGAAGCGCCTGCCCATCATCGCGCTCACCGCCAAGGCCATGCGCGACGACCAGGAGCGCTGCCTGGCCGCCGGCGCCAACGACTACATCGCCAAGCCGCTCGACGTGGAGAAGCTCCTGTCGCTGGTGCGCGTGTGGATGCCGAAGTGACACCCACCGAGCCACCACCCCATGCCCATCTCTCGGGACCAGGACATCGAGCTTCGATTGCTCATCGACGCGATCTTCCACAAGTACCACTACGACTTCCGCGGCTACGCCACCGCTTCGCTCAAGCGGCGCCTGGGCACTGCGATGACGCGCTTCGGCTGCAGCACGCTCTCGCAGCTGCAGGACAAGCTGCTGCACGACCCCAGCGCCTTCCCGCCGCTGCTCGACTACCTCACGGTGCAGGTGAGCGAGATGTTCCGCGACCCGGGCTACTACCGGGCGCTGCGCCACGAGGTGGTGCCGCTGCTGCGCACCTACCCGTCGCTCAAGGTCTGGGTGGCGGGCTGCAGTGCGGGCGAGGAGGCCTACTCGCTGGCCATCCTGCTACGCGAGGAGGGCCTGCTCGAGCGCACGCTGATCTACGCCACCGACATCAACACCGATGCCTTGAAGCGCGCCGAGGCGGGCGTCTACCCGCTGGAGCAGATCGCGCTCTACACGCAGAACCACCAGAAGAGCGGCGGCCACTCGTCGCTCTCCGACCACTACACCGCCGCCTATGGCCGCGCGGTGTTCGACAAGTCGCTGCGGCAGCAGATGGTCTTCTCGGACCACAGCCTCGCGACCGACAGCGTGTTCGCCGAGGTGCACCTGGTCTCGTGCCGCAACGTGCTCATCTACTTCGACCGGCAGTTGCAGGACCGCGCGCTGGGGCTCTTTGCCGGCGCGTTGTGCCGCAAGGGCTTCCTGGGGCTGGGCAGCAAGGAGTCGCTGCGCTTTTCGGTCCACCGCGACGCCTTCGACGACTTCGTGGCCGAAGAGCGCATCTACCAGAGGCGCAGCGAAGGATGAGTGCCATGCCCCGAATCCAGGCCGTGGTGATCGGCGGCTCGGCCGGTGGGGTCGACGCGCTCGCGGTCCTGCTGCCCGCGCTGCCCGCCGATCTGCAGGTGCCGGTGATCGTGGTGCTGCACCTGCCGCGCGAGAAGCCGAGCCTGCTGGTCGAGATCTTCGCGCGCCAATGCGCACTGCCGGTGAGCGAGGCCTGCGACAAGGCACCCATCGAGCCCGGCACGCTCTACTTCGCGCCGGCCGACTACCACCTGCTGGTCGACGAGGGGCCGAGCTTCGCGCTCTCGGTCGACGAGCCGGTGCACTTCTCGCGGCCTTCGATCGACGTGCTGTTCGAATCCGCTGCCGACGTCTACGGCGAACACCTGCTCGCCGTGGTGCTCACCGGCGCCAGCCAGGACGGCGCCGCGGGTCTGGCTGCCGTGCACCGTGCCGGCGGCCTCACGGCCGTGCAGCAGCCCTCGGAGGCACCCTCCCCCTACATGCCCGAATCGGCACTGCGTGCGAGCCCCGCCGCCCAGGTGCTGCCGCTGACCGGCATCGCCGAACTCATCGCCAAACTGGCCGCCACCGCAGCATGAACCTCGACAACCGCCACCCCGCACCACGCCCGAAGGTCAAGTGCCTGCTGGTCGACGACCTGGCAGAGAACCTGCACGCCCTGTCGGCCCTGCTCGCCGACGACGAGGTGGAGCTGCTGCAGGCCCGCTCGGGCACCGAAGCGCTGGAGATCCTGCTGGTGCACGAAGTGGCGCTCGCGCTGATCGACGTGCAGATGCCCGAGATGGACGGCTTCCAGCTCGCCGAGATGATGCGCGGCGTGCAGCGCACGCGCGACGTGCCCATCATCTTCGTCACCGCCGGCAGCAGCGACCGGCATCGCCAGTTCCAGGGCTACGAGAGCGGCGCGGTCGACTTCCTCTTCAAACCCATCGAGCCGCACATCCTCAAGAGCAAGGCCGAGGTCTTCTTCCAGTTGTGGCGGCAGAAGCAGCAGCTCGCGTGGGAGCTGCAGGAGCGCACCAACTCCCTGCGCATCCAGGAGATGTTCACCGCGGTGCTGAGCCACGACCTGCGGGGCCCCCTCTCGGCCATCCAGCTCTCGGCCAAGATCCTCGAGAAGCGCGCCGACGAAGACGCGCAGGTCATCGGCGGGCGCATCGCGCGCAGCGCCAAGTGGATGGGCCGCATGATCGAGGACCTGCTTGACGTGACCCGGGTGCGCCTGGGCCACGGCATCCCGATCACGCGCGCGCCGGTCGACCTGGCTTCGCTCGTGCAGGGCGTGATCCAGGAGCGCCAGGTGCTCAACCCCGACCGGCAGGTCGAGCTGCAGACCGAGGGCAAGCTGCAGGGCGCGTGGGACGCTGACCGACTGGTGCAGGTCGCCTCCAACCTGATCGGCAACGCGCTGCGCCACGGCACCGGCAACGCCGTGACCGTGAAGCTCGACGGCCGCCGCAGCGACCGGGTGGTGATGTCGGTGCTCAACGAGGGCAACATCCCCGCCGAGCTGCTGCCGTCGATCTTCGACCCATTCCGGCGCGGGCAGCGGCAGAGCAACCGCACCGAAGGCCTGGGGCTTGGGCTCTACATCGTGCAGCAGGTCGTGCAGGCGCACGGCGGCACGATCCAGGTCTCGTCGGAGCCGGGGCAGCCCACGCGCTTCGACGTGAGCCTGCCGCGCGAATGAACGCTCAGGCCGTCTCGGGCCGGGCCAGGCGCTCGGCCACGATGGCCAGCACCTGCGGGTTCCAGGGCAGGCCCATGTGGCTGCCTTCCACCTCGACGTTCTCGCCGTCGCAGTCGCCTTCGAGCACACAGGTCTCCCAGGCCACCACACCATCGGTGCGCGAGTAGATCGAGGTGGTGGGCACCGGCGGCGTCTCACGCAGCCGAGCGGCGAGCTTGTCGTCGACGAAGGGCGGCTGGCCGTTGACCAGCCGGTAGAGCCAGGCGACGTTGGTCTCTTCGCCGCGCGACAGGAAGGGCGTGCCGAGCGTGATGACCTGGCGCACCATCGGCGCCTGCAGCTTGGCGATCTCGCGGGCGTAGATGCCGCCGAGGCTCCAGCCGACCAGGCTCACACGCCGGTTGTGCAGCGAGGCCACGCCGCGCACATGGGTGGCCAGGTTGTGCAGCCACTCGTCGATGTCGCCTTTCGGGCCGGTGTTGAAGCCCTGCTCCCAGTCGTAGACCGCGTAGCCGAGGGCTTCGCAGCAGTTGCGCAGCGGCACGAGCGATCGTTTGTCGGCTGCGAGGCCGGGAAAGATGATGACCGGGTGGCCGTCGCCCTCGGGCAAGGCCTCGCGGTCCATCAGGTGCATGGTCGCGTATTCGATGACCGCTCTGAACGGCTCCACGCCCAGCAGCGCCAGTGAAGGGGCCACGACCTGGGGGTGAGGGGCTGCCATCGACTTGTTCATCTGCTCCATCCTTTCCGAGAAGATCTCTACTGCGGTGCATCATGGGTGACGCAGGACGTCTCGCCCATCGGCAGTGAAGACCATTCGGATGTGCGAATTCGCCTACGCAGTTTTGCCGAGTGGCCATGCGGCATCCACCCGCACTCGAGGGAGCCCCCCGTGTTTGAAGGAGCGCGCGGCGCGGCCACGAAGCTGCTGCAAAGTTTGCGCAGGCGTGGCAAAGCGCACGGGGTGTCAGCGGTCCGGCTGCGAAGGTGTGGAGATCTCGCGCAGGGCCTCGTCGGCATGCTGCGTGTCGTGCGTGGCCAGGTCGCCCAGCGACACGATGCCCACGAGCTCGTGGCGTGCATTGAGCACCGGCAGCCGGCGGATCTGCATGTCGCTCATCTGGTGCGCGGCAGTCTCGGTGCTGTCGTCTTCGCTGACCCAGCGCACGCGCTCGCTCATCACGTCGGACACGCAGGTCTCCGCCGGCCCCTGGCCTGCGGCGACGGCGCGCACCGTGATGTCGCGGTCGGTGATCATGCCCAGCAGCTTCTTTCCGTTGCACACCGGCAGTGCGCCGACGTTCAGTTCGTCCATCAGCTGGGCAGCGCGCTGCAGCGACTCTTCGGGCGCGATGACCTCGACGTTGCGGGTCATCACCTCGGATACCGTTTGCATGGCAGCTCTCCTTCATTGGGAAACACATCACCGGCAACCCGCATACCGCGCGCTCGGAACAGCGCTTGCTCCTGGACCGAAGCCCTTCCCCTTCGTGTCCACCGAGGAGACCCCATGCCGCCCGCTTCCGCCGCCCGCCCGAACACCCGATGGTCCGCCTGGCACGCGGCACGCAACATCCTCGTCGTGCGGCTCGACAACCTGGGCGACGTGCTGACCAGCACCCCGGCCATCCAGGCCATCCGTCAGAGCTCGCCACAGGCGCGCATCACGCTGCTCGGCTCGCGCGCAGGCGCGGTGCTCGCGCGGCACGTACCCGCGATCGACGACGTCATCGCCTACGACGCGCCGTGGCTCAAGAGCCCGTCGCACGGTGACCTGACCGACCGCCGGCTGCTCACCGCGCTGCGCCGCGGGCTCTTCGACGCAGCGATCGTCTTCACCGGCTGCCGCCAGAGCGCCCTGCCCGCCGCGCTGATGTGCCGGCTGGCCGGCATCCCGCTGCGCCTGGCGCACTGCGCGGACAACCCGCACGGCCTGCTCACCGACTGGGTGCACGACACCGACGACGACTGCCCGGAGGGCATGCGCCACGACGTGGCACGCCAGCTCGACCTCGTGCGATCCGTCGGCTTCCACACCGCCAACGAACGCCTGGTCTTCCGCTACGCGGCGACCGACGTGCTGAGCATGCGGCGCAAGTTCGTCGCCGCCGGCGGCGACATGAACCGGCCCTACATCGTGGTGCACCCCGGCGCCTCGGCCGAGGCCCTGCGCTACCCGGCCGAGCGGCTGGGTGCGGCCGCCGAAGGCATCGGCCTCGACAGTGGCTGCCAGGTGGTCTACACCGGCGGCCACGATGAGGCGGCACTGGTGGCCCGTGCACAGGCCGGCATGCGCACGCCGTCGGTCTCGCTCGCCGGCCAGATGACGCTCGGCGAGCTGGCCGCGCTGATCGCGGGGGCGCAGGTCGCGGTGTGCACCAGCAGCGGCCTCGCGCACATGGCCGCGGCGCTCGAGACGCCGGTGGTGGTGCTGGCCGCGAGCGGCTCGGCGCAGCACGCGCCATGGCGCGCCAGGGCACACGTGCTCGAGCAGGTCCACCCCGATGAAGTGATCGAGGCGGCGCTCGACCTCATCGAAGCGCCACCGCCGGTGTGGGCGCCGCCGCTGCCGCTGCACGCGGCGGCCAACGCGGCGTCGTGGGTGGCGCTGCGCTGACTTGCGTGTGCCGAGGACGGGCGGCCGGCCTCAGGCCGCGTACTGAACGCCCGCGGCCCTCACCCGCTCGTCGATCAGGCGGTTCAGCTCGCTGGTGAGGTGGCGGCGCACCGGCCCGTGCGCGTCGTGCCACACGCACAGCTCGAACGACATCGAGGCCGCCGCGAGCGTGGGCCGCAGCACCTCGGGGCCCGGCTCCTTCAGCACCTGCGGGTGGGCGAGTGCCGCATCGAGCAGCGCCTGCTCCACCACATGGGGGTCGCTCGCGAGCGTCACGTGCACCGGGATGCGCAGGCGGATCGGCGCCGCGGCGTAGACGAGGTTGGTCACCTGGTCGGTGATGAACTTCTGGTTGGGCACGAGGATGGCGATGTTGTCGTGCGTGACGATCATCGTGCGGCGCGCGCCGATGTCGCGCACGGTGCCCTCGATCGTGCCCATCTCGACCCGGTCGCCCACCTTGATGGGCCGCTCGACCATGATGATCACGCCGCTCACGAAGTTGCTGAAGACGTTCTGCAGGCCGAAGCCCACGCCGACACCCAAGGCGCCCGCCACCACGCTCAGCGCGGTGAGGTTCACCCCGGCGTTCTGCAGGATCAGCACGAAGCCGACGATCAGCACCAGGTAGCGCAGCATCGAGCCGAAGGCCTGCCGCGTGCCTTCGTCGAGATGGGTGTGCGTGAGCGCGCGGCGGATCAGCCAGGAGCGCATGGCGCCGGCGATCCAGAACAGGGCCACCAGAAAAACGGTGACCTTGAGCAAGGACGAGACGGTGAATGTCGCCGCGCCGAGCGTGAAGAGTTCGAAGTCGTAGTCGCGCCAGGAGGCCAGCCAGTCGGGTATCCGCATCAGAAGCGTTCCACCACCATCGCGCGCAGTCAGCGGCCCACGGCCTTCTCGAGCTGGGCCTTGGTCATGCTGGAGCGGCCCTTGATGCCGCGCTGCCGGGCCTCGTTGTAGAGCTGGTCGTAGGTGCGGCCCTGCGCGCCGCTGTGCGAGCGCTTCCCGCCGCGGTGGCCCGACGACACGTCGTCGACCGAGCTGCGGCTCGCCTCGCGCGCTTCGCCGTGGCGCGCGCGCTCCTTGTTGACGGTGCGTGCGGCGATCTCCTCGGCGAGCTTCTCGCTCTTGCCGCCGGACTTGAGGCTGTCCTTGATGTGCGAGTACTGGCGCTCGCGCTTGTCGCTCCAACGGTTCTCGGGCATGGCGTTCTCCTGTTGATGATGACGAGAGCTCACATCTGCTTGGGAATGGTCTTGCCCTCTGAATTGCCTCCCAGCCCGCCCGGCTTGACGGGCGTGGCGATCACCCCGCAGGCGATGCGCCGCCCGGCATTGCCCGAGGGCTGCGAGTTGTAGTCGTCGGGGTCGGCGTGCACCACCAGGGCCTTGCCGATGAGGTCGGCCGCGCCGGTACCGAGCAGGGTGCCCTTGACCTCGAAGTTGGCCACCGCGACGCCGGCCGCATCGGCCTTCAGCGACGGCAGGTCGCCGGCGTGGTGCTCGCCGTGCTGCGGCCCGTGGGGCTTGCCCTCGGGGTTGAGGTGCTCGCCGGCGCTGCTGGCGTCGGGTGCCGAGCAGTCGCCCTTCTCGTGCACATGGAAGCCGTGCTCCCGGTTGGGTGCGAGGCCGGCCACGCGGGCGCGCACCACCACGCGGTCGCCTTCCTGCGCCATGCGCACCATGCCATTGGCCTGCTGGCCGCTGGTCGGGGTGAGCATCGTGATGGCGGTGGGCGGTGCAGGCGTGCTGGACGCGCAGCCCCACAAACCGATCACGGCCACCGAGGCCGCTGCGAAGAGACGAGACGTATGGAAGGGGATGTACAGCATGGCGGACCTTCGTTCTGCCGCCACGATGGCGTGGCGATTGGCGATGGTCGCGCGCGCTTCGCACGCATGCTGTAGGACGACGCCGAGACCGGCCGTCAGTGGCCGCGCATCGCGCTCAGCCGCTGCGGCGCAGGTGCACGATCAGGCCTTCGATCGGCTGGCGCTGCTCTTCACGCACGGTCTCGCGGGCCATGCGCGCGACCTCGAAACCGTGGCTGGCGGCGAGGCGGCGCAGGTAACCCTCATGATGGGCATAGCGGAGGCTCGGCTGCAGGGTGAAGCCGGTCAACTCGTTCGCGCCCTCGGTCTCGGCGGAGAAGGCAAACACGCCGCCGGCGGGCATCAGCCTGGAGAGCGCTGCAAACACCGGCGCCAGGTCACCGAGGTAGATGAACACGTCGGCGGCGAGCACCAGGTCGTGCGGCTCGGCAGTGGTGGCGAGGTGCTGCACGATCTCGCCGTGGTGCAGCTCATCGTAGACGCCGCGTGCGCGGGCCTGCTCGAGAATGCGCGGCGCGAGGTCGAGGCCCACCAGGCGTTGCACCAGCGGCCGCACAAGCGGGCCGCAGAGGCCGGTGCCACAGCCGAGGTCGAGCGCGGAGCGGAACGCTTGCGGGTGAAGCTGCGCGAGCGGTGCGGCCAGGCCCTCGGGCACGCGGTAGTGGAGCACGCCGACGAGATGGTGGTCGAAGTCTTCGGCATAGTCGTCGAAGAGCGCCTGCACGTACGACGCCGGCGAGCGGGGCGGTGCCGCCGCCTCGCCCAGGCCGGCCAGGCAATAGGCCATCAGCTCGGGGTCGGCGCCGAGGTCGAGCGCCTGGCGGTAGAGCGTACGCGCCTCCTCGAGCGAGCCGCTGTCGCGCAGCAGGTCGGCCTGCTGGACCAGCTTGCCCAGGCCGTTGCGCCGGTGCAGCAGCGCGTCGGCATTGCCGGGCTCCACCGCCAGCACCTGGTCGGCACAGGCGATGGCCTCGGCGGGGCGGCCGAGCGCGACGCGCGTGGCCGCAAGGTTGATCAGCGTCGACACCCGGCCGGGCACGTGCTGCAGCGAGGTCTCGAAGGCACGCTCGGCCTCGGCCACGCGGCCGGCCTGCAGGTGGGCCAGGCCGTCGAAGAAGGCGGTCTTGGCCTGCTCGAAGGCAGCGGAGTCTGGCGGGGGTGACGTTGGGGTGGACATGGCCGGGATTATCCCGGCGGCTCGTCCGTGCCGACGTCGAAGCGGGCAACGATCACCGCATCGAGCGCGAGCGCACCCTGCCCCGCCGGGCCCACCCACACCGGGTTCAGGTCCATCTCGTCGAGCTGCGCGGCATGGGCGGCAACGAAGCCGGACACCTTCATCAGCAGGTCCACCAGCGCCGGCACGTCGGCCTTCGCGCGGCCGCGCAGGCCATCGAGCAGCGGGAAGGCGCGGATCTCGCGCACCATCGCCTCGGCTTCGGGGCGCGACAAGGGCAGCACCCGGCGTGCCACGTCGCGGAACAGCTCCACGTGGATGCCGCCCAGGCCGAAGGTCAGCACCGGGCCGAGCACCGGGTCTCGGCTCACGCCCACGAGCACCTCCACGCCACCTGCGGGCGCCATCGCTTCGACCAGCAGGCCATCGATGGCCGCGCCGGGGCGGTGCTGGTACACGTTGCCGTGGATGCGCGACCAGGCTTCGCGCAGCGCCGCATCGTCGGCGATGCCGAGCATCACGCCGCCGGCTTCGGTCTTGTGCGTGATGTCTGCGCTCAGCACCTTGGCCACGACCGGGTAGCCGATGCGCTGCGCGACCTGCACCGCCTCGTCGGCGCTGCACGCCACGCCCGACGCCGGCACCGCGATGCCGGCCTTCTGCATGAGCGCCTTGCCATCTGCTTCGTTCAAGGTGCTCGGCGCGCCCGCCAGCTCCCCAGGCGGCATGCGCAGCAGCAAGGGCTCGAATGGCGCGGCGCCCGTCACCTGCGCGTCACGCCAGCGGGCCCAGTCGATCCAGCGCTTCACGCACTTGACCGCCTTGCCGACCGAGCCGACGGGCACCAGGCCCGCTTCGGCGTACACATCGACCGCTTCGCCGCGGCGGCTGCTCATCCACACCGGGACGATCGGCACCCGTGTCTGCTGCTGCACCCGCACGGCGCTTTCGGCCACCTTGATGGTCACGTCGCCGTAGTCGATGGTCACCGGGAAGAGCACGAGCGAGACACTCGGGTCTTCGCAGACGGCGAGCAAGGTCTTGTCGATGAGGCGCGGGTCGGTGATGACGGCAGTGGTCGTGTCCACCGGGTTGCCGATGGCGGCATACGAGGGCAGGCACTCGGCCAGCACCTTCGTGGTCTCGGGCGCGAACTGGGCCAGCGTGAGACCGGCCTGGCCCACCATGTCGGCGGTGAGCGCCGAGGCGCCGCCCGACGAGCAGTAGATCGCCACGTCACGCTTGCCCTTGGGCGGGTGCGAACGCGCGACGAGCGCGGCCATGTCGGCGAGCTCGTCGATGTCGTCGACCTCGATCACGCCGAGCTGCCGGAAAAGCGCGCTGTTGACCTCGGCCGAGCCGGTGAGCGAGCCGGTGTGCGACATCGCGGCCTTCTGCCCGTAGGCCGAGCGGCCGACCTTGAGGGCGATGACCGGCTTGCCGTTGGCCACGGCGCGCTGCACGGCACGCACGAACTTGCGGCCGTCCTTGATGCCCTCGATCAGCGTGACGATGACCTCGATGCCCTCGGCGTCGGCCATGTGCGCGATGAAGTCGCTCACCTGCAGGTCGACCTCGTTGCCCGACGAGCACCACAGGCCGATGCCCAGGCCGCGGTCCATCGCCTGCAGCACGTTGCGGCCGAGGCCACCTCCTTGCGTGGCCAGGCCGATGGGGCCGCGACGCAGGTCGTGCTGGAACGAAGGTGAGAAAGTGAAGCCCAGGCGCTCGTTGATGTTGCACAGGCCCGGGCAGTTGGGGCCATAGACGCGCAGCGTCGATGTCGTGACGATGCCGCGCATCTCGTCCTCGAGCGCCTTGCCGGCTGGGCCCGCTTCGCCGAAGCCGGAGGTGTAGACGATGGCGAAGGGCACACCGCGCGCAGCCGCCTGGCGCAATGCAGGGTTGACATGCACCGCAGGCACCGAGATGAGCACGAGGTCGGGCGTGCTCGGCAGCGAGGCGACGTCGGGCCAGCAGCGCATGCCGGAGACGCTCTCGCGCTTCGGGTTGACGAGCATCACCTCACCCTTGAAGTCGGAATGCTTCAGCAGGTTGATGAGGGCGCGGCCGCCGATGCTGCCGGGGTCGTCGGAGGCGCCCACGAGTGCGACGGAACGCGGCGAACACAGGAGAGAGAGATCAGGAAGCGAGTCGTGCATGGGAACTGCGGAAGACTGATCAGGAGATGGCGTTGATGCCCAGGATCTCGCGGCCGATGATGAGCGTCTGGATCTCGGTGGTGCCCTCGGGGATCATGCCGCCGCGGGTGTCGCGGAAGATGCGCTCGATGGGCAGGTCGGTCGAGTAGCCGCTGCCACCGTGCACCTGCAGGGCCATGCTCGCCACCTCGTGCGCCGACTCGGTGGCGTAGAGCTTGGCGATGGAGCAGGCCTGGCGCACGTCCTGCCCGAGCTGCAGCGCGTGGGCCGCGCGGTAGCCGAGCGCGCGGGCCGCTTCCACGCGCACCGTCATGTCGACGATGTGCTTCTGCACCAGCTGGTAGCTGCCGATGAGGCGGCCGAACTGCTTGCGCTGCTTGACGTAGTCGATCGAGAGATCGAGCGCCGCCTGCGCCGCGCCGACCGCGCCCATCGCGATGTTGAGGCGGGCCGCATCCAGCCCTTTCAGCGTGCCCTTCAGCGCCTGGCCTTCCTGGCCGACGAGGTTTTCCTTCGGGATCTTCACGTCGTTGAAGCCGAGCTCGGCGGTGCCGGTGCAGCGCAGCACCATGGTGTCGAGCCGACGCACGTCGTACGGGCTCTTCGCACGCTCGACGATGAAGGCCGACAGGGCGCCGTCGCACGTGGGGCTGTAGGTGCGCGCGACGATCATCGCCACGTCGGCAAAGGCGCCGTTGGTGATCCACATCTTGCGACCGTTGATCACCCAGTGATCGCCCTTCAGTTCGGCACGCGTCTGGATGCCCGCGATGTTGGAGCCGGTGTCGGGCTCGGTGAGGCCGGTGCAGACCTTCAGCTCGCCGCGCAGCGCCGGCTTGAGGAAGCGCTCCTTCTGCTCGGGCGTGCCATGCGTGGCGATGCGGTTGATCGAGCCGTTGGTGATGTTGCACATGGTGCGCAACGAGAGCCAGTGGTAGCCGGCCTCTTCCATCATCATGGCCCAGGTGGGGTAGTCGATCCCCATGCCGCCGTCGTCTTCGGAGAGCGTGCCGCCGAGGTAGCCGAACTCGGCCAATCGCGGCAACAGCTCGAACGGAAAGCTGCGCTCGGCCTCGTGCTTCGTGATCAAGGGCACGACTTCGGCCTTCATGAAACGCCGGATGCTGTCGCGCAGTGTGACTTGTTCTGCGTTCAGGTCAATGCTCATCGTCCGTACTGCTTGTGAAGGTGTTGTGCGCCCATGGTGTCGTTCGACGAGCAGAACGGCACGTGGGGCAAACGTGCATGCACGGTAGCGACTTTGCTTGTTAGTCTGCAAGTATCTTGTTCACCCGGTCGCTCGTAGCGCTGCGTGGAACGACCCGAGGCAACGAAAGGAAATGCGATGACGAAGTTGCGTGTCCTGTTGATGGCGGTGGCGGCGCTGATGCTGACGGATGTGCCCGCGCGTGCACAAACCTATCCGGTGAAACCGATCACCTGGGTCGTGCCGTTCACTCCCGGTGGCGTGACCGACACCACCTCGCGCGCCATCTCCAAGAAGATGGGCGAGGTGCTGGGTCAATCGTTCGTCGTCGAGAACCGGCCGGGCGTCGGCGGATCGCTGGCCACCGAGCAGGTGATGAGCGCCGCGCCCGACGGCTACACCGTGCTCTACGCGACCTCGGGCACGATGGCCGCGAACCTCGCGCTCTACAAGACGCTCAAGTACCAGCCGCTGCGCGACTTCATTCCCGTCCACGGGATGTTCATGTCGCCCACCGTGCTGGTGGTCGAAGCCTCGCGGCCGTACAAGACGATGAAGGAGCTCATCGACTACGCGAAGGCCAACCCCGGCACGCTCAACTACGGCTCGGCAGGCCCCGGCACCGGCACGCACCTCACGAGCGAGATGGTGCAGGCCAAGACGGGCACGAAGATGACCCACGTGCCCTACAAGGGCAGTACGCCCGCGCTGCAGGACCTGCTCGGCGGCCGCCTGGACTTGATGTACGACTACACCGTGACGCTGCTGCCACACATCAAGTCGGGCAAGCTGCGCCCGCTCGTGGTGATGGGCACGAAGCGGCTGCCCGCCCTGCCCGATGTGCCGACCATCGCCGAAGCGGGATTCCCGGGGCTGGAGTCGAGCAGCTGGTCGGGCATCGTCGTGCCGGCCGAGACGCCGGCGCCCATCGTCAGGAAACTCTCGGCTGCGATGCACACCGCGCTCACCGACAAGGCCGTCGTCGCGCCTTTCGAAGAGATCGGCAGCCAGCCGCTCGTCGGCTACGACGAGCAGAAGTTCAAGGCCTTCATCGCCGACGAGATGAAGAAGTGGGCCGAGGTGGTGAAGGTCTCGGGGGCCACGCTCAACTGAGCGCGCCACGGCCGCCTCGCGCTCCCCTCAACGCTCCCGGTAGCGGGACACCTCGAAGGCCGACACCGGCGGCGCCTGGTTGCCCCAGGCGCTGCGCACATGCGAGAGCACGGCCGCCATGTCGTCGTCGTTCAGTGTCCCAGCGAATGGCGGCATGCCAAAGGGCCGCGGATTGCCGGCGGTCGACGGGGCGAAGCCGCCTTCCATCAACACGCGCACAAGGTTGGCCGGCGTGGCCATCGTCACCGCACGGTTGCCCGCCAGCGCGGGGTAGATGCCCTTGGCGCCCTCGCCCGCATCGCCATGGCAACCCGCACAGTGCTGGTCGTAGAGCTTCTTGCCCTGCGCCTGGTCAGGGCTCGGGCCCGGGAGGCTCGTCGCCCGAGAGGCGCTGGGCGGCAGGCTGCGCAGGTACTCGCCCATCGCGAGCAGGTCGTCGTCGCGCAGGTGCTGCGTGCTGCCGAGCACCACCTCGGCCATCGGGCCGAGCACCGAGGCGCGCGGGCTCATGCCGGTCTTGAGCAAGGTGGCGACCTCCTGCGGCGGCCAGTTGCCAACGCCGGCCTCGTGGGGGTCGCTCAACGACGGCGCGTACCAGTTCTGCACCGGGATCAGGCCGCCGCTCAGGTCGAGCGTGCCACCCGTGGCGCCGAGCGCGTTGCGGTGGCCGTGGCAGGCGTTGCAATGGCCCAGGCCGCGCACGAGGTAGGCGCCGCGGTTCCATGCAGCCGACTGGGACGCATCGGCAGTGTGCGTCTCGGGCTTGAAGTAGAGCGCGCGCCACACGGCGAGCGCGGCCTGCGTGCCATAGGGGAAGCGCATCGAGTGCTCGCGGTTCGGCTTGGCCACCGGCGGCAGGCTGCGCAGGTAGGCGTAGATCGCGTCGGAGTCGGCGCGCGTCACCAGCGTGTAGTTGGTGTACGGAAACGCGGGCGACAGCAGGCGGCCGTCGCGCGAGCGGCCGTTGTGCATGGCGCGCCAGAAGTGCGAAGCGCTCCACTGGCCAAGGCCGGTCGCTGCGTCAGGCGTGAGGTTGGGGCTGTAGATCGTGCCGAAGGGTGTGTCGATGCCGCGGCCGCCGGCATACGGCACGCCGCCGCGCTCGGTGTGGCAGCCGGCGCAGTTGCCGGCGCGTGCGAGGTATTCGCCGCGCTGGATCAGCTCGGGCGTGGCGGCGACAGGCGCCTCGTCGAGCGGGTCTTCGCCACGCAGGTTGAGGCCGACGACCACCGCACCCGCGAGCAGCACGAGCACCAGCACGACGAGCCATGCGCGCTTCATCGCACGGTACTCCCCTCGCCAGTCCCCCCGCAGCCCATCGGCATGGGCCCAGGCAAGGCGGCGGCTGGCTTGGCCGAGGCTGGCAACGGCTGCGCGGCCAGCCAGTGCGACACGGCACTGACGTCGTCGGGCGTGAGCACTTTCGCGATCTGCGCCATGCAGTCAGGCGCCATCGCGCGGCGGGCGCCCGACTTCCATGCACCGAGTTGCCCGGCGATGTAGTCGCGCGGGATGCCGAGGAGGCCCGGCAGGTGCGGCGTGACGCCGGTGAAGGTCGTGCCGTGGCACTGCGCACATGCGGGGATCTTGCGCGACGGGTCGCCGCGCAGCGCGAGCGCTTCGCCGCGTGCGAGCACGTCGGCCGGCACCTGCGCGGGCCGCGGTGGTGCGTACGGCAGGTCGAGCGACGCGAAATGCGCGGCGATCTCGCGAAGGTAGGCGTCTGACAGCGGATCGATCAGCCGCGTCATGGGCAGGTAGTGGCGCCGGCCATCGCGGAAGTTGACGAGCTGGTTGTAGAGGTAGCCCGCAGGCTTGCCGGCGATGCGCGGGTAGTAGCCGTCCCGCGCGGCGCGGCCCTCGGGGCCGTGGCAGCCGGTGCAGGCTTGCATGCGCTGGGCCATGCTGTCTTCGACCGCCACTGCCGACGCCGACCACAACACGCACACGAGCGCCGCGCAAAGAGACTTCATGGTCCCGAGCTTAGCGGGCAGTGCCGTCGCCGGTGTACTGGACAAATTGTCTCAGTCGGCAGCAGGGACGAGTCGCAGGCGCGTGATCTCCGAGGGCGCACCGAAACGCTTGGGCGGGCCCCAGTAGCCGGTGCCACGGCTCGTGTAGACCCAGAGCCGGCGCAGCTTGTGGAGGCCGGCCGTGAACGGCTGTTGCAAGGGCACGAAGAAATTCCACGGGAAGAACTGGCCGCCGTGCGTGTGGCCGGAGATCTGCAGATCGAAGCCGGCACGCTCGGCGGCTTCGGCGCTGCGCGGCTGGTGCGCGAGCAGCACACGCGTGGCATCTGCGGGCGCACCGGCCAGCGCGGCTTGCGGGTCGCTGCGGTGCGAGGGGTCGAAGAGATGCGCGGTGTAGTCGGCCACGCCGGCCACCACGATGGGTGCGGCGCCGTGCTGCAAGACGGTGTGTTCGTTGAGCAGCACACGGATGCCCAGGCGCCTGAGCTCGGCGATCCACGCGTGGGCGCCGGAGTAGTACTCGTGGTTGCCGGTCACGAAGAAGGTGCCATGGCGCGAGCGCAGCTCGGCCAACGGTGCCACATGGGGGCCGAGCTCGCGCACGCTGCCGTCGACCAGGTCGCCGGTGACCGCCACCATGTCGGCGTCGAGCTGGTTGACCTTGTCGACGATGGCCTGCAGGTAGGGCGCCTTGATCGTGGGGCCGACGTGGATGTCGCTGATCTGCGCGATGGTGAAGCCCTTCAGCGACGGCGGCAGGCCGGCGATGGGCACCTCGACCGAGACGACACGTGCGCGGCGGCGCGCGTTCACGAAGCCCCAGAGGGTGACCAGCGCGCCGACAGCCGGCACCGCCTGGCCGGTCCAGCGCGCGAGTTCAGCCGGCGCTCCGGCGATCGACCCGGCCAGCAGCACCAGCTCGCGCAGCAAGGTCAGCACGAAGAGCGACGAAAAGAGCCCCATGAAGACGAACCCCGCCCAGGCGAGACCTTCGGCCGCGCGGCGGTTCTGCATGCGCCGGGCCGTCATGCTGAGCGGCATCAGCACGGTCGAGGCGAGGAGCACCAGCGCGAAGCCCCAACCCGCCGCACCCCCCAGCTGCGGCACCAGTCGCCAGCCGATGTACAGGTGCAGCAAGGCGACGATGAGCGTGATCGGTGTGAATGACATGGCGGCAGTCGCAGTCGATGGGAAGCCTGCAGGTGGGCCCGACTGTGCGCGAGTTCAATGGAGCGCCGCGTCCAGACGCAAAAAAGCCCCTTGCGGGGCTTCTTGTCAGGCTGTGCTGGCGGAGACGGAGGGATTCGAACCCTCGATGCAGGTTTTGCCCACATACTCCCTTAGCAGGGGAGCACCTTCGGCCACTCGGTCACGTCTCCAGCACAGGGCGGCATTCTAGTTCAGAACATCGCCTTCAAAGCGCAACGATCAGGCAGCTTGTTGCTCGAGGTCGAACGCCTTGTGGAGGGCCCGCACCGCCAGTTCCATGTACTTCTCGTCGATCACGACGCTGGTCTTGATTTCGCTGGTGGTGATCATCTGGATGTTGATGCCCTCTTCCGAGAGGCAGCGGAACATCTTGGCGGCCACGCCCACGTGCGAGCGCATGCCGATGCCGACGATGCTCACCTTGCAGATCTTGTTGTCGCCGGTCACCTCCTTGGCGCCCATCTGCTGCTGGACCTTGTTCTTCAGCAGATCGATGGTGCGGGCGTAGTCGTTGCGGTGCACGGTGAACGAGAAGTCGGTCTTCCCGTCGTGCGACACGTTCTGGATGATCACGTCGACGTCGATGTTGGCGTCGGCGACGGGGCCGAGGATCTGGAAGGCGATGCCGGGCTTGTCGGGCACGCCGGCGACGGTGATCTTGGCTTCGTCACGGTTGAACGCGATGCCTGCAACAACGGCTTGTTCCATTTTTTCGTCTTCCTCAAAAGTGATCAGGGTGCCGGACTTGGCCTCTTCGACGAGGTCGATGTCCCAGGGGGTGAAGCTGGAGAGCACGCGCGTGGGCACGCGGTACTTGCCGGCGAATTCGACCGAGCGGATCTGCAGCACCTTGGAACCGAGGCTGGCCATCTCGAGCATCTCTTCGAAGCTCACGGTGTGCAGGCGGCGTGCCTCGGGCACGATGCGCGGGTCGGTGGTGTAGACACCATCGACGTCGGTGTAGATCAGGCACTCGTCGGCCTTCATCGCGGCCGCCACGGCCACGGCCGAGGTGTCGGAGCCGCCACGGCCGAGCGTGGTGATGTTGCCCTTGTCGTCCACGCCCTGGAAGCCGGTGATGACGACCACCTTGCCGGCGGCCAGATCGGCTCGCACGCGCTTGTCGTCGATGCTCTGGATGCGGGCCTTGGTGTACGACGAGTCGGTGGCGATGGGCACCTGCCAGCCGGCATAGCTCACGGCCTCCAGGCCTTCAGCCTGCAGTGCGATGGACAGCAGGCCCACCGACACCTGCTCGCCCGTGGACGCGATCATGTCGAGCTCGCGCAGCACGCCGTCGCTGGCAATCTCGGGCGACAGCTCCTTGGCCAGGCCCAGCAGGCGGTTGGTCTCGCCGCTCATCGCCGAGGGCACGACGACCATCTGGTGCCCGGCACGCGCCCACTTGGCCACGCGTTTGGCGACATTGCGAATGCGCTCCGTGGAGCCCATGGAAGTGCCGCCGTATTTGTGAACGATGAGTGCCATGAAAAGAGCCGGTCGTAGGAGGGAAACCGCGCATTTTAGCCGCGCTCCCAGCGCAAGCCCAGCTGCGGTTGGCCAGGCAGCGCCTGCACGCGTGCATCAATGCCCAGCCCAGGCACGAAGACGAGCTGGCCGCCGCTGTAGACGAGCGGCCCGTCGCGCTCCCACGCGGGCACGTCGGCCGCCTGGTACTGCTTCTTCAAGCTGCGGGCCGGCCGCCCGATGCCCGCCATGAACTGCTCGCCGCCAGTGCGGGGCCGCAGTTCGAGCTGCGCCAGCCACGCGCTGTGCACACCGCCCTCGCGGACCCTGACCGCCACGAGCACGCCGCCCCAGCGGGGCAACGGGTAGCGGCCGGCCTTGAGGATGCGCAGGCTGGTCTCGGGCTCCGCGTCGGCGGTGTGCGCCGCACGCTGGTGCGTCAGGCGGCCACGATGGCGGTGAAGCACGCCTTGCGGCCACTCCCAGCGTGCATCTCCCGTGCCGGGCAGCTCAGCCTGCAGCCGCTGGAGCAGCGTCGAGCCAGGCAAGGCCCCGCCCTCGCGCAAGAGCCAGGCACGCAGGGCATTGACCTGCCGCGGTGGGCTGAGGGCCCGCCAGGCCGACAGCTTGAGGCCCTCGGCATCGGCTACCTCGGCGAGGTCGATGGCGGCCAGTTCGGCCAAGGCTTCGGTCGCCTGTGCCGCCCAGGTCGCCGCGTCGGCCAGGCTCGCATCGGCCTGCGGAAAGGCCGCCGCGAGCGACGGCCACACCTCGAGGCGCAGCCGATTGCGGGCGAAGCGCGCTTGATCGTTGCTGTCGTCGTCGACGAACCGCAGACGGTGCTGCCGCACGTAAGCTTCGATTGCCGACCGGGGCCGTTGCAGCCACGGGCGTTCCCATCGCACGCCATCGCGCTCGGCCACCGGCGGCATGCCGGCAAGGCCGGCCACACCGGCACCGCGCAGGGCCTGCAGCATGAAGGTCTCGGCCTGGTCGCGCTGGTGGTGGGCGAGCAGCACCACGGACGCGCCTTCCTGAAGCGCCATCTCGCGCAGCGCCCGGTAGCGCTCGCGGCGGGCCCACGCTTCGACACTCTCGCCCACCGCCGGACGACGCGCGAGCCGATGCGCACAAAGGCGAACAGGCAAGCCTTGCTTCACCCAGCGGGCGCACTGCCGCTGTGCGTGCAGCAGCCAGTCATCGGCATGCGGGCTCAGCCCGTGGTGGACATGGAGGGCAAGAACTTCAACGCCCTGCCCCACCGCGGCGGTGGCGGTGGCATGCAGCAGGGCGGTGGAATCGCGGCCGGCGCTGTAGGCGACCGCGATGCGTCGAGGTGGATCAGCGGTCGCTGGTGTCCGTGAAGCGGCCATAGGACTGCAGTCGCTCGTAGCGCCGCTGCAGCAGTTCCTTGGGCTTGAGGTCGACGACCTGGCGCAAGGCATCGTTCAAGGCACGCTTGAGGAACGCGCACATCTGCTTCGGGTCGCGATGGGCACCGCCCACGGGCTCGTTGACGATCTTGTCGATGAGCCCCAGGGCCTTCAACCGGTGGGCGGTGATGCCGAGTTGCTCGGCTGCGTCGGGTGCGCGCTCTGCCGTGCGCCACAGGATGGAGGCGCAACCTTCCGGCGTGATCACCGAGTAGGTCGAGTACTGCAGCATCAACACCTGGTCGCCCACGCTGATGGCCAGCGCGCCGCCCGAGCCACCTTCGCCGATGATGGTGACGATGATGGGCACTTCGAGCTGGGCCATCTCGTAGATGTTGCGGCCGATGGCTTCCGACTGGCCACGCTCTTCGGCGCCGATGCCGGGGTAGGCGCCCGGGGTGTCGACCAGCGTGAAGACCGGCAGGCCGAATTTTTCGGCCAGCTTCATCAGGCGCAGGGCCTTGCGGTAACCCTCGGGGCGCGACATGCCGAAGTTGCGCATTGCGCGCTCTTTCGTGTCACGGCCCTTCTGGTGACCGATGACCATGCAGGCCTGGCCATTGAAGCGGGCCAGGCCGCCGACGATGGACTGGTCGTCAGCGAAGTGGCGGTCGCCACGCAGCTCCTGGAAGTCGGTGAAGACCTCGTTGATGTAGTCCATCGCATACGGCCGCTGCGTATGCCGCGAGATCTGCGTGACCTGCCACGGGGTCAGGTTGGAATAGATGTCCTTGATGAGCTGCTGGCTCTTCTTGCCGAGCCGGTCGATCTCTTCGGAGATGTCGACGGCCGATTCGCTTTGTACATAGCGCAGCTCTTCGATCTTGGTTTCAAGCTCGGCAATGGGTTGCTCGAACTCGAGGAAGTGTCGTTTGCTCATCCGTCAGGATCCCGGTGTGTTGACGCGCAGGGCGCGCGTTTTGCGTGAGGCGAGACAGAGGTCTCAGTAAGCCACAGGCAGAGGGTCGAGGCTGCGCCAAATGTACCACGTGGCCACCGAGCGAAAAGGGGCCCAGGCATCGCCGACTTCACGCGCTTCTGCCCTTGATACGGGCTCGCCGCTGAAGTAGTTGATGCTGATGCCCTTGATCAAGCCCACGTCGTCGAGCGGCAGGACATTCGGCCGCATCAGGTGGAAGATCAGGAACATCTCGGCCGTCCAGCGGCCAATGCCGCGGATGGCCACCAGCTCCTCGATGATGGCTTCATCGTCCATCTGCTGCCACTGGCGCACGTGGACCTTGCCCGACTCGAAATGCTGGGCCAGGTCGAGCAGGTACTCGACCTTGCGTGCCGACAGGCCGGCGCTGCGCATCACCGCCGCTTCGATCTGCGCGACCGCGGCCGGCAGCACCCGCGAGGGAGCCCCGTCCATGAGCGCGACGAAGCGATCCCACACCGCCTGTGCGGCCTTGACCGAGATCTGCTGACCGACGATCGAGCGGGCCAGCGTGGTGAACGCGTCACCGCGGCTTTGCAACTGCCCTTCCCCGCACTGGGGAATCAGCTTGCGCATCACGCGGTCGCGCTTGGCGAGGTGCTTGCACGCCTCGTCCCAGTACTCGGGGGTGACGGTTCGCACCGGGCTCACGCTTTGGTCCAGGTGGTGCCCTGCGGCGAGTCCTGCAGCACGATGCCTCGCGCGAGGAGGTCTTTGCGGATCTGGTCGGCGAGCGCGAAGTCACGTGCCTTCTTGGCAGCCGCGCGCGCTTCGATCTGGGCCTGGATCGCGGCGTCGTCGAGGCTTGCTCCCTCTTGCAGGTAGGCGCGCGGGTTCTGCTGCAGCAAGCCAAGTGCGCCACCAAGACCTTTGAGCAACGCGGCCTGCTCAAGAGAGCGCGTCCGGTTCACGTCGGACGCCAGCTCGAAGAGGACGGCCACGGCTTCGGGGGTGCTGAAGTCCTCGTTCATCGCTTCGCGGAAACGAGCCGCTTGCGGCAGCGTCCAGTCCACGGGTGTTGCCGGCACATCGAGATCGAGCAGTGCCGTGTACAGGCGACGCAGGCCGTTCCGAGCGTCTTGGAGGTTGGCGTCCCCGAAGTTCAGCGGGCTTCGGTAATGCGTGCGCAGCATGAAGAAGCGCAGCGTCTCCCCGTCGTAGTGCTTGAGCACGTCGCGGATGGTGAAGAAGTTGCCGAGCGACTTCGACATCTTCACGCCTTCGCCCTCGTCGTTCACGACGTTGAGGAACCCGTTGTGCATCCACAGGTTGACGAAGCGCTTGCCGTTGGCACCTTCGCTCTGGGCGATCTCGTTCTCGTGGTGCGGGAACTGCAGGTCCATGCCGCCGCCGTGGATGTCGAACTGCTCGCCGAGCAGCGCGCAGCTCATCGCCGAGCATTCGATGTGCCAACCCGGCCGACCGGGGCCGTAGTCGCTGGCCCACTTGGCATCTTCGGGCTCGGTGGGCTTGGCCGACTTCCACAGCACGAAGTCGAGCGGGTCATCCTTGCCATCGAGCACCGCCACACGCTCGCCGGCGCGCAGCTGGTCGAGCGACTTGCCCGAGAGCTTGCCGTAGCCTTCGAACTTGCGCACCGAGTAGTTCACATCGCCGTTGGGCGCGCGATAGGCCAAACCATTGCGCTCGAGCTTGCCGATCATTTCGAGCATCTGCGGCACGTATTCAGTGGCCCGCGGCTCATGCGTGGGGGACTCGATGCCAAGCGCTGCCACGTCTTCGTGCATCGCCCGGGTCATCTCGGCGGTGAGCTGGCGGATCGGAATGTTGCGCTCGAGCGCACGCTTGATGATCTTGTCGTCGATGTCGGTGATGTTGCGCACGTAGGTGACGCGATACCCGGAGGCTCGCAGCCACCGCGCGACCACGTCGAACGCCATCATGAAACGCGCATGCCCCACATGGCACAGGTCGTAGATGGTCATGCCGCAGACGTACATGCGCACATGGTTGGGCTCGATGGGAGCGAACACCTCGGTCTGGCGGGTCAAGGTGTTGAAGATGCGCAAGGTCATCGGATGAACTGGGAGCTGGAAGGTGCCCGATGCCGTGAAATTCAACCGGCCAGCTTCACGGTGAAGCACTGGCGCCGGGGCTGTTGAAAGGCCGTCGGACAGTGGGCCTGCGATACAATTTTCGGAGTATAGCGGCCGGGCTTTTGGTGGCGGCTCTCGCCATTCTCCCCTCTTGCACAAGAGCCCACTGAAGGCCCGTCCGAGCTTCCAAGGCGCCGCAGTCCGGTGCCCGCAACCCACCCCCACGACGTCGATGGTCCGTCTACCTTCTCCGCTTCTGAGCCTCGCCATCGCGGCCGCGATGACCTTTGCCGGTGGTGCGCATGCCGACGAATATTCTGATGTCGACCGCCTCTTCAGCGCAGGTCAGTGGGCCGAAGCCGTGCACAAGGCCGACCAGTTCCTTGCCGCCCATCCCCGTGATGCGCGCATGCGTTTCCTGAAGGGGCTCGCCGTCGCCGAGCAGGGCAAGAACGCCGAAGCCATCGCCATCTTCGTGAAGCTCACCGAAGACTTCCCCGAACTTCCCGAGCCCTACAACAACCTCGCGGTGCTCTACAGCAAGCAAGGCCAGTACGACCAGGCGCGGCGCGCGCTCGAGTCGGCGATCCGCACCAACCCGAGCTACGCCACCGCCTACGAGAACTTGGGCGACGTGTACGCCAAGCTCGCCAGCCAGGCTTATTCCAAGGCGCTGCAGATGGAAGGCAGCAACACCGCGAAGGTCGGCCCCAAGCTCGCGATGATCCGCGACCTCTTCACACCGAAGGCCTCGCCGCTGGCGGTCGCGAGCGCCAAGCCGGTCACCACGGCGAAGCCTCCCGCCGCCCCGTCTCCAGCGCCGGCCGCTGCGCCGGCGCCTGCCCCCGCGGTCGTGACGGCAAAGGCCGCCCCCACGCCGCCGGCACCGCGCGCCACGCCTGCCGCACCTGTTGCGCCGCCGCCCCCAGCTGCCCCCGTGTCCGCCGACGCGGCGCAGGAAGCCCAGGCCGCCGTCCAGGCCTGGGCCAGCGCCTGGAGCCGCAAGGACGTCGAGGCGTACATCGCTGCCTACACGCCCGCATTCACCGGTGGAAAGAGCCGCAAGGCATGGGAAGACGAACGCCGCGCGCGCATCGAAGGCAAGCGCAGCATCTCGGTCACGCTCAGCGACATCGAAACCCGCACGCAAGGCGACAAGGCCATCGTGCAGTTCCGCCAGCAGTACAGCGCCGACGCGCTGAAGGTCTCCAGCCGCAAGACGCTCGAGCTCGTGAAGGTGTCGGGCCGCTGGCTGATCCAGAAGGAAAGCACCGGCTCGTGAGCCCAGTGGAACTGGCTCGACTCACTCGGATTGCGCGCAAGGCAACGCTCGCCGCAACCGTCCTGGCAAGCTGCGCTCTCGCCGCAGCCGTCTCGGCGGCCGCGGCGCCGCCACCCGCCAAGAGCAGTGCCACTGCGCCCCGGCAGGCGTCGCCCGAAGCCAGGCTCATCGAGGTCTACCGCCTCATTCGCGCCGGCGACACCCGCCAGGCGCTGGCCAAGGCCGAATCGCTCGCGCGTGACGTGCCCAACTTCCAGCTCGCCCAGCTGGTCTACGGCGACCTGCTGCTGACCCGGCGCGGCAAGCTGGGGCCGCTGGAGGTCGCCCCGTCCGAACTGCCAGCCTCCGCAGCCGCCAACTGGGTTCAGCTGCGGCATGAGGCCGCCGTCCGACTGGCTGCCCTCACCGAGCGCCCACCGGCCCAGGCCGTGCCCCGCCAGTTCATCGACCTGCCGACCAGCACCCGCCACGCCATCGCCGTCGACGCAAGCCGCTCGCGGCTTTATCTCTTCGAGAACGACGCACAAGGCCTGCGGCTCGTCGCCGACCACTATGTTTCGCTCGGCCGGCTGGGCGTGGACAAGAAGGAGCAAGGCGACCAGCGCACGCCGCTCGGCGTGTACTTCATCACCAGCCGCCTCGAAGGCCGCCAGCTGAAAGACTTCTACGGCCCCGGCGCGCTCACGCTCAACTACCCCAACGAATACGACCGTCGCCGCGGCAAGACAGGAAGCGGCATCTGGTTGCACGGCGTGCCGCCCGAGAACTACGCCCGCTCACCACAAAGCACCGACGGCTGCGTCGTGCTCGCCAACGACGACCTGATGCGCCTGCTGCGCGAAGTCTCGCCGCGCCGCACGCCCGTCGTCATTGCGCCCAAGATCGAATGGGTGGCACACAGCCAGAACGAGCGCGAGCGCACCGCCGTGCGCGCCTTGGTCGAGCAGTGGCGCCAGGCACGCTCGCGCGGCGACATGGCCAAGCTGATGGGCTTCTACTCGCCGCAGTTCACGAGCGGAAATGCCGACCTCGCCCAATGGTCGAAGACCATGAGCCGCGAGGTGAACGCCGCGGGCGGCCGCGAGTCGGAGCTGAAGGAGCTCTCCATCCTGTCCTGGCGCGACAGCAGCGAGGTGCTGATCATCACCTTTGGCGAAGTGCTCAGGGGCCAGCGCAGCGGGCCGATGAAGCGCCAGTACTGGGGCAAGGAGGGTGGACAATGGAAGATCTTTTTCGAAGGAGTGATCGGATGATGAAAACCCGCTGGTTGCCCGTGCTCGCCGCTGCCGTGATCGGCTTCGGGGCGAGCCTTGCAGCCCACGCCCAGAAGGTCAAGCTCGCCACGTCGATGGGCGACATCGTGGTCGAGCTCGACGCTGCCAAGGCGCCCAAGACGGTCGACAACTTCGTGCAGTACGTGAAGGCCGGCCACTACGACGGCACGGTGTTCCATCGCGTGATCGACGGCTTCATGATCCAGGGGGGCGGCATGACGGCCGACCTGAAGGAGAAGAAGACGCGCGCACCCATCCCGCTGGAAGCTCGCAACGGCCTGAAGAATGACCGCGGCACCATCGCCATGGCCCGCACCGCCATCCCTGATTCCGCCACATCGCAGTTCTTCATCAACGTGAAGAACAACGACGCACTCAATGCGCCCTCCCCCGACGGTCACGGTTATGCCGTGTTCGGCAAGGTGATCTCGGGCATGGAGGTCGTCGACAAGATCCGCGCCGTGCCCACTGGCCGCGGCGACGTTCCCAACACCCCCGTGGTCATCAAGAAAGCCACTTTGGAGAAATGACATGAGCAAGACCATCGAACTGCAAACCAGCAAGGGCAACATCCGCCTCGAGCTCGACGAAGCCAAGGCGCCGGTCACCGTCGCCAACTTCGTCTCGTACGTCGAGAAGGGTCACTACGACGGCACGGTGTTCCACCGCGTCATCAAGGGTTTCATGATCCAGGGCGGTGGTTTCGAGCCGGGCATGAAGCAGAAGCCCACCGACGCGCCCATCCAGAACGAAGCCAACAACGGCCTCAAGAACAACCACTACACGATCGCGATGGCGCGCACCAGCGCCCCGCACTCGGCCTCGGCGCAGTTCTTCATCAACAGCACCGACAACGACTTCCTCAACTTCAAGTCGGAGTCGCCCAACGGCTGGGGCTATGCCGTTTTCGGCAAGGTCGTCTCGGGCCAGGAAGTGGTCGACGCCATCGAAGGTGTGAAGACCGGCAACCGCGGTGGCCATGGCGACGTGCCGCTGGAAGACGTGGTCATCACCAAGGCGCTCGTCGTCTGAGGTCCAGAGGCGCGATGAGTGAGACGCTTGCCGCGCCGCCCGAGCTCCATGCCGATGCGCGCTGGCAGCGCATCGACTTCATCTCCGACCTGCACCTGAGCGCGGACACACCGCGCACCTACGAGGCCTGGGCCTCGTACATGCAAGACACGCCGGCCGATGCGGTGTTCATCCTGGGCGACCTGTTCGAAGTGTGGGTCGGCGACGACTCGCGCTTCGAAGGCTTCGAGGCCGAATGCGCGCGGGTGCTGCGCGACGCTTCGGCCACGCGAAGCCTCGCGTTTCTCGTCGGCAACCGCGACTTCCTCGTCGGTGCGAAATTGCTGCAAGACTGCGGCATGACGCCGCTCGCAGACCCCACGCTGCTCACGGCGTTCAGCCAACGCGTGCTGCTCACCCATGGTGACGCGCTCTGCCTCGCCGACACCGAGTACCAGAAGTTCCGCGCGATGGTGCGCAGCCCGGCGTGGCAGCAGCAGTTCCTGGCGCAGCCGCTGGCAGCGCGCCGCGACTACGCGCGCCAGGTGCGCCAGCAAAGCGAGGCCAAGAAGCGTTTGCAGACCTCACCCGACGAGTGGGCCGACGTGGATGGGCCCGAGGCGCTGCGCTGGCTGCATGCCGCATCCTCGACCACCATGGTGCATGGTCATACCCACCGCCCTGCCTCGCTGCCGCTGGGTGACGGCTGCGACCGGCACGTCCTGTCCGATTGGGAGCTGGACCATGCGCCCCATCGCGCCGAAGTCCTGCGTCTCACGGGGCAAGGCTTTCAGCGCCTGCCCCTCGCACAAGCCCTGGCACGCTGAACACAATGGTGCTCGCCGCCTGGCGCCGCTGGCGCGAACGACGCACCCTGGCCACGCGGCCCATCCCCGACGCGATGTGGCAGTCGACCCTCGCACGTTATCCCTTCCTCGCCGCACTGCCGCCTCACGACGCCCAGCGCCTGCGCGAGATGGCCACCCTTTTCCTTGCGCAGAAAGAGTTTACCGGCGCGGGCGGGCTGGAAGTCACCGACGACATGGCCGTCACCATCGCCGCACAAGCGTGCCTGCCGGTGCTCGAGCTCGGCCTGCACTGGTACGACAGCTTCGTGACCATCGTGCTGCACCCTGACGAAGTGGTCGCCTCGCGCGAGGTGACCGACGAGTCGGGCGTGGTGCACGAGTACGAGGAAGCGCTTGTCGGCGAAGCCATGGGAGACGGCCCGATGATGCTCAGCTGGCGCGGCGTGACCGACGCGGCCCATGCCGGGGACGGCCCGGTCTACAACGTCGTCATCCACGAGTTCGCACACGTGATGGAGCTGCGCCGGGGCGAAGCCGTCGGCATTCCGCCGCTGCCGGATGCAGTGTCGAGGGAGCACTGGCGCCGTGTCATCGAGGCCAGCCACCTGCGGCTCCAGCGTCGGCTCGAGGCTGGGTTCGAGACCGTGCTCGACCCGTACGGCGCCGAGTCGGTCAGCGAATTCTTCGCGGTTGCCTGCGAAGGCTTTTTCGTGGCGGGCGCCGCGCTCCGCGAGGACGACCCTTACCTCTACGAGCTGCTGAAGAACTTCTTCCAGCAGGACCCGGCCGAGCGCCACGCGCCATGAAAAACGGGGCCCGAAGGCCCCGTTGATCGCCGGTGAAGGCTCAGGCCGTCGCCGGCTCGGCCTTGGGCCTGTCGCTCTTCTTCGGCGGCTGGATGTCAAGCACGACCTTGCCTTCGGCATCGAGGTCGACCGACAGGCGGCCCCCGTCGACCAGGCGGCCGAAGAGCAGCTCATCGGCCAGCGCACGACGGATCGTGTCCTGGATCAGGCGCTGCATCGGGCGTGCGCCCATCAGCGGGTCGAATCCCTTGTGCGCCAGGTGCTTGCGAAGGGCGTCGCTGAAGGTCACTTCCACCTTCTTCTCGGCCAACTGAGCCTCCAGCTGCAGCAGGAACTTGTCGACCACGCGCATGATGATCTCTTCATCGAGCGCGCGGAAGCTCACGATCGCATCCAGGCGGTTGCGGAACTCCGGCGTGAACAGGCGCTTGATGTCGGCCATCTCGTCGCCCTGCTCACGCGAGTTGGTGAAGCCGATGGTCGCCTTGTTCATGGTCTCGGCGCCCGCGTTGGTCGTCATGATGATGATGACGTTGCGGAAGTCGGCCTTACGTCCGTTGTTGTCGGTCAGCGAACCGTGGTCCATCACCTGCAGCAGCACGTTGAAGACGTCCGGGTGAGCCTTCTCGATTTCGTCGAGCAGCAGCACCGCGTGCGGCTTCTTCGTGATGGCTTCAGTCAGCAGACCGCCCTGGTCGAAGCCGACATAGCCCGGAGGCGCGCCGATCAGGCGGCTCACCGCATGGCGCTCCATGTACTCGCTCATGTCGAAGCGGATCAGCTCGATGCCGAGGATGAATGCCAGCTGCTTCGCGACTTCGGTCTTGCCGACGCCGGTGGGGCCGCTGAAGAGGAACGAGCCGATCGGCTTGTCGGGCTTGCCGAGGCCCGAACGCGCCATCTTGATGGCGGCCGAGAGAGCCTCGATGGCCGGCTCCTGGCCGAACACCACGCTGTTCAGGTCGCGCTCGATGGTCTTGAGCTTGGAGCGGTCGTCGTTCGACACGCTGGTCGGCGGGATGCGCGCGATCTTGGCGACGATCTCTTCGACCTCATTGCGGGTGATGGTCTTCTTCTGCTTGCTCTTGGGCAGGATGCGCTGCGCGGCCCCGGCCTCGTCGATCACGTCGATCGCCTTGTCGGGCAGGTGGCGGTCGTTGATGAACTTCGCCGACAGCTCAGCCGCCGCCTGCAGCGCGCCCAGCGCGTACTTCACGCTGTGGTGCTCTTCAAAGCGCGACTTGAGGCCCTTCAGGATCTCGACCGTCTGCTCGACCGAAGGCTCGACCACGTCGACCTTCTGGAAACGACGCGACAGTGCCGCATCCTTCTCGAAGATGCCGCGGTACTCGGTGAAGGTGGTCGCACCGATGCACTTCATCTGGCCCGAGCTCAGCGCCGGCTTGAGCAGGTTGCTCGCGTCCAGCGTGCCGCCCGATGCCGCGCCGGCACCGATCAGGGTGTGGATCTCGTCAATGAACAGCACCGCGTTCGGCTGGTCCTTCAGGTGCTTGAGCACGCTCTTCAGACGCTGCTCGAAATCGCCACGGTACTTGGTTCCGGCCAGCAAGGCGCCCATGTCGAGCGCATAGACCTGCGCATCGGCCAGGATCTCGGGCACTTCGCTCTGCGTGATGCGCCAGGCCAGGCCCTCGGCAATGGCCGTCTTGCCCACGCCAGCCTCACCCACCAGGAGCGGGTTGTTCTTGCGGCGACGGCACAGGATCTGGATGACACGCTCGACCTCGTGCTCGCGGCCGATCAGCGGGTCGATCTTGCCGTCGCGGGCCATCTGGTTGAGGTTCTGGGTGAACTGGTCGAGCGGCGAGCCCTTGGATTCGCCCTCTTCCTTCTCGCCCTCACCGCTGGAGCCTTCGTTCGACTTCGGCTGCTCGGGCGGGTCGGTCTTCTTGATGCCGTGGGCGATGAAGTTCACCACGTCCAGGCGCGTCACACCCTGCTGGTGCAGGTAATAGACAGCGTGCGAATCCTTCTCGCCGAAGATTGCCACCAGCACGTTGGCGCCGGTCACTTCCTTCTTGCCGCTGCCGGTGGACTGCACGTGCATGATCGCGCGCTGGATCACGCGCTGGAACCCGAGCGTCGGCTGGGTGTCGACCTCTTCCGTGCCACCCACCGTGGGCGTGTTTTCCTTGATGAACTGCGCCAGGCTCTTGCGCAGCTCGTCGATGTTGGCCGAGCAGGCCCGCAGGACTTCTGCGGCCGACGGGTTGTCGAGCAGCGCCATCAGCAGGTGCTCGACGGTGATGAATTCGTGGCGCTGCTGGCGCGCCTCGACGAACGCCATGTGCAGGCTGACCTCAAGCTCTTGCGCAATCATGCGGCCTCCATAATGCATTGCAGCGGGTGACCGCCACGCCGGGCAGCAGTCAGCACCAGTTCAACTTTCGTGGCCGCCACGTCCTTGGTGTAGACACCGCAGACACCACGGCCTTCCTTGTGCACCTTGAGCATGATCTGCGTCGCGGTCTCGAGGTCGCGTTTGAAATATTCCTGAAGCACCATCACGACAAACTCCATGGGGGTGTAGTCGTCGTTGAGGAGCACCACCTGGAACATCCGGGGCGGCTCTGTCTTGGCCGTCTTGCGCTCGGCGACAACCGCACCCTGGCCGCGCTCGGGCGGCGGCACAGCCTTCGGAGGCTTGGGCGGCGGAGGGGTGTCGTCAGGCATGGATTCATTCTAATGAGTTGGTGCTTTGCGCTTCAGTGTCTCGGATATTGCGCCGAAGCGGTCAACCACAAGGGCACAAATGCATCACGGCGGCTCCTCTTTTGGTCCGTTCGCAGCCCCGCCACGGTCCATTCAAGATGGATGCCAGGTCGGGGTTAGGCACCTTGACAGCCCCGGAACCCAGACTAAGAATGCCGCGGTTCTAGGGAGGAGCCCATGGCTTTTGGAACTGTCAAGTGGTTCAACGATGCGAAGGGTTTTGGCTTCATTGAACCTGAGGGGGGCGGCGAGGACGTCTTTGCCCACTTTTCGGCCATCAAGATGGATGGCTTCCGCACTTTGAAACAGGGCGGACGCGTCAGTTACGACGCGGTCCAGGGCCCGAAGGGACAGCTGGCACAAAACATCTGCCCGCACGAATCGCTCGACGCACCGGTTCCCGCGGCGATGCCGACCGGCGTGGGCGTCAGCGCCAGTTTGTAGCCAGCGGCTGCAACTGCACCAGCCGCCGTCGCCAGACACAAAAAAGCCCACCACAGGTGGGCTTTTTGCTGGGTCAGGCCGGGATCACATGTTCTCGATCATGACCTGGCCGAAGCCGGAGCACGACACCTGCGTCGCGCCGTCCATCAGGCGGGCGAAGTCGTAGGTGACCTTCTTCGACAGGATCGACTTCTCCATCGAACTGATGATGAGGTCGGCCGCTTCCGTCCAGCCCATGTGGCGCAGCATCATCTCGGCCGAGAGGATCTCGGAGCCCGGGTTGACATAGTCCTTGCCGGCGTACTTCGGCGCCGTGCCGTGGGTCGCTTCGAACATGGCCACCGAGTCGCTCAGGTTGGCGCCCGGGGCGATGCCGATGCCGCCCACCTGCGCGGCCAGCGCGTCGGACACGTAGTCGCCGTTCAGGTTGAGCGTGGCGATCACCGAGTACTCGGCCGGGCGCAGCAGGATCTGCTGCAGGAAGGCGTCGGCGATCGAATCCTTGACGGTGATTTCCTTGCCCGTCTTCGGGTTCTTGAACTTGCACCACGGGCCACCGTCGATCAACTGGGCGCCGAATTCCTTCTGCGCCAGTGCGTAGCCCCAGTCACGGAAGCCGCCTTCGGTGAACTTCATGATGTTGCCCTTGTGCACCAGGGTCACGTTGGGCTTGTCGTTGTCGATCGCGTACTGGATGGCCTTGCGCACCAGGCGCTCGGTGCCCTCACGCGAGACCGGCTTGATGCCGATGCCCGAGGTGTTCGGGAAACGGATCTTCTTGACGCCCATTTCCTCGGTCAGGAACTTGATGAGCTTCTTGGCCTTGTCGGTCTCGGCTTCGTATTCGATGCCGGCATAGATGTCTTCCGAGTTCTCGCGGAAGATCACCATGTTGGTCTTCTCGGGCTCCTTCACCGGCGAGGGGACGCCCTTGAAATACTGGATGGGGCGCAGGCAGACGTAGAGGTCAAGCTCCTGGCGCAGCGCCACGTTGAGCGAACGGATGCCACCACCCACCGGCGTGGTCAGCGGGCCCTTGATCGAGACCACGTACTCGCGCAGAACCTCGAGCGTCTCTTCAGGCAGCCACACATCGGGGCCATAGATCTTGGTCGACTTCTCGCCGGCGTAGATCTCCATCCAGTGAATCTTCTTCTTGCCCGCGTAAGCCTTCGCGACCGCGGCGTCGACCACCTTGATCATGACGGGCGTGATGTCGAAACCGGTGCCGTCGCCCTCGATGTAGGGAATGATCGGTTGGTCGGGAACGTTGAGCGAGAAGTCGGGGTTAACGCTGATCTTCTGCCCACCTTGAGGGACTTTGATGTGCTTGTACATGTCGTCGGCTCCGGACTGCGGGGTAGGTAACGAAAGATTCTATGCCACGGACTCTGTCAACCGACTGTCGTGGACCCACGTTGTCTGCCTGCCGCGCGATGAGCGCGCGGCAGATCCAAAACTTTCGAAAGGTAAATCAAATGAACAAGCTTCTGGCCGCTCTGATCGCTTCCCTGTTCGCCGTTGGCGCCTACGCAACCGACGCCAAGTCGGCCAAGCCCGCCGCTTCCGCCGCCAAGGCCGAAGCCAAGGCTGAGAAGAAGGCTGAAGCCAAGAAGGAAGAGAAGAAGGAAGCCAAGAAGGAAGAAGCCAAGAAGTAATCAGCGTCTCGCTGAACACTCTTGGTCGATTGCCATCACATGGCAGTCACCTTGCGAAAACGCCCGGTGCTTCACCGGGCGTTTTTCTTGGCGGCTTCGAGATAATCCCGCCAACTCATTTCCGGGCCCACTCACCATGCTGAACCGCCGCCTCCTGCTCGCTCTCTGCCTCTCGGCCGCAGGCATGAACGTCGGCGCACAAGGCACCCCGCAGAGCCTGCCGACCATCAAGCTTGGCGCAGGCATCCACAACATTCACGCGCAGGTTGCGCAGACCCCGGACCAGCGGGCCACGGGCCTGATGTACCGCCAGTCGATGCCGACCAACGAAGGCATGCTCTTTGTCTTCGAGCAACCGGCGCAGCAGTGCTTCTGGATGAAAAACACGTTCCTTCCGCTGTCGACCGCGTTCATTGCCGACAACGGCACCATCGTCAACATCGAAGACATGAAGCCGCAGACGCTGAACTCGCACTGTTCGGCCCAACCGGTTCGCTATGTGCTCGAGATGAACCAGGGATGGTTCGCCAAGCGCGGCATCAAGCCAGGCGCCAAGCTCACGGGCGGCCCCTTCGGTTCCTGATCACGACAACAAAGAGGCCGGTCACTGACCGGCCTCTTTCATGGCGCAAACGGGCTGCACTCAGGCGAAGTTCTTCGCCGCGAAGTCCCAGTTCACGAGGGAGTTCAAGAACACCTCGACGAACTTCGGGCGCAGGTTGCGGTAGTCGATGTAGTACGCGTGCTCCCACACGTCGATCGTCAGCAGCGGTTTGTCGGCGGTCGTCAGCGGGGTGCCAGCGGCGCCCATGTTGACGATGTCGACGCTGCCGTCGGGCTTCTTCACGAGCCAGGTCCACGCCGAGCCGAAGTTGCCCACGGCGCTCTTGGTGAAGGCTTCCTTGAAGGCTGCGTAGCTGCCGAACTTCTTGTTGATGGCCTCGGCCAGCGCACCGGTCGGCTCGCCACCGCCTTGCGGCTTCATGCAGTTCCAGAAGAAGGTGTGGTTCCAGATCTGGGCCGCGTTGTTATAGATGCCGCCCGACGAAGTCTTGATGATCTCTTCCAGACTCTTCGACTCGAACTCGGTGCCCTTCTGCAGGTTGTTGAGATTCACGACATAGGCGTTGTGGTGCTTGTCGTGGTGGTACTCCAGCGTTTCCTTGCTGAGGTGCGGTGCGAGCGCGTCGTGGGCATACGGCAGCGGCGGCAGGGTGTGTTCCATGAGCGAATCCTTTCGGGGGCAGTCCAGAGAAATTCGCGGGCATTGTAGGCACGCTCACGCAATAGCGTGCGGGCCATGCCGCTGGCGGGTCATTCGGCGGTGCGTCGTTGAACGCTCAGGACGGTCGCCCGCACCTGTCCATCGGCGAGATCGGCGGCGACAGTCTGGCCCGAGTGCAGCGCGTCGACGCTCGTGAGCGCATGGCCCTGCTCGTCGCTCAGCCACGCATAGCCACGCGCCAGCACCTGCCGGGGATCGAGCGCCGCAAGCCGCGCCTCGAGCGACGCAAGCCGCTGCCGCTGGGTGCCCACCGCGACGCTCGCCGAGCGCGCGAGGCGCCCTTGCCACTCGCGGCACGCGAGCCGCTGCTGCGGCACATGCCGTTCGGCGCGCGCACGCAAACGGTGACGCAGCACCGCGAGGCGCTCGGCCTGCCGCCGCACGAGTTCGGCGGGGCGCATCAGTCGCAAGGTCGCACGGTCGAGGCGCTGCGCCTGGGTGTCGATCACGAGGTGGATACGCCGCTCCATCACGCGGGCCACCGCGGCCAGCAGGGCCAGGCCTTCCTCCTGCGTGGGCGATGCCAGCTCGGCCGCGGCCGTGGGCGTCGGTGCCCGCACGTCGGCGGCCAGATCTGCCAGCGTCACGTCGGTCTCGTGCCCCACGCCGCACAACACCGGCAGTTCGCACGCCACGATCGCACGCACGACGCGCTCATCGTTGAATGCCCACAGGTCCTCGAGCGAGCCACCGCCCCGGCAGAGGATGAGCAGGTCGACCTCCCGCCGGCGATCAGCGGTCTGCAAGGCGTCGACCAGCGCCCTGGGTGCTTCGGCCCCCTGCACCAGGCTGGGATAGACGATGACCTCCACATGCGGCGCACGGCGCGCAAAGCAGGTCAGCACGTCATGCAAGGCCGCCGCGCCCAGCGACGTGACCACGCCGACGCGGCGCGGAAAACGAGGCAGGTCGCGCTTGCGGTCGGCATCGAAGAGCCCTTCGCCTTCCAGCCGCGCACGCAACTTCTGGAATTGCTCGAACAAGGCCCCGGCGCCCGCGCGCTGCATCGATTCGATGACGAACTGCAACTCGCCTCGCGGCTCGTAGACCGCCAGCCGCCCGCGCACTTCGACCAACTGGCCATCGGTCGGCGCGAAGTTGAGCAGGCTTGCCGCACGGCGAAACATTGCGCAGCGCAGCAGCGCCGCTTCGCCATCGGCGTCTTTCAGGCTCAGGTAGCAATGGCCGCTCGCGGCGCGCGAGAAGCCCGATACCTCGCCGCGGATCGTGACCGCCGCGAAGCGCGCCGCAAGTGCGTCCGACACCGCGTGCACCAGGCCCGCAACGCTCCACACCACGCGTTCAGGGCGCGCGAACAGTGGCTCAACCACGGGCAAACCCAAGCCTGATGCGGGTCGAGAACTCCACAAGCGCGCCAATCAAGGCATGGCGCGCCGTTTTGGCTGTCACGAGGCTTTCACAATCGTGCAAGCTATTGATTTTCAAGAGATTTTCTTTGCCTAAGTTTTGAGCAAACTGTCGCAGCGCTTGATTTTTCGCGGCCTGCGCGCGAGTGCCCCTGGGTTGCCCACAAAGTTATCCACACTTGCAGTGGACGAGCGCGGGAAGTGTTTTCAAGCGAGCAGCGTGGTCACAACACGCAACGATCGGACGGGGTGACAAGTGCGGCCAGAAGGCCATAATCGCGCCTCCCGCCTGGGGGCAGACTCGAAGAGGACAGGATTGTTTTCGATCATACAAGCCGCTGGTTGGCCCATTTGGCCCTTGCTTCTGTGTTCCGTCGTGGCGCTGGCGCTGATCATCGAAAGGGTCTCGAGCCTGCGCACCGCGCGTGTCGCGCCCCCCAAGCTGCTCGATGAAGTCATCTCCGTCACGCGTGCGCACCTGCCCGGGGCCGACGTCGTCAACAAGCTGGCCGACAACTCCATCCTCGGCATGGTGCTGGCCAGCGGCCTGCGTACCGTGATCGCCGACCCGCGCCTCACCGAGCCGGTGCTGCGCGCCTCGTTCGAGTCGGCCGGCCGAGTCGCCGTGCACCGCATGGAGCGCTACATGAACACCATCGGCACCATCGCCTCGGCCGCACCGTTGCTGGGGCTCATGGGTACGGTGATCGGCATGATCGAGATCTTCGGCTCGCAGGCACCCACGGGCGGCACCAACCCGGCCATGCTGGCGCACGGCATCTCGATCGCCCTCTACAACACCGCCTTCGGCCTGATGATCGCCATCCCGGCCCTCATCGCCTACCGCTATTTCCGTGGCCGCATCGAGGAGTACACCCTCGAGATGGAACAGGCCGCCGAGCGGCTGGTGCCACACCTGATGCGCTTCTCCGTGCCCCCCGTGAAGAAGGCGGCGCCCTGAGGCCATGTCCATGAACTTCCGCAAGCACCTCCGAGAAGACCCCGAGATCAACCTGATCCCGTTCATCGACGTGCTGCTGGTGGTGATCATCTTCCTGATGCTCTCGACCACCTACTCCAAGTTCACCGAGCTCAACGTCACGCTGCCCACGGCCGACGCTGACCGCCCGCGCGACAACCCGCGGGAGATCATCGTCTCGGTCTCCGGCGACGGGCGGTATGCGATCAACCGCAAGCTGCTCGAAGGCCGCAGCGTGGAGATGCTGGCCGCCGAACTGGGTGCCGCCTCCGAAGGCTCGAAAGACGCGGTGATCATCATCTCGGCCGACGCCACGGCGGCGCACCAGTCGGTCATCACGGTGATGGATGCAGCACGGCGTGCCGGGCTGCCCAAGCTGACCTTCGCCACCCAGGCCAACCAGGGCCGCTGAGCGGCTTGGCGGCGCGCCCTGCGGCCGCTGCCCGGCCCGTCCTCTTTCTTCACGACACCAACGTGCCGGCTGCATCAACCCTGCAAGAGGCCTGGCTCAGGCGTGGCGCCATCGCGTGGCTGTTGTGGCCGTTGTCATGGCTGTACGGCGTCATCATCGCCCTGCGCGCCGCGGGCTATCGCATGGGCTTGCTGCGCACGCACCGCCTGCCAGTGCCCGTGCTGGTCGTGGGCAACCTGATCGTCGGTGGTGCCGGCAAGACGCCGACCACGATGGCGCTCATCCAGCTGTTGCGAACCCACGGGCACCGCCCCGGCATCGTGTCGCGCGGCTACGGCCGATCGGTCGACGAGCCGCAGCTCGTCACCCGCGACACGCCGGCCGGCGAGGCCGGCGACGAGCCTTTGCTGATGCACCTGCGCACCACGGTGCCGGTGGCGGTGGGCGCCGACCGCGTCGCGGCCGGCCTGCTGTTGCTCAAGAATCACCCCGACCTGACCGTGCTCGTGAGCGACGATGGCCTCCAGCACCACCGGCTCGCCCGCGATGCGCAGGTGATCGTGTTCGACGAGCGCGGCGGCGGCAACGGTTGGCTGCTGCCGGCCGGACCCCTGCGGGAACCGGTGCCCGCCGAGGTGCCTGCGCGCAGCCTCGTGGTCTACAACGCCAGCCGTGCCAGCACGCCGCTGCCGGGCCACCAGGCGCAGCGCCGCCTGCGCGGACTCACCCCGCTCGCCGACTGGTGGGCCGGCCGGGCTGCCTCGCCCGAGGCCTTCGTGTCGTTGCAAGGCCGCAAGGTGATCGCCGCCGCCGGCATGGCGCGCCCTCAGCGCTACTTCGAGATGCTGCGCGCCCAAGGCCTGCAGATCGACGAGCTGCCCCTGCCCGACCACCACCCCTTCACCACCCTGCCGTGGCCCGCCACGGCCACCGACGTCATCGCCACCGAGAAAGACGCGGTGAAGCTGCGCCCCGGCCACATGGGCAGCACGCGGGTGTGGGTCGCAACGCTAGACTTTGAGATCGACCCGGCGATCGCCTCGCAACTGCTGCCGTGGCTCACGCCCACCACCTGAAGGACCTGTCCATGGACACTCGACTGCTCGAGCTCCTCGTCTGCCCGCTCTGCAAGGGCCCCCTCGAACACCAGCGTCCGCCGACGCATGCGCAGCATGAGCTCGTGTGCCGCGCCGACCGGCTGGCATTCCCGGTGCGCGACGGCATCCCGGTGATGCTCGAATCCGAAGCCCGATCCACCGACGCTCCCTCCTCTGCGCCGGAGGCCGCCGCGTGAAGTTCACCGTGCTGGTGCCCGCGCGGCTCAAGTCGACGCGTTTGCCACGCAAGGTGCTGGCCGATCTCGGTGGCGTGCCGATGGTCGTGCGCGTCGCGCGCCGTGCCGCGGCGTCCAGTGCGGCGCGCGTGGTGGTGGCGGCCGATGACGACGAGATCGTGCAGGCCTGTCGCGCCCACGCTGTCGACTGTGTGCTGACCGACCCCGAGCACCCCACCGGCAGCGACCGTCTGGCCCAGGCCTGCGCGCTGCTCGGCCTGCAAGGCGACGATGCCGTCGTCAACGTTCAGGGCGACGAGCCGCTGATCGACCCCGCGCTGATCGACGCCTGCGCCGGCTTGCTCGCGTCGCGCCCCGAGTGCGTGATGAGCACCGCCGCCCACGAGATCGACCACGTCGACGAGCTGCTCAACCCCAACGTCGTGAAGGTCGTGCTCGATGGCTCGGCGCGGGCACTCTATTTCTCCCGCGCGCCGATCCCCTGGTGGCGAGACGGCCACGCGCAGGGCGTGACGCAGCTGCCGCAACCGGCGCCGCTGCGCCACATCGGCATCTACGGCTACCGCGCGAGCTTCCTGCGCCGATTCCCTCAGCTGCCGCCGTCGCCGCTGGAAGCAATCGAGTCGCTGGAGCAACTTCGGGTGCTCTGGCACGGCGAGCGCATCGCGGTGCACGTGAGCAACACGCGCCCTGGCCCTGGCATCGACACGCCCGAAGACCTGGCACGTGTGCGTCAGCTTCTTGTATGACCCCCGTGCTATTCTCGTTTGCACCTGAGGCCTGCCCGCTCTGCAGGCACTGACAAGATTCCATACATAGAGATAGAGGACACCCCATGAGACTCATCCTTCTGGGCGCGCCTGGCGCCGGGAAAGGCACGCAGGCTGCGTTCATTTGCCAGAAGTTCGGCATCCCGCAGATTTCGACCGGCGACATGCTGCGTGCCGCCGTGAAGGCGGGGACGCCGCTCGGCTTGGCGGCCAAGAAGGTGATGGACTCGGGTGCCCTCGTGAGCGACGACATCATCATCGGCCTCGTGAAGGAACGCATCGCCCAACCCGACTGCGCGAACGGCTTCCTGTTCGACGGCTTCCCCCGGACCATTCCGCAAGCCGACGCGATGAAGGCCGCTGGCGTGAAGCTCGACGTCGTGCTCGAGATCGACGTGCCCGACAGCGCCATCATCGAGCGGATGAGCGGCCGTCGCACGCATCAGCCTTCCGGGCGCACCTACCATCTGAAGTTCAACCCGCCCAAGGTCGCAGGCAAGGACGACGTGACCGGCGAAGACCTGATCCAGCGCGAAGACGACAAGGAAGAGACCGTCAAGAAGCGCCTTGAGGTCTACCAGAGCCAGACCCGCCCGCTGGTCGAGTACTACGCCAAGTGGGCCGCCAGTGGCGATGCCAACGCCCCCAAGTACCGCAAGATCTCGGGCACCGGCACGGTCGACGAAATCACCGCCCGCGCCCTGCAAGCCCTGAGCTGATCACTCACGACAAACCGAAAGCCGCTCCCCGAGCGGCTTTTTTCATCCAGCACTCACCAGGAGCATCCCATGGACATCGCAGGCAAGGTCTTCATCGTCACCGGCGGCGCATCCGGCCTGGGCGAAGGCACGGTGCGCATGCTGGCCAGCAACGGCGGCAAGGTGCTGATTGCCGACCTGCAGGTCGACCGCGGCGAAGCCATCGCCCAGGAGCTCGGGGGCCGCTTCGTGCGCTGCGATGTGAGCCAGGAAGCCGACGGCCAGGCCGCGGTGGCCGCAGCGGTGTCGATGGGCAAGCTGATGGGCCTCGTCAACTGCGCCGGCATCGCGCCCGCCGTGAAGACCGTCGGCAAGGAAGGCGCCCACCCCCTTGCGATTTTCAGCAAGGTGGTCACGGTCAACCTGATCGGCAGCTTCAACATGATCCGCCTCGCGGCCGAAGCGATGAGCCGCAACGAGCCCGAATCGACGGGCGAGCGTGGCGTGTTGATCTCCACCGCCAGTGTCGCCGCCTACGACGGCCAGATCGGCCAGGCGGCCTACTCCGCCTCCAAGGGCGGCGTGGTGGGCATGACGCTCCCGATCGCACGCGACCTGGCGCGCAACGGCATCCGCAACATGACGATCGCGCCCGGCATCTTCGGCACGCCGATGCTCTTCTCGATGCCACAGGAGGTGCAGGACTCGCTGGCCGCCGGTGTGCCCTTCCCGAGCCGCCTGGGCACTCCGGCCGACTACGCGAAGCTCGTGCACCAGATCATCACGAATGACATGCTCAACGGCGAGGTGATCCGCCTCGACGGTGCGATCCGCTTGGCACCGCGTTAGAGCCTATTTGCGGCGCGCGGCGAGCGACCACAGCCGCGCGAGATCGGCCGTGCCGTCCTGGCCGGCCACCGTTTTCAGGACAGCCTGCGCGCGGGTGGCCTCACCCGCCAGGAGGTAGGCGATGCCGAGGTGCAGCTTCGCATCGTCGGGCCGCTTCAGGTTGCCCTTGGCGATGCCCTTCTCCATGAGCGCAAGGCCCTTCTTCGTGTCACCGAGAAAGGTCAGCGAGAAGCCGAGGTTCACCAGCTCGTCGCCATTGCGCGCCGCGCCGGCTTGCACCTCGCGTGTGGCGAAGCCCTGTTTCTCTTCGTCGGCCCGCTTCGCCACCAGGTCCTTCAGGCGGCGGTGCCGGTCGGCTTCGGCAGGCGTGCCGGTGCCCAGCACACCCGCGGCGAAACCCTTGTCGACCACCTGCCGGCCTTCGCCTGACAGGCCGGCCTGCACCGCGAGCTGCGCCATCTCCATGTAGTCGTTGGCGCTGCGCATGCTGCCGGTCGCGAGCATGAGGCGGTAGGTGTCGAGCGCCAGGCGGTCGCTGAAGCCGGGCTTGCGCTGCAGGCGGGCCAGCAGGTCGCTCCAGTACTCCTTCTTCGGGTAGTGGGCGATCAGGTGCTCGATCGCGAACACATGGCTCGCAGGGTCGTTGGCACGCTGCGCGGCGTTGAGCAGGAGCGTGAGGCGGTCTTCCGGCGTCACGCGGCCGGCCTTGTCGTCGCCCTGCACCTCGAGCACCAGCTCCTTGGCGGCACCGGCATAGTCACCCGACAGGTACTGCGACTGGATCACGAGCGTGCGGATCTGCGTGTTGCCACCACCTTCGGCCAGGTAGCGCCGGCCCCACGTGACGGCCTTGCCGTAGTCCTTCGCGCGGTAGAAGGCGCCGGCCAGAGACTCCAGCATGCGCAGCTGGTCCGCCGCGGGCAGCTTGCCGCTCGCCTTCAGCACCTCGAACGACCTGGCGGCTGTCTCGGCATCGCCGGCGCCCGACGCCGCGGCGATGCGCATGCGCTCGACCAGGTAGCTCTCGTGGGCGCTCTTGTTGGGCACCGCCTCGGCGTCACGCACCTTGGCGAGAGCTTCCTTGTACTTCTGCGCCTTGATGAGCTCCTGCGCCGCCTGCAGCGGCTTACCCACCTCGGGCCGCAGCGCTTCCTGCGCGACAGCCACCGCCAAGCTGCACGCCAGGCAGACCGCGACAAGGCCACGGCAAATCGACATGGCCATCACTTTACGAACTGCTCATGGCCCACGATGCCGAGCTTGGTCACGCCGAGGCGCTGCGCGCTCGCTAGCACCATTGCCACGTCCTTGTACTCGACGAGCTTGTTGGGCTTCAGGTGCACCTCGGGCTGCTCGGGCAGGGCCGCCGTGGCCGCCAACCTCGCTTCGAGCTCCGCCCGGTTGGGCAGGCTCTCGCCGTTCCAGAACACCGTGCCGTCGAAGTCGACGTCGATGGTCACCACCTGTGGCGGCACCGTCGGCGGCGGCGGCGTGCCGGTCGGCATGTTGATGTTGACCGAGTGAAGCTGGATCGGAATCGTGATGATGAGCATGATCAGCAGCACCAGCATCACGTCGATCAGCGGCGTGGTGTTCATCTCGACCATCACGTCGGGGTCGTCGCCACCGCTGCCCGGGCCCATGTTCATTGCCATCGTGTGTGATCCTTCAGCTGCGCGAGTCAACCACGAGGAGGAGGCTCGGTGACGAAGCTGACCTTCTGGATGCCCGCCCGCTGGCAGGCATACACCACCCGGCCGACCGACTCGTAGCGCGCCTTCTCGTCGCCGCGGATGTGCACCTCGGGCTGCGGCACCATCAGCGACACCTTCTTGAGCCGCTCGACGAGCGCGTTGTTGTCCGCGACCGCCACGTTGTTCCAGTAGACCTCGCCCTCGCGCGTCACCGAGATCTCGATATTCTCGGGCTTGGTCTGCCGCGCAAGATTGGTTTCCTTCGGCAGGGCGACAGGCGCGTTCTGTGTCACCACCGGCACGGTGATGAGGAAGATGATGAGCAGCACCAGCATCACGTCGACCAGCGGCGTGGTGTTGATGGTGGACAGCACCTCGTCCTCGTCGCCGTCGGGGGAGCCGACATTCATCGCCATGATCAGCGGGCCATCAACGTGCGGCGGAGCGGCTGCCGAGCAGCACGCCGTGCAGGTCGGCGCCAAAGCCACGCACCGACTCCATGGCCACCTTGTTGCGGCGCACGAGCCAGTTGTAGCCCAGCACGGCAGGCACCGCGACCGCCAGGCCGATGGCCGTCATGATGAGCGCTTCGCCCACCGGGCCGGCCACCTTGTCGATCGACGCCTGCCCCGCCACGCCGATGGCGGTGAGCGCGTTCAGGATGCCCCACACCGTGCCGAAGAGGCCGATGAACGGTGCGGTCGAGCCCACGGTGGCCAGCACCGCCAGCCCGTCCTGCATGCGGCTGTGCACCGTGTCGACGGCGCGCTGCACGCTCATGCCGATCCAGGTGTTGCGGTCGATGTTGGCGGTGAGTTCACCCGAGTGGTCGCGGCCCGCCTCGACGCCGCTCTCGGCGATGAAGTGGAACACGCCACCCGGCTTCAGCGTCTTGATGCCGTCGGCCAGGGTGGCCGACTTGAAGAAGCTCGCGCGGGCCTGCCTGGCCTCGGCGCTGAGCTTGAAGCTTTCCATCAGCTTGGTGACGAGGATGTACCAGCTTGCGGCGCTCATCAGCACCAGCAGGCCAAAGGTCAGCAGCGTGACCTTGTCGCCCTGCATCAGCATGTGCTTGAGGTCGTAGGGGTTCTCGACGCTCTCCTTGGCGGCGGCTGGCGCAGCGGCCGCCGCCACCGGCGCCGCCGCAGGGGCCGAGGCCGGTGCCTGTGCGTGCGCGGGTGCCGCGAATGCGCCCGCCAGCAACAGGCCTGCCGCGAGCGAGTGGAGTTTTCGAATCAGGGACATGAACATTCCATTCCGATCTGCTTGCTTGAAAAGGGAACCGGCTTGCCTCACTCGGGAGCCTTGTAGCTCAGCACCACGGTCGGGGTGCTCTCCTGCGCCTGCCCGATGCATTTGAACTGCGCCACCATCTCCAGGCTGTGCCGGTTGAACGCGCGGTGCGTGCTCTTCACGATGGCGACGTTCTTCACCTCGCCCCGCGTGCCGATGGTGAAGGACACGGTCACCTCGCCCGCGTTCAGCTGCGCCCGGGTGGCTTCGCGCGGAAAGCCGGCGTCCATCATCAGCTCCTTGTAGCCGGGGCAGCTCACCGCCACCGAAGGCGGCGCCGGTGGCGCCGCGGGCGGCGCAGGGGCCGGCACCGGCACCGTCGGCGCGATGGGCACCGGCGCGGGCGGCGGCGGTGTCGGCGTGGCGGTGATGGCCGGCGCGGGCGGCGGCGGCACGGCCACCTGCACTTCGGGCGGCGGGATGAAGGGCGGCGGCGGGGGTGCTTCCAGCTTGGGCGGCGGTGGTGGTGGCAGCTCGGGTGGCGGAGGCGGCTTGGTGACCTCCTCGATGACCTTGGTCTCGATGGGCGCCCGCGCGACGTCGACTTCCTTGCGTGCCAGGCCGGACATGAGGCCGAACAGGAGGACCGCGTGCAGCACCACCACGAAGGCGATGCCGATGAAGCGCCGGCGTGGGTCTGCCTGTGTCTTCGAAAAATCCATGCGGGTACTGCTCGTCGGTCCGCCGCCTATTGGAACGCGTAAGACAGCGTCAGGTACATGAAGCGGCCGCGGGCGTTGTAGAGCTCGGCGAAGCCCATCTGGCTGTAGGTGCCGTCGCTGGCGTTCTGCACGCTGAACGGCGGCATGCGATCGAACACGTTCTTGACGCCCGCCGTCACGGTCAGGCCCTTGATGCCGGCGTAATCGACCTGCACGTCGGTCTCGTCATAGGCGCCGACCTTGCGTGAGTTGCGGGCTTCGCTCAGGTAGTCGGCACTGTCCCAGAAGCCAGCCACCGAGCGCAGCGCGCCAGACACCGTCCATGGCCCCGAAGCGGTGCTCGCACGGAACGTGTTTCGCCAGCGTGGCAAGGCATAGGTGTTGACGGTTTCGCGCAGCGGTTCTCCGTCGCTTTCCTGCCGCTTCAGGCTGATGTAGTAGGTGGTGGTGTTCTGAAAGGTCACCGTGCCCAGCGACGTGCCGGGAAAGCGCACGCGGCCATCGAAGTCGACACCCTTGTGCACGCGCTGGGAGATGTTGAGAAGGTTCGTGTAGATGTAGTAGCGCCCACCGCGGAATTCGAAGAGGCCGCGGTCGATGGCTTCAGAGACGGTGGGCGAAGAAATGTCGTCGCGCTTCTTGATCTTCCAGAAGTCGATGCTGGCACTGACGTTGGGCATCGGATCGAGCACAAGGCCGAGGTTGTAGGTCTTGGCCTTCTCGGACTTGAGATTGGGGTTGGCGCCGTTGACCTGGAAGGCGTTGGCTCCACAGTTCGGCGGCAGGCCAAGGCCTGCGCACTGCTCGTCGGTGTCGATGGTGATCGCGCCTTCTTCCTGGCCGCCGTAGAGCTGCTTGAGCACCGGGGCCTTGAAGCTTTCGGTGTACGAGCTGCGCACCTTGACGAACGGGTTGGCCTGCCATGCGAGGCCGAGCTTCGGGCTCGTCTTGCTCTCGCTCGGATAGATGTCGTGCCGCAAGGCGACCTGGCTCTCGAGGTTCTTCAGGAGCGGCACCGACAACTCGCCAAACACGCCCTTGACCGTGCGCGACGCGTCGGCTCCCGCCTGCCGGATGTCGCCGACCACGTTGCCGGCCTGCATCAGGGTGTCGGGCCGATCGACGAGCCGCTCACGGTAGACCGCCGCGCCCACGGCATAGCGCAGCATGCCGGCCGGCATTTTCGTCACGTCGCCACTCACGTCGGCATTGATGAAGCGCGTCACGGCCTTGCCTTCGCGCACCGGCGTCACCTTCAAGCTCTCGACGAACACCGGGTCATTGGTGGTGACCGTGGGGTTGATGGCACCGGTGGTCGTGGCGGCCGTCCACAGCGTGCGGTCGTAGTAGTTGAACTGCGAATTCTTGATCTTGCTCACGCCCTGGCCCGCTGCAACTCGCCAGTCGAGAAGTTCGGTCGTCCCTTCGACACCGGCCACGGTGTTCAGGTAGTCGCTCACGCGGTGGGTGGTGCGCGGGCCGCCCTGCATGAATCGGCCGGCGATGTAGATCGTGCCCGGGTTCGTCGGGTCTTCGTAGGGGGTCTGGGAAGGGTCGGTGATCGGCACGTTGAAGAAGTCGGGCACCGGATGGCCTTCGAACTTGTCCTTGTTGCGCGAGGCCAGCACCTCCACGAAGCCCTTGAGCGACGGCGTGAACAGCACCGAGGCGGTGGCCAGGCCGCCCACTCGGTCGGCACCGTTGTAGGCGGTGATCACCGACTGGTTGAAGTCGTAGCGGCAGCGCACGTTGAAGCTGCCCGCCGGGCATGGCGCATAGGTCTGGTCCACGAACGAGCCGTCGTTCGGGTCGACGATGTTGCCGGTCGGGGCGAACGAGCTGCGGCCGTCAGGGCCACCGTAGCGTCGGAAGTCCGCCGAACTTGTCATCTCGCGGTCCCGGCGATAGATCGGGTCGCGCTTGAAGATGTCGAGGCCGAACGACACGTTGAACCGGTCGGTGGCGAGGTCACCGAAACCGCCGCTGAACCCCGCGGCCTTTTCCGTGGCGTCGCCGCGGCTGCTCTGGCCGTAGGTCGCGGTGGCGTTGATCCCCTTGTAGTCGCGCCGCGTGATGATGTTGATCACGCCCGCCACCGCATCGGCACCGTAGATCGCCGAGCCGCCGTCCTTCAGGATCTCGATGCGCTCGATCATCGACAGCGGCACCATGTTGATGTCGAACGCCGCGCCCGCACCCGACGAGTCGTAGAACGCGTTGATCGCCACGCGGCGCCCGTTCAGCAGGACCAGGGTGTTGTCGACCGCAAGGCCGCGCAACGCAAAATTGGCCGCCCCCGCCGCCGCCGGCGCATCACCGGTGAGCTCGCCTTGATCGTAGATGTCGATCGAGGCGATCGAACGGATGAGCTCGTTGACGGTCCTCGCGCCGGTCCGGGCGATGTCCTTGCGCGTGACGATGTCCACCGGCGCCACCCCCTCCTGGTTGGCGCGCTTGATCGCCGACCCGGTGATCTCCACCCGCTCCAGCTGAGGCTGCCCCTGGGTTTGGCCGAACACCGGCCCGGAGGCCAGCACGCCACCAGCCGCCATCAAGGCCGCCGAGCAGATGTTGATTCTTGTGAACATGGGGGCTCCTGGAAGGTCGATCGTGGATCGTGCAAGGCCCGTGCCGATCCCAGACGACGTGTCGCTTGCTGGCGTCTTTTGCTTTGTGTGTGCGAGAGATCAATCGCGAATTGTCTTCAAAGACGTCCGCGACGTCTCCCTAGAGTATCCCCAAGGAACGTGACACCGGATGAACGCCCGGGTCCGTCGTCATGCCTTGAGCCGTGGTACGGCCGCGAGCAGCGTGCGCGTGTAGGCGCTGGCGGGCCGCTGCAGCACCTCATCGGCCGGGCCGGCTTCCTCGATGCGGCCCTTCTGCATCACCACCACCCGGTCGGCCAAATACTCCACCACGGCGATGTTGTGCGTGATGAAGAGGTACGACACGCCCAGCTCCGCCTGCAGCTCGCGCAGCAGGTTGAGGATCTGCGCCTGCACCGACACGTCGAGCGCCGAGGTGGGCTCGTCGCAGACGATGAGGCGCGGCTTGAGCGCCAGCGCCCGCGCGATGGCGATGCGCTGGCGCTGACCGCCCGAGAACTCGTGCGGATAGCGCTTGAGCACCTCGCGCTTCATGCCCACGCGTTCGATCAGCGTCTCGATCTCGGCGCGGCGCTGCGGCGGGGCGATGTCGGGTCGCAGCGCGAGCAGGCCCTCTTCCAGCAGCTCGGCCACGCGCATGCGCGGGTTGAGCGAGCCGAACGGGTCCTGGAACACCATCTGCACCGCACGGCGTGCATCCCGCAGCGGCTCGCCCTGCAGCGTGAAGAGATCGGCGCCGTCCAGCAGCGCACGGCCCTCCACGCGCGCCTGCGAGCGCAGCAGCTGCACGATCGCCTTGCCGGTGGTGGTCTTGCCGCAGCCTGATTCGCCGACGAGCGCAACCGTCTCGCCCGCATGCACCTGGAACGAAACGTCACTCACCGCCGTGAACTCATGGCGCGCACGTGCCAGCAGCCCGCGCTTGAGCGGGAAGTGCACGCTCAGATGCTGCACATCCAGCAGCGGCGGCGCCGGCGCCTCACGCCGCGGGCTGGCCACCGGGTTGGCCCGCGGCGCCGGCTCGCCGGCCGCGACCAAGGGCTGCCCGCGCTTCGACGCATCGGGCAAGGCGCCGAGCAGCTGGCGCGCATAGGGGTGCTTGGGCGCGCGGAAAAACTCCTCCGCCTCGGCGGTCTCGATGATGCGCCCGCCATACATCAACGCCACCCGGTCGGCCATGCCGGCCACGACCGCAAGATCGTGCGTGATCAAGAGCAGGCCCATGCCCTTCTCGCGCTGCAGGCCGCGCAGCAGGTCGAGGATCTGCTTCTGGATGGTGACGTCGAGCGCCGTCGTCGGCTCGTCCGCCACCAGGAACTCCGGCTCGGCCGCCAGCGCGATGGCGATCATCACGCGCTGCTTCTGCCCGCCCGAGAGCCGGAACGGGTACTCGTCGATGCGGCGCTCGGGCTCGGGGATGCCCACGCGCCGCAGCCAGTCGATCGCCTTGGCGCGCGACGCGCCACCGCGCAGCGCCGTGTGCGCCTCGATCGCCTCGACGATCTGGTCGCCCACCTTCATCACCGGGTTGAGACTGGTCGCCGGTTCCTGGAAGATCATGCCGATGCGCCCGCCGCGCACGGCGCGCATGCCGGCTTCCGGCAGGGCCAGCACGTCCTCCCCTTCAAGGCTGTAGCGGCCGTGGGTGACGCGGCCGTTGTCCGGCAGCAGGCGCATCAGCGCCAGCGCCGTCATGCTCTTGCCGCTGCCCGACTCGCCGACGAGCGCGAAGGTCTCGCCGCGCTCGAGCGTGAGCTGCAGGCCGACGAGCGCCTGCACGAGGCCCTCGTCGGTGTCGAGCGACACCCGGAGGTCGTCAACCTGCAGCATGCGGCCGGCCCCTCCCGAGACGAGGGCGGAAGCTGCGCGAGCGCGGGTCGAAGGCATCGCGCACCCCATCGGCAAACAGGTTGGCCGACAGCACCAGCGCCACCATGAAGACAAACGCCGCGGCGAACTGCCACCACACGGCAGGCTCGCGGCTCATCTCGCTGCGCGCAAGGTTGATCATGCTGCCGAAGCTGCTGGTGCCGGGGTCGACGCCCACGCCCACGTAGGTGAGCACCGCTTCGTAGAGGATGAGCTCCGAGAAACTCAGCACGGTCGTGATGAGCACCAGGTGCATCACGTTGGGCAGGATGTGGCGCGCCATGATGCGGGCGTGGCCCACGCCGAAGGCGGTGGCCGCCTGCACGTACTCGAGTTCGCGCAGCTTGAGCGTCTCGCCGCGCACCAGGCGGCACAGGGTGGCCCAGCCCGTCACGCCCAGCACGATGCACAGCAGCAGGATCTTGAGGTCGGACCGCTCGGCGCCGGTCTCGAACATCTCGGGGTTCTTGTCGAGGAAGACCTGCACCATGAGCACGCAGGCGGCGATGAGCAGCACGTTGGGCACCGAGCTGAGCAGGGTGTAGAAGTACTGGATCACCTCGTCGACCCAGCCCTTGAAGTAGCCGGCGAGGATGCCCAGCACCACCGCCAGCGGCAGCGTGGCGAGCGTGGAAAGCCCGCCGATCACGAACGCGGTGCGCACGCTCTTCAGCGCGAGCAGGAGCACGTCGTTGCCGGTGCGGTCGGTGCCGAACACGTGATAGTGGCCCATCAGCGAAACGACCGCGCCGCCGAGCAGGCACACCACGCCCAGCGTGGCCGCCATCGCGCGCAAGGGGTAGGTGGTGCGGTCGGCAGCGATGTCGCGCAGGGCCTGCCGGGTGCTCCCGTGCGAACGGCGCAGCACCATCGCCGTGACCAGCAGCACCAGGGCGAAGACGGCGGCGCCGCCCAGCGCCCCAAGGGCGGCTCGCCTGGCCACGTCTCCCGCCCATTCCCTCTGCGGGTCGCGCAGGTGCGCGCCGCCGAACGCGAGGCGCGGGAATTCGCGCACCGTCTGGCCGCCCACGTTCACGCTTTCCTTGCTGAAGCCATGGGTGGCCAGTGGCGCCGAGTAGGTGGGCTCGCGCATCTCGACCTGGCGCGCGAGCGCCAGGTCGAGCAGCGAGATCGTGCGGGTGTCGTAGTAGACCTGACCACCCGGCGCGGCCGGTGCGAGCGCACGCCGGAAATGCACGCTGTCGAGCGCCGCCACCCCGGCGAAGAGCAACAGCACCACCCCGGCGCTGAGCGCGGCCGGGTCGTGCATCACCTTCTTCCAGTTCGCCTGCAGGGTGGGCTGGCGGCGCACGTGCCACACGTAGCCGGCCAGGGCCAGCGCCAGCACGTAGAGCGCGATATCAGTCCAGAGGAAGACCAGCTTGAAGCCCATGCTCAAGACTCCAGCCGCACGCGCGGGTCGACCCAGGTGTAGGCCAGGTCGATCAGCACGTAGCTGGCGATGTAGAGCACGGCCCCGAGGAAGACCATCGAGCGCACGATGGCGAAGTCCTGGCCCGAGATCGCCTCGATGACGAAGGTGCCCAGCCCGGGGATGCCGAAGAAACTCTCGAACACCAGGCTGCCGAGGAACACGTACGGCAGGTAGGCGCCGGCGCTGGTGATGATCGGAATGAGCGCGTTGCGCAGCACGTGCCGCATGAGCACCCAGTGCTCGGCGATGCCCTTGGCGCGCGCGGTGCGCACATAGTCCTTGCCCACCTCCTCGAGAAGCATCACGCGGTAGAGCCGCGCCTCGCTGCCCAGGCGCGACAGCAGCGACAGCAGCACCGGCAGCACGAGAAACTTCACCGCATCGAGCCCCGGCGCATAGCCCGAGATCGGCACCAGCCGCAGCACCCGTGCGAAGAGGTATTGCCCGACGATGATGTAGAAGAGCGCCGAGATCGAGAGCATCAGCACGCACAGCACCACGCCCCAGAAGTCGATGCGCGTGTGGCGGAAGAAGACCAGCAGCAACGCAAACACCGTGCTCACGATCAGCTGCAGGATGAACACCGGCACCGCCAGCGTGAGGCTCACCCCCATGCGCACCTTGATCTCATGGCCGATGTCGACGGCGTTGCGCGCATCCGAGCGGCCGAACTCGAGCGCCATCAGCGAGACGGAGCGCTCCCACACGATGGTCTGCGTGAGCTTGTCGGTGCCCTGGGCTTTGTCGTTCCAGTAGAGCGGCTTGTCGTAGCCGCGCTCGGCCTTCCACTTGTCGATCTGCTCCTGCGTCACACGCTTGCCGCCGATGTTGAGGCGCGCCATGTCGTCGGGCGTGTTGACGGTGAAGAAGAGGAAGAAGGTGACGAGGTTGACGCCGACCAGGATCAGCAGCGCATAGCCAAGGCGGCGCAGGAGGTAGCTCGTCATGCCGCCGGCTCCCCCGCCACATCACCCACCGGCCTGGCCGTGCGCTGCTCACGCGCGCGGAAGCTGCGCCAGGCCACCCAGCCCAGCCACAGCAGCAGCGGGACGGCCACCAGCACCGGCCACCAGACGGGCCGGTTCCACTCGGCCTGCGCCTTGGCACGCGCCGCGGCATCGACACGGTAGTACTTGGCGAGGTCGCGCACCACGATGCTGGGCTTGCCGTTGTGCACCCACGACTGGAAGGCGAGCCCCACGTAGGGGAAGTAGCCCCAGGCCCAGGGCGCGTCTTCCTGGGCGACGGCCACCATGCGGTCGATCACCTTCTGCTTCTCGGGGCCGTCGTCGAGGGTCTGCAGCTGCGCGTAGAGGCGGTCGTACTCCGCGTTCTCGTAGTTGGCGGCGTTCTCGCCCTCGTGCTTGACCTTGCCGTTGGGGCCGTAGAGCAGGAAGAGGAAGTTCTCCGCGTCGGGGTAGTCGGCGAGCCAGCCCCACCAGAAGATCTGGTGCGTGCCCTTGTGCACCTTGTCCTGGAACTGGTTGTAGTCGGTCGCGCGGATCTCGAGCTGGATGTCGATCTTCGCGAACTGGCGCACCATCCAGTCGAGCTCGGCCTTGATCTCCGGGGTGGGCGTGCGCTGGAAGTCGTAGTTGAGCACCAGCGGGCGGCCGGTCTTGGCGTCGCGCCCGTTGGGGTAGCCGGCCTCGACCATGAGCTTCTTCGCGTCCTCGATCGGGCGACGCACCACCTTGCCGTCGACGAGCTTGTGCGTCACCGGGTTCATGCCTTCGACCGTGCCGTGCCGCGCGCCGAACACGCCCGGCGGCACCGGCCCATGCGCGGCCTCGCCACCCTTGTTGCGGAAGATGCGGCCGTAGCCCTCTTCCCAGTCGATCGCGATCGAGATGGCCTGGCGCAGCTTGCGGTTCTTCACCTGCTGCTCCGGCGTGTTGCCCTTGCCCACCACCGGGTCGAGCCAGTTGAAGCCCAGGTACCAGTTGTTGATGTCGGTGGCCACGGGGAACTGGAAACCGCGCTCCTCGTATTCCTGGCGCACCGCGTCGGAGTCCTCCATGTCGACACGGAAGTCGATGCCCCACTCGGGGCGCTCGATCTCCGGCACGTCGAGGTAGCCCTGCTTGAACTTCTGCTTGCGCGGCACCTTCTCCTTCTCGATGGTGGAGACGATGGTGTCGGTAAACGGCATGGTCTTGCCGCAGTCGTCGAGCAGGCCCAGCTCCTTGTCGCCCGGCATGCCCTCGCAGGGATAGGGTTCGCCGCGGAAGTTGGGGTTGCGCTTGAGCACGTGGCGGCGGTCCTGCACGTACTCGGCCATCATGTACGGGCCGGTGCCCACCGGCCACTGGTTCCACGAGAGGCTGTTGCCGGCCATGCCGGGGCGGGCATAGAAGGCATCGGCCTCCCAGGGCACCGGCGCGGTGAAGGTCATCGCGAGCCAGTATTTCCACTGCGGGTACTTGCCCTTGAGTCGGATGCGCAGGGTGTACTTGTCGAGCGCGGTCACGCCCTCCAGCGGCCATTGGCGGAAATCGAGAAAGGGCTTGTCCTGCGACGAGGCGGGCAGCCCGGCACGCAGCTTGGCATCTTCGGCACGCACCAGCGCACCGTATTCCTTGAGGCCGAGGATGTAGGCCGAGAAGGTGGCGAAGACCGGCGCTTCGACACGCGGCGTGGCGTGGCGCTTGAAGGCGTAGACGTAGTCGTCGGCCACGAGCTCGCGGGTGCCGGTCTTGTCGAAATCGAAGGGCGAGCGCTTGTCACCCAGTTGCTCGCGCGTCAGCTCGTGGTAGAGGTAGCGGCCCTGCTCGTCCTTCGCAAACGCCGGGTGCGGCGCGTAGAGGATGCCGGGCTTGATCTTGATGTCGTAGACGCTCTCCACCACCTGCGCGCCTGGGGCGTCGTCCGGCAGACGCTTGCCGCCGGCACCCAGGTAGACCGGCTGCACCACCGCCTCGGCGGCCTTCGGGATCAGCTCATAGGGCCGCTTGAGGTAGTGGTAGCCGTACAGCGGCTCGTAGATCGAGTAGGTGTAGGGGGTCTCCGGGTTGCTGTACGACGCGGTCGGGTCGAGGTAGCGCGGCGAGCGCTCGTCGAACGAGTTGAAGAGCGTGTTCTCCTTCTCGGCGCCGGCGGGATACGGGCTGTTGTTGCAGCCGGCGAGCAGGGCCGCCACACCACCCAACCCGACACACAGCGCGAGCGAGATCCGGCGTGCGAGGCAGAGGGGTTGCATGGAGGGCGATGACGTCAGTGGCCCCAGCCCAAGAGCACGTCGCGTGCCTGTACCAGGAGCGTCACCTTCTCGCCGACCGGCATCGTCACCTTGGTCGGCACATGGCCGAACGGGAGCCCGGTGAGGATGGGCGTGTGGGTCTGGCTGCGCAGGTACTCGACCACGCCCTTCAGCGAGAAGCCGCGGTCGAGCGGCGACTTCCTGAACTCGGTGAAGCTGCCCAGCACCACTGCCTTTTGCGCACCGAGCACACCGGCCTGGTGCAATTGCAGCAGGCTGCGCTCGATGCGGTAGGGGTGCTCGTTCACGTCTTCGAGGAAGAGGATGCCGCCCTTGACCTTCGGGAAGTGCGGCGTGCCGAGCAGCGCATTGAGCACGCAGAGGTTGCCGCCCCACAGCACGCCCTTGGCTTGCAGGCCGTCGAAGCCCGTTTCGGTGCGGAAGCCCACCGCTTCGAGCGCGCCGGTCATCGCTTCGACGAAGCAGTCTTGCGTGATGTCGTCGACCTCGTCGCCGCCGAAGTCACCCACCGCCAGCGGGCCGGCCCAGCTGGTGGCGCCGGTGTGGGCGAGCAGGCCAAGATGCAGCGCCGTCATGTCGCTGTGGCCGACCCAGCGTGTGCCGCGCGACACGCTCTTTGCGACCAGCTTCCAGTCGATGCGGTCGAGCAGGCGCGTGAGCCCGTAGCCGCCGCGCGTGGCGAGCGCGATGTCGGGTGCGGCACGGGCGATGCGGTGCAGCGCGTCGAGCCGCGTGTCGTCGTCGCCGCCGAAGCGCTGGTGCTTGGCCAGCGCCGCGTCATCGATGTCGACCTCGAAGCCCAGCGCCTGGAGGCGTTTCGCTGCCTTGCGCAAAGGCGCGGCCTTGACCACCACGCCTGCCGGAGAGAACAGGCTCAGGTGCTGCGCGCCGTGCTCAGCTTCGTGGTGGTGGTGATGATGGTGGTGGCTCAACTTCGACAACCTCTCCGGTCGGTATCACGTCAATCGTGTCGGGGGCGGCGCCGAACTCGCTGTCGCCGGGCTCCGATGGAGCGGCTCTCCGCTTGCGGTACAGCTCACGTCGCTCGGCGAAGAAATCGCGCAGCACCTTGCCGCACTCGTCGGCCAGCACGCCGCCTTCGAGGTGGGTGTGGTGGTTGAGCTGCGGCACCTTGAAAAGATCCACCACCGACCCGGCGGCGCCGGTCTTGGGGTCGGTGGCGCCGAACACCACGCGCTTGAAGCGGGCGTGCATCAGGGCCATGGCGCACATGGCGCAGGGCTCAAGGGTCACGTAGAGCTCGCACTCGGGGAGCCGGTAGTTGCCGAGCAGCGTGGCCGCATGGCGCAGGGCCACGATCTCGGCGTGCGCGGTGGGGTCGTGCTCGGTGATGGGGCGGTTGTAGCCGGTTGCGATGACCTGACCGGCCCGCATGATGACCGCGCCGACCGGCACTTCGCCCACCAGCCAGGCGTTGTGGGCCTGGTCGAGCGCGATGCGCATGGCGTGTTCGTCGGCGGGGGTGCTCATTTACTTGTCGCGGCGTGCGTTCTCTTCCGCCGCCCTGGCGAGATCCTGCTTCAGCTGTTCCTGGATCTGCGCGGCCTGTTGCTGGACGGGCATTCCGGGTGCACTGGCGGCACCAGGTGGCGCGACCACCGCAGACGTCAGCATCCGGCCGGCAAACACCCAGGCCACGGCCAGCACCACCAACAACGACACCACGCTGAACACCGCTCTCATGCTCACCTTGCGATCCTGGAAAGCCCGCACTGTAACCGCCAGACCGTATGCTGCGGCCTCGATGCAAGACAGCCTGTTCCCGGAAGAAACGTCGCTCGCGCCGCCACCCCCGGCGCCTGCCGCCAAGCCCGCGCCAGAGACCCCGCGCCGACGCGGCACCAAGGTCCTGCCCTGCCCGCCCGACGAGGCGCACGTGGCACTCGCACGCGCGCTGCCGCCGCGACTGCGCCTGGGTGGCTCGTCCTGGAGCTACCCGGGATGGAAAGGCCTGGTGTGGGAAGACGAGCACAGCGAAACGAAGCTCTCGCGCGAGGGCCTGTCGGCTTATGCGCAGCACCCGCTCTTTCGCAGCGTCTGCATCGACCGCAGCTTCTACCGTGCGCTCACCGCACAGCAGTACGCCCGATATGCGGCGCAGGTGCCCGACGACTTCCGCTTCGTGGTGAAGGCGCCGGCCGCGGTCACCGATGCGACGGTGCGCAGCGAGAACGGCCGCGCGGTGCAGGAGAACCCGGTGTTCCTCAACGCCGAGATCGCGATCCGGGAATTCGTGGAGCCGGCGCTCGATGGCCTGGGCGCGAAGCTGGGCGTGCTGGTGTTCCAGCTGAGCCCGCTGCCGCTGCCCCTTCTGGCCAATCTGGACGAGGTGTTCGTGCGCCTGCGCGCATTGCTCCAGGCCCTGCCCTCATTGGCCGCAGCACCCGATGCGGTGGTGGCCGTCGAGGTGCGCGACCCCGAGTTCCTGATGCCTGCGTTCGCCACCTTGTTGCGCGACTGCGGTGCCGCCTATTGCCTCGGCCTCCAGGCGAAGATGCCGCCCATCGACGGCCAGCTACCGATGCTGAGAGCCATGTGGCCGGGGCCGCTGGTCTGTCGCTGGAACCTCAACCCGGTCAACGGCGCCTACGGGTACGAGTCGGCCGAGAAACGCTATGCCCCGTTCGACAAGGTGCTCGACCCGGACCCGCACACCCGCGACACGCTGGCCCGCGTGATCGCCGCCACCACCGGTGCCGGCCACAACGCCTTCGTCACCATCAGCAACCACGCCGAAGGCTGCGCACCGCTGTCGGCCGCGGCCCTCGCACAGGCCGTGGTGTCACGCGGCGGCTGAGGCGGCCGGCTGCAAGGGCCAGCGCGCGAGCGGCACGTGAAGGGACCTGGTGAGCAGGCTGTCCATCAGCACGAATTCGTGCACCCGCCACACGATGGGACCAACGGGCTGGGGTGGCCGCAGCTGATCGTCGTAGAGCAAGGTGACATGCGGCGTGAAGCGCGCATCGACGAGGTGACCGAAGCCGTGGCGCACCAGCGCGTCGCTCAGGCTGCGGCGAAAGTCGATCAGCGCGGCCAGGCCCTCGTCGTGGCCGCGCAGCACGAGCGGCCGCTTGCGCGGGCGCCCGGTGAAGCTCATCGCGCGGTCGAACACGACATCGAAAGGCGCGAAGCGCACGCTCGAGGCGGCCGCACTCAGCCCCTCGACGAGCGCCGCAGGCAGGCCCACGTGGTCACCGAAGAAATGCAGCGTGACGTGAAAGCGCGAGGTCGCGAGCACCCGCCCCTTGAGGCCATGCTCGGCTTTCAGGTCTTTGGCAGCGGCGGCGATGGCCGCGGCCGCCGGCGCTTCGGGCAGAAGCGCGAAGAACAGGCGATCGGTCGGTCGCGGCGGTGGATTGACACCTTCGGGGGTGAGTTGCTCGGCCACGCGTTGATTGTGCGCGGCCCGCTCCCTACCGAACGGGCAAGCCGACGAGCAGCAGGCCCATCCAGCGCGGCCGCCAGGAGAACGTGAAGGCGACGAGCACCGCAGCACCGGCCAGGGCCATCACCCAGACCAGCGGCGCCATCGTCACGTGGTCGACCCAGAAGCACACCGCGAGCGACACCGCCAGCGACGCACCGCCCAGCAGGCGCAGCACCAAGGCCGTGGTGCGGGGCAGCACCTGCGCCCCACGCACCTGCTCCCAATGCACCTGCATCGCCAGGGCGATCCAGCCGAGGCCGGCCACGCAGGCGGCCAGCGCGATGGTGAACTTCAGCGCGTCAGGCACCGGCAACCTCCACGGTGGCGGGGGCGACGTCGATCGAGGGGTTGTCGCGGCCGGTCTGCGCCGCCGCGCCGGCCCGTTCACGCGCACGCAGCCGGCGGGCCGCCACCACCGCGACCGCGGCACTCGCGAGCAGGCAAAGATCGACGCCTGCGACCGGCCAGTAGCCGTCGCCCACGCTCTTGAGCAGGTGGTCGCCGGTGGTGACCCAGTTCAGGAGCACGGCTGCGACGGCCAGCGCCGCCGCGGCCCAGCACTGTTCGCGCCAGGCGGGTGACAGCAGGCCCTGCTGCACCGGCTTGCTGCGCCATGCGGCGTGCAGCAGCGCCAGTGCCCAGGCGCCCCAGAAGATGCCCTCTTCCCAGTCGCCGCGATGGGCCATGCCGGTGGGCAGCAGGCGGTTGGCCACGAGGATGGTGAAGGTGGCGACGAGCATGCCGGTCACGGTGGTGACGGCCATCGCATCGGCCCAGCGTGCGCCGGAGATGCCCTGCTTCGCATGCTGGCGCTTGCGCTTCTCGACGAAGAAGATGAAGCCGGTGGCGATGCACACGCACCCCAGCAGGCCGCCCAGCACGTAGAACCAGCGCAGCAGCCAATGGCGGAAATGCTGCAGGTGCAGGCCGGTGAGGAATTCGTTGATGCTCGTCACCGCGGTCGGCGCGGGCTCCTCGTGGATCACGCGGCCGGTGGGCCCCGAGAAATGCACCGCCTGCCCGACCAGCGCCACACGGTCGCTGCCGGCGCGGTAGATGCTGACATAGCTGTTGCTGTCGCCGAGGTGGTTCACCGTGAGAAAGCCCACCTCGCCCGGCATGCCCCGCGCGTCCCAGCGGCGCTTGGCCTCGATCACCATCGCGTCGACAGAGGCGAGCGTGGCCGGCGTGCCGGCGGGCTTGAAGGGCAGGCCCTTGGCCTCGGCCTGCTGTTGCGCCGCGGCCAGCGCCTGCGGCTTGAGCATCGTCTCCGACAGGGGGAAGTAGATGCCGACGAAGATCAGCAGGCCCGTCAACGCGAAGACGAAGTGGAACGGCAGCGCCACCACGCCGGTGAGGTTGTGCAGGTCGAGAACGCTGCGCTGGGTGTGCTTCTTCGGGCGGAAGGTGAAGAGCTCGCGGAAGATCTTTCGATGCATCACCACGCCGCTCACCAGCGCGGCCAGCATCACGAGCGCGGCGATGCCGACGACCCAGTAGCCGAGGTTCATCCAGTGCAGGTGCAGGCTGTAATGCAGGGGGTAGAAAAAGCCGCTGCCGATCTTGAGCTGATCGCCGGGCAGCATCTGGCCGTTGCGCGGGTCGACCGTCGCGGTGCCGTGCACGTGGTCGTCAGGATCGTTCGGGTTGTTGCGGACCGCGAACTCGGCAAACACCTGCAGCACCGGATCGCGGTGCGTGGTGTACGCGCCCCAGTTCATCGCCGTCGGGCTGATCTCAGGCTTGGCACCAATGCGCCTGGCGGCTTCTTCGACCTCGTGCTCGTCGGGCGCGATCTGCAGGAAGCTCTTGGCCAGCAGCTTGTCGTACGAGGGCATCGGCTGCGCCGGGAAGCGCGTCTCGGGCATCGCCCAGCGGTCGATCTCGCGGTCGAACACCGAGAGCGATCCGAAGAAAAACGCCACCATCAGCACATAGCCGAGCACCAGGCCGAACCAGGTGTGCAGCCAGGTCATCGACAGCCGGAATGACTGGAACATCACAATCTCCTGAGGGTGGGTCGGTCAGTCGCCAAGGCGGGTGAGCCACCAGCCGGCCAGCGTCATCAGCAGGCCGCCGCCGAGCAGCACGCTCCAGACGCGCACGACGCTGGCCGCGGCAAACGCCCACAGGAAGCTGGCGAGGAACACGAGGAAGGCGTACAGCGCCGCGAGCGACATGGCATCGCTGTAGGTCATGCCTGCTTGGAGGCACACGCCGATGCCCAGCATCACGAGGCCCCACACGAAGGCATAGCTGCCGAGAAGACTGGCGCCGACGCGCGAAATGATGTGCCAGCGCGTGGCAGGGGTTGCGGCCATTTCTTGGACGAGATTGGGAATGATTCGCACCATTATGAATGCAAATCATTCCCATTCACAAATGGGCCTACGCCTGCTCGGCCTCCCGGTCGACGGCTATGACCGGGGTGGCGCCGTCATTCCCACTCTATTGTCAACAGGCGGACGCGGCTCAGTGGAAAAGCGCGCCATCCGTCGGCCGCGTGCCAGCCTGCTACCGACATATTTACCGTCGCGTAAAGGCATCTGCGTCAGCTTGTTTCACCCAATCTCATTGGCGGGGTCGCCCGCTGCGGAAATCAGGATAGGAATACAGCCGTTCTGAACCTGATGACGGTAACGATAGCTCGCCCCACCGCGCGATGACGGTATACACAGCGGTGTTGACTGTATGGTGCCGACCCTCCCCGAACCGGGCTCCTACGTGAAGGCGACACAAGGGCGTTCTAAAGGCAATGACAGCCACAGATTCAGAACCGCGGGCTGCTTTGCAGCGGTTGCGGTCACTCGGCTCGCGCATCCGAGTGGCGGCTTTCGGTCCGAGCTGCCATCCTTGACCCGCACGAACGTCGCGTCGTTTGCAGCGATCGCGACCAGCCGATTGAAGCCGCCCCCAGGTACAAGCCAACTCACCACCGCCGCATCGTCGGCGCCGATGTCCCCCACCCAGCTCGCACCGAGACCTTTTTCAATCCGCGTACGCGCCCGCCGCCTGAATCACCTTGGCCCAGCGAGCAACTTCGGCCTCCACGAACTTCTTGTGAGCAGCAGGTTCAACGCGTGCGTCGGACACAACGCTAATCCCCAAGGCCTCTTGGCGCTTATTGAGCTCCGGGTCCTTCAGTGCGCTTCGCAGCGCGGCGTTCAGCTTGGTGAGCACAGGAGCCGGCGTGTTCTTCGGCGCATAGAGACCGTGCCAAACGGTGACGCTGAAGTCCGCGAGACCGGACTCCGCAAGAGTCGGCAGCGAGGCCATGAGGGGAAGCTTCATGCGCTCTTTGCTGGTCACGGCATACGCACGAACCTTTCCGCCCTCGATCTGCGGCACAGCGTTGGTCGCCTGCTCGCACATCAAGTCAACAGTGCCGCCCATGAGGTCCGACATCGCAGGTCCGGTACCTTTGTACGGGATGGTGTTCAGCTCTGCCTTCAGCGAACTCTGAATCATCAGCCCGCAGAGATGCGAGGCTGAACCGACTCCCGCATGTGCGAGGTTGACCTTGGTCGGGTCAGTCGCGATCCACTTGCGGAGATCGGCGAAGGTCTTTGCCGTCAACGTGGTCCGCCCGATCAGTGTCGAGGGCGCCTCGTTGATGAGGCCGAGGTACGCGAACTCGTCGATGCCCTTGTACGGCAGCTTGCGGTACAGCGTTGGCGCCGTCGCAAAACCGATATGGTGAACCAGCAAGGTGTACCCATCAGCCGCAGCGGTCGCCACCCGTGCGGTACCCAAGGTACCGCCGGCACCACCGACGTTCTCGATGATGACTGGCTGATTGAGCTGCTTGCGCAGAGCTTCGCCAAGGTCTCGCGCGATCTTGTCGCTCGGGCCACCCGCGGTGAACGGAACCACAAGGGTGACTGGCTTTTCAGGAAACTCGGCGCGGGCAACACCCGCCACCGAGAGAAGAACCGAGGCCACGGTCAAGCCCCATACGCGCCGATGCATCTTGTCCATGCTTGTCTCCGATGTGGAGCGCCTCCAGGGGCGCCATGGACAAAATCATCGTGGGGCGGGCTGACGAACGCCAATGCTCGATTTCTTGGCTTTCATGCTTTGAAAGCACCGGGGATGACCTGGTGCTTCAGGCGGGAGGAGCAGCAGCAGTGGCCACTTTCCAGAACGCCTCGGCCGTCTTGCCGGCGTCGCCCCGCTGGCGGTACAGGCGGATCTGCAGATCGATGTGCCATTCGCCCGGAGCTGCAGCGACAAGACGTCCCGCCGCTAAATCGTCCTCGACCAACAGCTTCGGAAGCCAAGCCATCCCGCGCTTGTCGAGAGCCATCGTGCGAAGCACCGACGCCAGGTGCGCTGTCAGAACCTGATGGACGTGCATGCGGTCGAGCGCCGGCCCCTTCAGCTCCTTGAGGATGCGCCCGAGGCCAGATTCCGGGCTGTACCCCAGCCACTGAATCTGGCCGGCCTTGCCCCTCGCGTTCAGGCCATGCAGTGGCCCACCTCCTTCGGCAGGCGCAGAGACAGGGATCAGCTGGTCAGACCCCACCACGATGCTGGAGTAGTCCGCTTCGTCCAGCGGCCCGCGAACCCCCGGATGGCCATGCGCCAGCATGAAGTGCACTTGATTCTGGGAAAGCAATGCTTCGCACTTCTGTTGCACATCTGACATCAACTGCAGTTGCCCCATCGCGGTGTGCACTTCGAGGGCATGCAGCCATCGCGGCAGGAAGGTGAATGAGAGTGCGTGTGTGGCAGCAAAGCGCAGCGTCGTCGAACTGGCTTCAGCGATCGATCGAGCCTCGCCCGGAATCCCCGCGACTCGGGACTGGAGATCCTGTGCCACCGCCCTGAACCATTCGCCGACCTCGGTGACCCGGGCAGGCTGCGAACTGCGGTCGAACAGGTCCGCCCCGAGCCATTCCTCCAGCGCACGGATGCGACGGCTGAAGGCCGGCTGCGTCATGTGCCGCTCTTCCGCGGCGCGCGAGAAGTTGCCCGTGGCTGCCAGCGCCATGAAATCGTCGATCCATGACAGGTTCATCGACATGGCAGTGCTTTCAGGGCATCAAAGACAAGATAAACAGCATTGGAAAGGCGCGGCCACGACGACGATCATTTCCGCATCGCAACCAGACACCGGAGACTCCTGTGAAGATCGTCGAGATTCGTGAGAAGACTGTGCCCATCAGCTCTTCCATCCGCAATGCCTACATTGACTTTAGCAAGATGAACCTCAGCCTGGTTGCGGTCATCACCGATGTGATCCGCGACGGCAAGCCGGTGGTGGGCTACGGCTTCAACTCCAACGGCCGCTACGGCCAGGGCAACATGATGCGCGAGCGGTTCATCCCCCGCATCATGGAGACCAAGCCCGACGACCTGATCGATGCAAGCGGCAAGAACCTGGATCCGCACAAGATCTGGAACGCCATGTTCAAGAACGAGAAGCCGGGCGGTCACGGCGAGCGTTCGGTTGCGATCGGCACGATCGACATGGCGGTCTGGGACGCCGTCGCAAAGATCGAAGGCAAGCCACTCTTCCAACTCCTGTCGGACCGCTACGGCGACGGCAAGCCCAACCGCAAGATCTTCGTCTACGCCGCGGGGGGCTACTACTACCCCGGCCAGGACTACAAAAAGCTCCAGGACGAGATGAAGAGCTACATCGACCGCGGTTACACCGTGGTCAAGAAGAAGATCGGCGGTGCCTCACTCGACGAGGACTTGCGCCGCATCGATGCCATCATGGAAGTGCTGCAGGACGGCCAAAAGCTCTGCGTGGACGCTAACGGCCGCTTCGATCTCGAAACAGCGATTGCCTACGCCAAGGCCCTCTCCCAGTACGACCTCTTCTGGTACGAGGAGCCGGGCGACCCCCTGGACTTCGAGCTGCAAGCCACGCTGCGGCAGTTCTACAAGAACCCGATGGCCACCGGCGAGGACCTCTTCTCGATGCAGGACGCTCGCAACCTCATCCGCTACGGCGGCATGCGCCCTGACCGCGACTGGCTGCAGTTCGACTGCGCGCTCAGCTATGGCCTGATCGAGTACCTGCGCACGCTGGAGATGCTCAAGGAACACGGCTGGTCGCCCAGCCGCTGCATCCCTCACGGTGGCCATCAGATGTCGCTCAACATCGCTGCTGGTCTCGGCCTCGGCGGCAATGAGTCGTACCCCGACCTCTTCCAACCCTACGGTGGCTTCCCCGACGGCGTGAAGGTCGACAACAGCTACGTCACGCTGCCTGACCTGCCCGGGATTGGCTTCGAAGGCAAGGCTGACCTGTTCAAGGAAATGAAGGCCTTGACCGTCTGAGAGCTGCTGCGCCGGCCAACACGCCGACGCCTGGCACGCCGCGTCGCCCGGCCGGCGTGCCAGTTTCTTTCTTGATTTCGACGACGAGAGACCGCCTCCGGCGTGCGGGGCGTGGCACACCTTGTGGCGCCGGGAAACAACTTGATTTCAGCATCCACTTCCACGAGCGCGCCCGCTCCGCTCTACCGCCGCCTCTGCATACAGGTCCTCGCAGGCATCGTGCTCGCCGTCGCAGACCATCGCGCTGGTCGTTGGCCTGATGGTGGTCAACCTGATCAAGCCAGGCGTCGGGATGAACGTCGATCCGGCCACGCTTGATGGCAAGTCGATCGCCGCCTACACCAGCCAGGCGGCGGCGCAGCAAGGCGGCGCTGTCGAGTTCATCATGAAGAGTCCGAGAACGCACGCGCCCCGCACATGACGCCCGAGCAGGCTGCCGAGGCCGAGGGGCGCCACCGGCGCGCCTTGCTGCTGCGCAGCTTCGAGTAGAGCTCACTGTCGAAGGCGAACTTTGGAGCCTTGAAGGGGCTGAGTGAGGAAGCCCTGGACGCGCTTCTCACCCTGGCGCGACAGGAGCGCGGCTCACGCTAGTGGCCTGACTGCCGCAGGTATCGGGCCATCCCGAGGTCTGAGCAACTGGTCACCAGCTGCTGCGCAGCGGCTGCGGTAGCTCGGTGTCGAGCCGGGTAGGACCGGTCATCGCCCCCTACCGGGCATTCCACCCGCACGGACAGACTCAGGACGAGGGACTGGTTCAGGAGGTGCTGCTGACGTTCAGCGTGCGGGACGCAACGTGAAACCGTCGCCTGCCCAACGGACGGCCGCTCTCTTAAGACGCCGACTCACGCAGTCGACCCACTGCTGTCATTCAGTTCGCCAATCTGGGAGGCAGAAACCGGTCGCTCAACGTTTGACATGAGCGGCGGCGCAAGGCGTAGCCCTTGTGACGTCCTCTCGATGGAAGGGTTAGGCGTATGACTCACGCTTCGACGTGCTTGACTCGAACGCCGTGTGAGAGCGCCTCTTGGCATACCTGCTCTGCAAGAGCGTCGTCTTCGATTACGAGGGCCGTGTTTGTTTTCTCATTGAAGGGCAAGTATCCCGATTCATCATGATCCACGACGTCGAGAATCAAACCGTGCTTCTTGCAGTTCGCTACAAGGCGCCTGCCTTCTTTCGACTCGAATTTCCCAAGCGACACCTCAGCTCTTCCCTTGAGTGCTGCAAATGCTTCCGATGGTGGCATTACGCCGAACTCAGGCACTACTGAGCGCACGGCGGCTACCTCGCGAAGGGTTGGCCCTTCAGTAGGGAACTTGACCGTGAGCGATAGTGTTTGCCGATTGATGCGAAGCAACACCCAGCCGTCATTCGGGTTGTTCCAGAGGTAGGCATAGCTCGATGAGTTCTTCATACGCCTAACGTTTGACATGAGAGGCCCGACCCGGCTTGCCGGGGCGGGTCCTCTCGATGGAAGGGTTAGGCTTCACTGAGATAGCCTCGCTCCACCTGTTGTTGCTGATTCTCGAATATGGCCATGGCCGTCTTCATGCGCAAGAAGCCGAACTTTTGGTAGAAGGACTCTTTGCCCGGTACCGCGTACAAGATGATCTTCTTGTGGCCCCGCGAGGCCTCGACAAGATGAGACACGATCTGCTTGCCAAGCCCACTGCCTTGGCGACTTGGCATTACGGCGATATCGCAGATGTACGAGCAATCGGCTCCGTCGGCGAGCGCTCTTCCGGCGCCAACCAGCTTGGAGTCTTCATAGACGAAGCACTTGAACAGGCTGTTCGAGAAGACCTTCTGCAAATGCATGGGCTTCTTGTCGCCTAGCGGTGCGGCCTTGTAGAGCGCCGATAGCTCGGCCCAGTCAACCGAGTCTTCGGTGTATTTCCATTCAAGCGCCACGCGAGTACTCCTTGGTGAAGCCTAACGTGATATGGGCATCAGTATGAAAGGTCGCATGTAGCCACAAGTGGCTAGACGCACCCATTTGCGGATAGATGTGGAATCCATATCTGCCTACTTTTAAACCTGACCGAAGCGTATCAAAAGGGGCAGTAGGACAGGCTTTGGCGTGTCGCGGTGGGTCCTGGTGACGCCTAACGCTTGACATGAGAGGCCCGGCCCGGCTTGCCGGGGCGGGTCCTCTCGATGGAAGGGTTAGGCGCCATTGTGCTTACTCAGATCGGCGTCTTGGCTATCTATTGCTACGGGCACACCGTCGCGGAGGACTACAGACGCGCCATGTTCTTCTTCCCACTGTGGGATGCAGTCAAACAGTGCGAAACGACGTGTCTCCAAGTCGTTCTCATCGATCCGGAAACCCAGCAGTTCGACTTTTGTCTCTACCGTGCTGGCGCCACCTGGCAAATGGCAAGGATGTCTTGGATCTTCTTTGAGGAGCTCGACAAACCGATATTTGTTTGGGCGCCAGAACAGACGCTTGAGGAATGTTGTTGGTGGCACCTCCGGCGGTGGTGTTGGATCACCGAATGCAACCGTTTCCCGTGTTCGCATTGCATCTTCATAGAGCAGTTCGCGTATGCGACCTCTCGCCTCTGGCGTCAGGCTTGCGATTTCTCCGAGTGTGAAGAGAGTCTTTTCCGAGACGGCAGTTTGTCCTTCTAAGAGATAGATCTCGACTCCGAAAGAGCGCTGATACGAAGGAATGAACAGATTGATGGTTGCGTACGTGCCACTATCCGATCGAGTGATCTTTGCCTCTAAGTCGAAGGTTTGTCTTGATAGTTGTGCCATGTGAGCTATGGCGTCTAACGTTTGACATGAGAGGCCCGACCCGGCTTGCCGGGGCGGGTCCTCTCGATGGAAGGGTTGGGCGTCATTCGGTGATCTGGAACCGAACTTGGGCTCCATTGGGTAGGTCTTTGATCTGGAACGCTATATCTCCGGATGCAGCGATCAATTCGACGAGCGGGATAGACGCCAAATTGCTGCCGCCATACTCGCCACCGAGTAAGCCCGGAATCTTGAGACAGTACTTTCGACCTGGACCAAGTGGGCCTAGCCTGCCTCGTGCCTCTTCGACGAGTGCAACCATTGCCCAGTCTTCTTGAAATTCTTCGTCCTTGATCAAAGCGTCAAGAGCGGCGCGATCTTCAGCAATGGGTTTGCAGTACAGGTCTTCCGGGCAGATGCGCCAGTACTGACCTTGTCTATCGCGAACTATGAGGTTGCCAAAGTCGTTCTCTCCGACGACCTTCTCGGGTTTGATGCCTGTCCAACTCCACGCCCGCTCAATGTGTTCGATGAGTTCCATGACGCTCAACGTTGACATGAGAGGCCCGACCCGGCTTGCCGGGGCGGGTCCTCTCGATGGAAGGGTTAGGCGCCTGTTGTGCCCAGTGCAACGAACTCTCCTTCGAAGCGCCCAACTTCTTGACCCTCGTATAGGAGGGTTGATGACACGGAGATTCTGGCGCGACCTTTGCGCTCCAGCATGCGTGTAAAGGCCCTCCACCGCTCTGCGTCAGGGGAAAGAGCGTGAGCCGTGAAGTAGTCAAGGATGGCCTGCTCGTAGCTCATTGAGTTGCGTTGGATGACCAATCGGGTCTTGTAGCCGCCCGCGGATAGCTTGACGTGAAGAAGCGACCAGGCTGAAAGGATGGCAAGTGCAGATGCGCTACCGCCAAACACGGTGTCTCTGTGATTGATGTTTGGCTGCAATGGCGCGCCAAGAACAACCTGCTCAGGCGTTGCAACTTCGACTTGCACTTGCATGGCTGCGGACAGCGGGATGTGCTCGTGCAAGTAGGTTTGGATCTCACTCGGGGTCAATGCGCTTGCTCCTCAGGCGCCTAACGTTTGACATGAGAGGCGGCGCAAGGGCGTAGCCCTTGTGACGTCCTCTCGATGGAAGGGTTAGGCGTCTGCGCGCGCCAACCATCTCTAGTCATTTGTATCCGAAACGGATCTTTGGGGGATAGGCAACATGGCCGAGATCTGATTGAACCTGAACTCTCAGTAAGCAGAGTCCTATGAAGCGGCTGAATACTCGTCAGTTAGAACAACGTTTACAAGGGCCAGGTGACCGCGGAGCAGGCAAGTGCAGCACCAAACACCAGTCAGACCGTTTAGCTCCACGGGCCGTTCTTTGGCCATGTCTGAAGCGAACTTTGCGTGTGATGCGGGCCCGACCCCCTTGATCACGCGTACCTCTTCAGACAACGACCATTTGCGAACGGCTGACTTCACTGAGTTTGCATGAATCTGCGAGCAGTAGGTGCCACCGGCATAGTCAAGTACGAACGTGTAGAGGGCCATTGCGACGCCTAACGTTTGACATGAGAGGCCCGACCCGGCTTGCCGGGGCGGGTCCTCTCGATGGAAGGGTTAGGCTGCATTTTTGCTCACCCAGAGGACTAGCAGCGTGATGCCTAGTGCCGCCTGCGCCAAGAAGGCCAAACGGGTGATTCGGAGAAGTGCGCTGCCAAGTGAAGAGCGCGACCGCAACGCAGCGCCGATACCCAGGACGGGGAAGAACATCACAACCCAGGCGAACCAGGCAACGCCAACACCCATGCAGCCAAAGCTTTCACACCGCAGACGCCAGATGAGAACTGCGGTGACAGCGAGCGCCAGTACCGCGACGGCGTAGGCACCTGCGAAGACTTTGCTCACCGGGCAACAACCTTCATGCTGTGCGCTTGCCTATGCCGTGTGCTGGTCCTTCGCTGCATCGAAGGGAACTCGTCAGTAGCTGGTAGAGGGTTCGGGTCTTCTCGCATGGCGCCCTATGCAGCCTAACGTTTGACATGAGAGGCATGACCCGGCTTGCCGGGGCATGTCCTCTCGATGGAAGGGTTAGGCAGCACCGGCGGACCTCCCCAACTTTCTCTTGTGCCAATAGCGCACTAGCGTGCTGTACGCCCAGAGGAAGAAGCCGCAGGCCATGATGGTGTACCCAACATACTCGCCTGGAGTTGTCTTTGCTTCCATGCGAGGTGCACGGAGGCCGAGTGCGACCAAGTTGCCTATAGCTCCAATGAAGATGCCGACTAGCCCCTGGAGTTCGTACTTTGAGTCCGGATCTAAGACCTTCTCAATAGCGCGAACGCCAACAACACGAGCCTCTGGTTCAATCTTGCTGCCTCCATCCTGAATCAGCATCTTGACGACGAAGCAGTCTCCAGGATTCAGCAGTAGAGGTTCAACAACACCTCGACCACCTTGGACGGAAACCATCGGCTTTAGGTTAACGGGGTCTGATTCAACAATATCGGCGGTCAGTAGCTTTGCACCGGCGCTTGTATTGAAGGTTAACGGTTCAAGATAGTCTGCAGGAAGGATTGGTGTCGTCCCCGCGTTTCGGATGCGCACGGTTGCCATGTGTATCGCCCGTGCCAGTTGTCCGTCGAAAGTCACCGAGACCCGTCCCGCGACTTCTTCCTTTATCGTCAAGAGTGGGACGTTCGAGATGCGCTCGAATGTGATTCGCTTCCGCTCTTTCTGGCGACGGTAGATCCAGTAGCTCAAGGCCAGTGCCGCCAAGGCAAGCACGACGCCGATCGATTGCCACATCGGATCTCTGGCGAACTCCATGATTTTCTGTGTGGTCGACATATCGCTGTCGTTGTTTGTGCTGCCTAACGTTTGACATGAGCTGCATGACCCGGCTTGCCGGGGCATGTCAGCTCGATGGAAGGGTTAGGCGGCATTTTCGCTACCCGCGACTAGCTCCAGCAATACATCCGGGCAGCGCTCTTCATTGGCGCTGCCGTCCGTGAACTTGATTGCTCGGAATCCATGCCTTTCGTAGAAGCGACGTGCTCCTGCATTGGCTTGGAATGTGTAGAGCCTGATCGGTCGGGCAAGGGAGGCGAGAGCGAGCTCGAGGAGCCGCGAGCCGATACCTTGCCCGACATGGCCTGGCAAGACGTACAGCTGGTCGATCCAGCTTGTGCCTTCCGATATTGAGGTTGCAAGTACGCCGGCGATCGCTTCCGACACAGTTGCGACCGTGACGTTGTGGGATGGGATGAGCGTGTATTGCACCCACTGCACAACTTCCGACGGGCTATGCGCCATGGGTGCATAGGGAAGGAAGGCTTTACGAGACGAAATGATGACCTCGGCCACCGCCGGGGCGTCGTCCTCTGTGGCACAACGCAGCTTGACCTGCATGCCGCCTAACGTTTGACATGAGAGGCGGCGCCCGGCTTGCCGGGCGACGTCCTCTCGATGGAAGGGTTAGAGCGCACTTTTAGCACGAGGCTGAAATGCGAGGGCTGCGATAAGAAGCAGCGGATCGCCCAGCATTGCGACTGTGCCAATAGCGCCGACGAGAGCACCAACGACTGGTGCTTCTTGTGCGGGCGAGAAGGCTTGTGGTGCGCATGCGGCCAACACACCCTTCATGAAGAAGGCTCCACTGCAGTGGAGGCAGTGGTAGGCGCTTGCGGAGCCCATGCTGACTGTTTCTAAAGAGGTGCCTTCACAGCTTGGGCATTTTAGTGGCGGAGTACCGGCCTCAATTTGAATTGCATTGGTGTTTGCGGATGGTGCAGCCGCGGCCGGCTGACAGGCGGACGCAAAAGACTTGAGCTGCTCGGTAGTTAGCCAAGTTCCCTCGCAGTACAAGCATGACCAAACACCACCCATGCCATGCTCGACCGTGGACATGCGTTCGCGACAGTTCGGGCAAAGAGGGAGGCTCATGTGCGCTCTAACGTTTGACATGAGAGGCGGCGCCCGGCTTGCCGGGCGACGTCCTCTCGATGGAAGGGTTAGCCTTCAAGCCACGCGCCGCAGATGGAATGGAATACGCAGCTTGAAGTTGAACTCCTTTGGCTCGCCGTCTCCGGCCAATGGAGTGAACTCCCATTGCATAAAGGCCTTGATGACGTCTTCCGAAAGGTATTGATTCGGTGATTCAAGAATCCTGACGTCTTTTACCCGCCCGTCTTTTCCGACGTACACCACAAATAGGACGGCGCCCATGCCGCCGTGATTTGCTGTGGCTTCAGAGCCTTCTGGTATGACTGCCTTCGTGGCCTTTGGTGGCGACGCAACCTTGTCGAATCTCTTTGCCAGGAGGCCATTGACGTCTTCTGCCATGAGGGCAGATGCATCCTTTGCGTTAGAGGCGGACTTGCCATCCCGTCCGTACATTCGAGGAGGGGTCGTGCACGCTGAGGTGAGGAGGCAACAGATGACAAGCGATGGAATGAGAGCTGCGTGCATAAACGGGGACTCTTGAAGGCTAACGTTTGACATGAGAGGCGGCGCAAGGGCGCAGCCCTTGTGACGTCCTCTCCATGGAAGGGTTAGGTTTCAGCTTTTCGCCTTACCAAATATTGACGACGTACTGAGCGTTTTGTGCCCCAGTGACGCTAATGACAAGCTGGGATGGGACGAAGCTGTTGCCCTTGTAGACGGGCCTTGCGTTGTAGCGAACTGCTGCACCATCGGCTGCCAACTTCAGAATCTGGCTGTCGATCGTTGCCTTCTCGGCAGCCGACTTCTCCGGGATGTAGATGACATTGATCTCAGCGTCTTGTCCTCCAGCCGCAAGCGGGAACAGATGCACGCGTTGAAGTTTCCCGCTTCGATGAAGTGCTTGGACTTTGTCTCGGGTGTCGGCTTGCGCGTAGTCGACTCGGGGCTGCCCGGGAGTTGAAGCCTCCGATGTTCGGTCCGCGGTCGCCGAGGTTTGAGTGGCGCAACCGGCGGCCATAGTGACAAAGGCGAGCAGGGCTGCGACGCGATACATGCTTGTATTCAATGGCATCTCCTCTGGCGGTTGATTTGCTGAAACCTAACGTTTGACATGAGAGGCGGCACCCGGCTTGCCGGGTGACGTCCTCTCGATGGAAGGGTTAGGCCGCACGCCGCCACCAAGCCGCCCCGAGGGCGAACGCTGGAACTGCTGCGACCACCGATGTGATGCGCGACCAGAGTGGGATTGGCTGCTCATAGGGCATGAGGTTAGCTGCGCCGGCAAGAACAGCGACCACTGCGCCAGCAAGAAGAGCGGCGAACTGCGGCCTGCCTGGGCTTAAACGGGCGCTCCAATAGCCCCCTGGCAATAGGCACAAGAAGCCAATGGAGTGAGCGAAGACCAAATACGCGGTGGACTGATATGCCTTTACATAGAGTTCTTGGGTAGGCACGCCTTGAAGCACAAGGCCCCACAAGAACACCAAGCCAGAAACAAAAAGTACGGCATATGAGATGCCAAAGCCGACGGCTGCTCCAACCAAGATTGCGGCTCCTGCACTTGGCAGTGTTTGCTCATCTAGCGGAGCAGTCGGCGCAGCGTATCGATTCATATGTGTTTCGTGCGGCCTAACGTTTGACATGAGAGGCGGCGCCCGGCTTGCCGGGCGACGTCCTCTCGATGGAAGGGTTAGGTGTCTGTGGCAACGTTGTCCCAGTCGTCTTCTTGCTCATAGTTGGTCATCCAGTTCACGGCCTGATGCCACTCTTGGACGGATCCAGCCAGTACGTTTGGCGGACTAGGCTTTCCCGTCAACCGTGCGTCTCGGACCGCCCAATGCAGTCTGTACAGGAGGTCTGCCCAATCGAGGATTTCCTCCTTTGACCGAAGTCGGATGGCCGCTTCTAGTTGCATCGGTGTCTCGTTCTCCTTATGAGGAAATAGATGCAAGATGGAATCGACACTCGACTCGGTCGGAGGAATGTCAATCCTCTCAATCAGACCACCGCACCAAGCCAAGAAGAAGAGCGCCTCCAAGCGCCATGAGAACCTTGTGTACTGTTGTTCCGAAGGGCTCTCACTGAAAAGAAACTCCTGCTCTTCCTGTGACAGCCAAGACTCGACGTTCTGCGATTTGATGTAGCTTCTAAAGAAGTCCTGTCCACGGAGCATTGACGCGCCCACAACGGCCCAGAGCGCGATTAAGCGCTTCAGGAGTTCGTCTTTTGACCGAAGGTCTGTCTCATCTTCGGATTCGATTAAGGGCAAGTGTTCATTGACGGCGATTGCTAGCTGTCTGAGCCGTTGGTCGGAGTTGGACTTACGAAGTTCTGGAGTCATTCTTCAGACACCTAACGTTTGACATGAGAGGCCCGACCCGGCTTGCCGGGGCGGGTCCTCTCGATGGAAGGGTTAGCTTGCACCCGAGGCAAGACCAAGTACCAAGGCCACGACGAAGACGACCGCCAAGTAACCGACGAAGCAAAGCAAGGCATACAGCAGCGGCTTTCCCCAGCCCTTTTTGGGATAGCTTGCTCCGAAGCGACCGGCGATGTAGCGGGCTTGCGGGCGAGCACTTTGGACATACCAGGCGATCAACAGACCAAATGCCCCCGCACGGAACAAGAGGTCGACTTCTTTTGATTCCGGCATGAGCGTTGCTGTGATAGCCAAAACCACAAAGAAGGCAATAGACCCGATCAGCCACATCTTGGACTGGTCGGCTTTCTCCTTCTCCCCAAGCGCCTGCCAGTTTTTCATATGGAGAGCTGCGCCGAAGATAGGACTCAGAAATAGGCTCCAACTGGCTGCAGCATTCGGGTTCCAAAGCGACGGTGTGGCTTCCGTAATGGGAGCCTCATCGAGCGAGGCCTTCGGTGGTGCGTATGGATTTGTACTCATATGGTGATTAGTGCAGGCTAACGTTTGACATGAGAGGCCCGACCCGGCTTGCCGGGGCGGGTCCTCTCGATGGAAGGGTTAGGCGGCCGACGCACCATGCCACCTGCCATAAGGGTGCTTGGAAAGGCTGGAGTTGAAGTAGCGCGGATCATGAGTTACTTCTTCTCCGAGCCACTCTGGGTGGGTGAAAGGCTGGCTCTCTGATTGCAACTCGACCTCTGCGACGACGAGACCTGCGTTTTCACCAAGGAATTCATCTACTTCCCAGGTGCTCCCGTCGTGAGCAATGACTCTGCGTACCTTCTCAATGAGTGGACGCTCGCAGAGAAGTAAGAGTTCTTGACCGTCTTTGATGGGGATCTCGTACTCGAACTCGGCTCTTGATGCGCCTTTAGTGCGCCCTTTGATTGTGATGAACGCTTGTTCGCCAGCAATTCGGACACGTACGGTTCGGTCCTTGTCTCGATTCAAGTAGCCCTGGCTGAAGCGCACCCCTGCGCCTTGACGCCAAGCAGCGCCCACGACTAGAAACTTGCGCTCGATTTCAACGCCCATCTTCTTTCCTCGGACGCCTAACGTTTGACATGAGAGGCGGCGCAAGGGCGTAGCCCTTGTGACGTCCTCTCGATGGAAGGGTTAGACGCCGCTGCGCAACCGCTACCAGACCTACAGTGAAACGCAGACATGCGACTTGACTCTTAGAACTGCTTCCTGCTGAAACTGAAGTTTGTACTCGGACACGAGCGCTCGAATCGCAACTTCATTGGCCTCGCTTGGTGTGTAGACGAGGCTAAGGACAAATGAGGCTTCTTTGACGATTGAACCTTGCGCGGACTGCCACTGACCAGCGGCGGGCCAGACCGATAGGCCGGCCGGGAAGCGCGGTGTGACGGACTTGGCCAGATACGAAGCCCACTCTTCTGGCGACACAACACCTCCCGGTTTGGCTGTGCCGAAGTAGGTGAGTTCGTTCGTGGAGGCCTGTTCTCCAGAAGGGCAGCGAGCCTGGCCGTGGATCGCGCACCCGCTTTGAGTGATGGCTGCAAAAGCAAAGATCGCGAGCAGATAGCGCGGCATTTTGTTCCTGCGGCGTCTAACGTGATATGGACATCAATCTGTGAAGCCAGATGTAGCCACAAGTGGATAGATCTAGCCATTTGTGGATAGATGTGGAATCCATATCTATCCACGTTTTGAAACTTGGCCGAAGCGTACCAAAAGGGGCTTCCAAGGAGGCTGGGAAGGGGGCGGCGCTTTTGGCGTGACGCCAAAACCGCACAGTGGAAGGGTTGGGGGGCACCGACACTGCCCTTGCATCCATCCAGCTAGTGCTCAAGCAACATGTACCGACAAGTGATGCCGACGTTCACCGCAGACGGCGGGACTACGAGAGAGCCGTCGTTCGGGACAGTCCGCTTGTGGCCGAGACCTCCAGCTCGGTCTGGCACCACATAGCTGCCATTGAGGGCGGCCGCCCCGACACGACGCCCGGCGCGGCCGCCATCGACGGGCTCAGATCTCTGTCTGCTCAGAGATTTCCAGCGCGTCATCGACTTCGATACCGAGGTATCGCACTGTCGACTCAAGCTTGGAATGTCCAAGCAGCAACTGGACCGCGCGCAGGTTCTTCGTCCGCCGGTAGATCAGAGTCGCCTTGGTGCGTCGCATCGAGTGCGTTCCGTAGTCCGCGCGGTCGAGGCCAAGTTCGTCAACCCAGTGCCCAAGAATGCGAGCGTACTGCCGGGTGCCAAGATGAGGTGACTCGTGAAGCCGGATCGGGAACAAGAAGTCCTCGGACTTCAGTCCCGCCTGCTTGATCCAGGCCTGCAAAGCTCACGGGTAGCTCCCGTGATCTCAAACTGCACCGGTCGCTGAGTCTTATGCTGCATGACGATGGCGCGGGTGCCAGCTGCTCGCCATGGCAGACGTCTCGGACCTTGAGCGAAACGAGGTCGCATCCCCGAAGCTTGCTGTCGATGCCCAGATTGAAGAGTGCGAGCTCGCGCACCCGATTCTCCATCTGGAGACGCACCCGGAGCGCCCAGATGTCCTTCGGCTTGAAAGGTGCCTTCTGTCCGACGATCTTGCCCTTGTTCCAAGGCTCGCGAGGAGTGGCATTGCCTGACGTTCCCATGATGGTCTCCAATCGAGTTGAGGGCCATCGAGGATGCTCTTACGGGGCGGCTACCTGGCATCTCCGCGCGAAGGAAGATGCCGGTTCCGCGACGGTCGGCTTACGGATGCTCTGACGGACTCACAGTCCCGGCCAAGAGCGGTCGGTCGCTATGACGGCGCAGAGCGGACTACCCCTAGAGCGCATCCTTCATTGACACTCTTCCTGTTCGGACGAACGTTCACGCCAACCAAGCCTTGATTCGCGCCACCAATGCATCGCGGCTGATGCCGTACTTGTCATGCAGTGTGGGCAATGCGCCCGCATCGAGGAAGGTATCTGGCAACCCCGCCAGCTGAAACCCGGCGGGCTGAACCTTGTGCCGAAGCAGCGTGGTCGCCACCGTTTCGCCCAGGCCACCGATCACGGAGTGGTTCTCGGCCACCACGACGAGGCGATGTTTGTACTTCACGGCCTCGAGGATCGCCGCCTCGTCGAGCGGCTTGATCGTCGGGCAGTGCAGCACTGCCACGCCCACGTTGTCGGCTTGGAGCGCCTGCGCAACTTCGAGGGCACGCATGGTCATGAAGCCACTGGAGACCACGAGCACCTCGTTGCCGTCGCGCAGCAGCTTGGCCTTGCCGAGCTCGAACTTGTAGTCGTACTCGTCGAGCACGAGCGGCACATTGCCGCGCGCCAGGCGCATGTAGACGGGGCCCCTGTGCGCGGCGATCTGCGGCACCGCCTGTTCCAGTTCGAGCGCGTCACAGGGGTCGACGATGGTCAGCCCCGGGATGCCGCGCATCATGGCGATGTCTTCGGTGGCCTGGTGGCTGGGGCCGTACCCCGTGGTCAGGCCTGGGAGCGCGCAGCAGAGCTTGACGTTCAGGTTCTCCTCGGCAATCACCTGGTGGATGAAGTCGTAGGCCCGCCGGGTGCCGAAGACTGCGTAGGTGGTCGCAAAGGGAATCAGCCCCTCCTTGGCCATGCCACCCGCCGCGGCCATGAGCAGCTGCTCGGCCATGCCCATCTGATAAAAGCGATCGGGGTAGGCCTGCGCGAAGAGATGCAGGTCGGTGTACTTGGCCAGGTCGGCCGTCAGCCCGACGATCTCGGGCCGGTCGGCGGCCAGCTCGACCAGCGCCTTGCCGAACGGCGCGGCCTTCACGCGCTGCCCTTCGGCGGCGATCGAGGCGATCATCGCCGAGGTGGTGAGGCGCGGTTTCTTCTCGGTGACGGCATTCATGCGGATGCTCCTTCGGTCTGGGCTTGGTCGAGGATCTGGAGGGCCTGCTGCCACTCCGGTGGGTCGACGCGGATGAAATGGTTCTTCTCGCGCTGCTCGAGGAAGGGCACACCCTTGCCCATCAGCGTGTCGAAGAGAATCACGCGGGGCTTGTCCTCCTTCAACGCGCGCGCGACGTCGAAGGCCTTCAGCACGGCCGGCAGGTCGTTGCCCTTGACGCGCTGCACATGCCAGCCGAACGCCGCCCATTTGTCGGCCAGCGGCTCGAAGCCGAGGACCTTGTTCGACGGGCCATCGGCCTGCTGGTTGTTGATGTCGACCATGCAGATCAGGTTGGCCAGGCGGTGGTGCGCTGCACCCATGGCCGCCTCCCAGGTCGAGCCCTCGTCGAGCTCGCCGTCGGACATCGAGTTGTAGACGAAGGCCGGGTTCTTCTTGTGCCGCAGGCCCAGCGCCATGCCCACGGCGATGGGCAGGCCTTGGCCGAGCGAGCCGCCCGAGATCTCCATCCCGGGCGTGTAAGTCGCCATGCCCGACATGGGCAGGCGGCTGTCGTCGCTGCCATAGGTCTCGAGCTCGCTCTCGGGCACGATGCCGGCTTCGATGAGCGCGGCGTAGAAGGCGATGGCGTAGTGGCCGTGCGAGAGCAGGAAGCGGTCGCGGCCTTCCCACTGCGGGTCCTCGGCGCGGTAGTTGAGCGCGTGGCCATAGGCAACGGCCAGCACGTCGGCCCAGCCGAGGGCCTGGCCGATGTAGCCCTGGCCCTGCACCTCGGCCATGCGGAGGGCGTACCGGCGGATGCGATAGGCACACTGCGCCAAGTCGGCGAGCATGGTCATGGTGGTCTCTGTCATGGGAATCTCCTGGAAAGCGGAAAGGGGCGGGGTTCAGCGCAGGATGCTGGCGGGCACGTAGGACACGAGGGCAAGTACGCCGAAGGCCACCAGGTAGAAGGGGCCCAGCTCGCGCACCGTCTGGCCGACCTTCACCTTGGCCAGCGCGCTCGTGATGAAGAGCGTGGTGCCCACCGGCGGCGTGTACAGGCCGATGGCCAGGTTCACGACCATCATCACGCCCAGCTGGGTCATGTCCATGCCGATGCTGTTGGCCAGAGGGACGAACACCGGGGTCAGCAAGAGCACTGCGGCGGGCAGGTCGATGAACATGCCGAGCGCCAGCATCAGCAGGTTCATCAGCAGGATCACCAGCCACTTCGCATGCACGTTCTCCTGCACCCACTGCGCAATGCCCTGCGGCATCTGGTCGAAGGTGAGCAGCCAGCCGATCGCAGCCGACGCCATGATGACGAGCAGGACGACACCCGTGGCCAGACCGGCATGGACGATGGCGTCGTTCAGGCGCTTCCAGCCGAGGTCGCGGTAGATCACCGCCGAGACCAGCCCGGCATACAGCGTCGAGAGCACGGCCACCTCGGTGGGCGTGGCGATGCCGAAGCGCAGGAAGATGATGATCAGCACCGGCAGCACGACGGCCGGGCTGGCGTAGGCCAAGTGCCTGCGGAACGCGACGCCGTCGAAGCGCGAGGTGTCGCGCGGGAAGTTGCGCCGCCGTCCGACCCACCAGCAGGCCGCCATGAATCCGCCGCACATCAGCAGGCCAGGCAACACGCCGGCGACGAAGAGCGAAGCGATCGACGCGTTCGCGCTCAACGCGAACAGGATCAGCGGGATCGACGGAGGGATCAGGATGTCGATCGTCGCGGCGGCCGCCAGCGTGGCCGCCGAGAAGGCCGCCGGGTAGCCCAGGCGCTTGTGCCACGGGATCAGCAGCGAGCCGATGGCCGAGGCGTCGGCCACGGCCGAGCCGGACACGCCACCGAACAGCGTCGACGACAGCACGCCGACCTGCGCAGGGCCGCCATGGAAGCGGCCGATCAGGGCCGACAGCACGCCGACCAGCGCCTCGCCGAGCTTGCCACCCATCATCAGCGTGCCGGTCAGCATGAAGAACGGGATGGCGATCAGCGGAAAGCTCTGCACCTGGGCGACCATCTGCTGCACCAGCAGGTCGAGCGGAACCTTGTCGGAGGTTGCGGCGGCGGTCATCGCGGCCAGCAGCAAGGCGTGGGCGATCGGGATGGCCGCCACGGCGGCGACGAGAAATACAGCGAGGATGAGGGCGCTCATGGTGTTCTCCGAGGGAGCCTTGGGCTCACCAATGGGCCGCCGGCACGCGCGGCTCGGCGTCGTGGCTCGTGGCGGGTTCTGCAAATGTGGCCTGCCAGGCCGACTGCAGGGCCAGCACCGCCAGCAGTGACATGCCGACCATCACGCAGGCATAGGTGATGGAGCCGGGCAACTGCAGGATGGGTGATTTCTCGTCGTGCACGACTTCGAGCATGCGCAGCGTCGCCACGCTCAGGGTGCCGTACAGGCCCGCGACCAGCAGCCACCCCGACACCGTCACGATGCGCCGCGCCCGTGCAGGCAGCGCCTCCATCAGAAAGGTGGTCGTGATGTGCGCGCCGTGCACGGCGGCCAGCACGATGCCGGCCATCACCAGCCAGGGGAACAGCAGCTCGGGCACTTCGTTGGCCCATTGCAGGCTGGAGCCTGTGATGTAGCGCAGCACGGTGTTGGCCACCAGGATGACGAAGATCACGCCGGTGGACAGCCACAGCACCACGCGGCACAGGCCCACCACGCCGCGCTCGACGAGGCTGTGTTTGGTATCGATCATGGGTGTCTCCTTGGGTGCCATCCGCGGCACCCCGGGGTGTTTCAGTCGTCGATCACAGGCCGCGTGCAGCGGCAATGACCTTCTTGACGTACGGGCCGATCGGGCCGGCCGCCCACTTGGCGTCCACGTTGGCGGTGGCCTTCGCGAACGCCGCCTTGTCTGGCGTGGTCACTTGCACGCCCTTGGCCTTCAGGTCGGCGAGCACCTTGTCGTCAGACTCCTGCGACAGCCGGCGCTGCAGCACGGTCGCCTCGGCAGCCGCCTCCGTGACGGCCTTGCGGTCGGCCACGGACAGCTTGTCCCAGCTGCGCTTGCTCATCACGAACGGTGTCATCTGGAACATGTGGCTGGTGAGCGCCAGGTGCTTCTGCACTTCGTAGAGCTTGCTGGCGTGGATGTTGGCGAGCGGGTTCTCCTGACCGTCGACCACACCCTGCTGCAGCGCCACGTACAGCTCGGCGAACTTGATCTGCTGGGCCTCGGCACCAAGCGCCTGCATGATGTCGACCAGCACCGCGTCGGGCGGCGTGCGCATCTTCAGGCCCTTCATGTCCTCGACCTTGGTGATCGGCCGCTTGCCATTGGTCATGTGGCGGATGCCGTTGTCCCAGTAGCCGAGCACGACCATGCCCTTCTCGGCCGACTTGTCGGCAAGCTCCTTGCCGAGAGGGCCGTCGAGCAGCTTGAAGGCCTGGGCCGACGTGGTGAACAGGAAAGGCATGCCAAAGGCCGCGTACTCGGGCACCGAGTTGGCGATAGCACCTTGCGAATTGGCAGACAGGTCGAGCGCGCCAGTGCGCAGCGCCGTCACCATCGCGGCGTCGTCGCCGAGCTGCGCCGAGGGGGCCACCTGCACGTCGATGCGACCCGCGCTCCTGGCCTTGGCGACTTCGGCGAACTTCACGGCGGCTTCGTGGCGCGGGTTGCCAGGCGCGGCGCCGTGGCCGAGCGTCAGCTTGACCGACTGCGCCTGAACGGCAATCGGAACGAGCAGCGCGGCGGCGGCAAGGGCAATCAGGGCACGGGTGAGGGTCTTGTGTTGCATGGTCGTATGTCTCCGTTGGGGTGGGGCGGCGTCTCGGTGGGCGCCTTGTCAGTGAATCAACATGCCGCCGTTCACGTCGAGCGTGATGCCGGTGCAATAGGCGGACAGGTCGCTCGCGAGGAAAACGCAGGCGCCCGCCACATCGCTCGCGCGGCCCAGGCGCGCCAGCGGGATCGTTTCTGAGATCTCCTTCTTGCGCTCGGGTGTCAGCTTGCCCTGCGTGATGTCGGTCTCAATCAGGCCCGGCGTGATGCAGTTGATGCGAATGCCTTCAACGCCGAACTCGCGCGCCATCGCACGCGCTAGGCCGAGCACGCCAGCCTTCGCTGCCGAGTAGTGCGGCCCGCCGAAAATGCCGCCGCCACGTTGGGCCGAGACGGAGGAGATGCAAACAATCGAACCTGCCTGCTGCGTGCGCATCGCTGGCAGCACGGCCTGCGACATGTACAAGGTGCCGCGCAGGCTGACATCGAGGATGCGGTCGTAGTCGGCGCCGGTGATCTCCAGCGTCTTGACCGGCTGCGTGATGCCGGCGTTGTTGACCAGGATGTCGATGCGCCCGAAGGCCTTCAGCACGGCAGCGGCGGCGGCATCGCACGAGGTCTTGTCGGTCACATCGGCGACGAGGCCGAGGTGACCGCTGCCCAGCTGTGCCGCTGCGGCGGCAGGCTCGGCGCGAGCAAGGTCGAGCAGGACGACGTGGGCGCCCTGGGCCGCCATCAGGCGTGCGGTAGCGAAGCCGAGTCCGTTGAGTCCGGCGCCGCCGGTGATGACGGCAACTTTGTCTTTGAGCAGCATGTCTTTCGTCTCCAGTGGAGTGAGTGATCGAGGCGAACACCGAAGACAAGGCCGGCGGTGCCGAACCCTGGGGCTTGGTGACCCTCTGCGGGTGCCACGGCTGGTTGCCGTGGCTTGTCTCCCGTTGTTCTTGAGTGAATATTCGGCGCCGACGGGCATGATGACAAGGGATGCTTTCTCACCCTAAGATGACGTTCTGTCATCTAACGGCAGGGTTGACCCGATGGCTTCTCTCCCACCCGTCACCAACCTCCAGGCTTTCGAAGCCGTGGCGCGGCGGCGCAGCTTTGCGCTCGCCGCGGCCGAGCTGCACCTCACAGCCTCTGCAGTCAGCCACCAGGTCGCGCGGCTGGAATCACACCTTGGTGTGCGGCTGTTTGAGCGAAGTGCGCACGGAGTGCGAATCAGCGCGGCGGGCGAGACTTACCTGTCGAGAATCGGTGGCGCCTTGTCCGCCATCGCGGCGGCGTCAGAAGACCTCAGGCAGGGCGTCAGCAATAGCCTGTACGTCCACGCGGCTCCGAGCCTGGCCAGCCTCTGGTTGATGTCGCGCCTGCAGTCGTTTGCCCTGGCCTATCCCGACATCGCGCTCAACCTGTCGGCCGCGCACACGCACAGCGACTTCGCGCTGGGGCAGGTCGACATCGATCTTCGCTATGGCGTACCGAACTGGCCGAATGTTGTTGTGGAGCCCTTGTTCGAGGAGCGCATCGTCCCGCTCGCAAGCCCAGCCTTCATCCGGGAGCATCGACTGAAGCGACCGGAGCATCTCCTGGCCGTCAAGCTGATCCAGAGCAACGTCAGCGTCGTTCAATGGTCCGACTGGTTCGCAGCGTTCACCGACAAGCGCGCACCGGAACGATTCGCCGTGCGCTTCGACCGAGCGCAGATGTCATTGGACGCTGCAACCCAAGGCCTCGGTGTTGCGCTAGAGAGCACCACGATTGCCGGGCGGCACATCGTCGAGCAAAAGCTCCGGCCCGTGTTCGGGCTTGAAAAGGCAGTGCGGGTGAAAGCGCACTTCGCGGTGTACCCGGCGCGGCATGCGAAGCGGCCGCCTGTCGAAGCGTTCCTCGCGTGGCTGCACGGAGAGGCTTCGAAAGGTCAGGCTTTCTGAGCGGAGAACTGAGCAGCCTGAGTGGCTGCTCTTGCGAAGGACGAACGTCCGCCGCGGGTCGCATTCGGCCGATCGTGACCAAGAAAACAGTCGTCCGTGCGCACCCGTCTTCGGTTGGCCACGCTCAGCTGACCGGTTAAGCATGAGTAGCGGTCACATTCAACCAGTTGGGATGCGGATGACCGGTCTGAGTCTTACCGGTCACTCGTGGCCTGAACTCGATTGGCAGCACCCAGTCTGTAGCCGGCATCCCCAAGCGACCATGTCCACGTCGCCCCTGACCACCTTCAAACCCTTGGCGGACGTTCCCATCCCGACGCCGGCTGCGTCCGCCGTCTTCACATGGTCGAGGCCTTTGAGGGCAAAGAGAGCGTGGAGGACGACGTGACCGGTGAAGAAATCGCTGACAGCATGCGGCTCCCGATCGAAACGGGAAAAGGCCGCTCGAACATGAGTCGAATGTTTTTCCTAGGTTAGGCCAGCGACGCATCCATGCGCTGCACCGCGCGCCGTAAGAGTCCACGCAACCAAACCAGCCCAGGGTCCTGCGTCTTGTACTTGTGCCACTGCATGCTTTGCTCCATCACGTTGATGGGCAGCGGCGGCTCGTGCAGCACGATCGGCAAGGCGGGCTGCAGCTTCAGGGCGAGGCGCGCATGCACAGTGGCCACATGGTCGGTGCCGACCACCATCGCCGGCAGGGCGGCGAACCCGTGGCTAATGGCGACGACGCGACGCGTGAGCCCGAAGCGCCGGGCGAACCACGCCTCGAACGACTCGCCCGCCTGCCCCGGCGGCTGCATGACCACGTGGCCAGCATCGCGGTAGCGCTCAAAGCTCAGCTCGCCGCGGCCGAGCGCACCGTCACGCCACACCGCGCACAGGAACTTCTCTTCGTACAGCACTTCCTCGGGGTGATCGGGGGATACGAAACCGCGCGGGATGATCATCAGGTCCACCTCGCCGCGCTCCAGGCTTCGCTGCGGGTTCGACACCTGCGGCAGGAAGTCGAACGTCGCCGTGCAGCGCGCCTCCCTCGCGAGCGCAAGGATGTGCGGCGCAAACACCATCAGCGTGTAGTCGGACACGAAGAGCCGAAACGTGCGGTCTGACTTGGCCGGCTCGAACTCGGGCTGCACGGCCACCGTGCTATCGACGCGGACGAGGATGTCGCGCACCGACTCCTGAAGCCCTTCTGCACGCGGCGTGAGCTCCATGCGCCGCCCCACCTGCACGAGGAGCTCGTCGTCGAAGTACTCGCGCAGCCGCGCCAGGGCGTTGCTCGTCGCCGACTGGCTGAGGTGCAGCCGGTCCGCGGCTTTCGTGATGCTGCGCTCGGTCAGCAGCGCATCGAGCGCCACGAGCAGGTTGAGGTCAAGTCGGTTGTGTCGCATGGGGTGCGCCGTCATCCGCTGAAGCCAGGGGTAACCCGAAGACTATTCACCGGATCGATATCTCGTTTGGAAACAACCCATTTTTCAAGCGACGCGGCTCTCCCTAACCTCTCGGTAACCCGACTTCAGAACGATCAGGAGACAACGAATGGCATCGAGCCAGGCGAAGGGCGAACTCACGCCTTCGATTTGCAAACACACGGCCTCGGCCTGCTGACGATGTCGCCCGCGCTTCGCATCGGCATCGTCGGCGCTGGTCTCGCGGGGCTTGCGATGGCACTCACCGCCTCGTCGGCGGGTGCGACGGTGGAGGTCTTCGACGCGCCCGCCACAGCGCCGTCGAAGGCCACGCATCTCCATGTCACGGCCAACCTGCTGAGGGACCTGAACTCCCTCGGGCTCGCCGACAGCTGCGTGCGCAAAGGCTTTCCCTACAAGGGCATGGTGGTGGCGGATGTGCAGGGCCGGGCGTATTGCGAACTGGCGTCGCCGCGCCTGGCCGGCGAGCCGCTGCCGCCCGCGCTCGGCATGGTGCACGGCGACCTGCTTGGGCTTTTACGCCAGGCCGCGGTCGATCGCGGGGCCAAGCTGCACCAAGGCACAACCATCGTCGACGCCCTGCCCGACGCCACGCTCGTGACCCAGGCCGGCGAGCGGCACCCGATGGACCTGGCCGTGCTCACGAACAGGCCCGGCAGTGCCGGCACATTGCGCAGCGCCCTCGTCGCGTGGGAACCCGAAGCCCTGCCGCAACAGTGGTGCCAGACGCTGGTGCCGCGCCCGCTGGCGCTCGACCGTGCCACCCTCGTGCTGAGCCACGAGTACCCCAAGGTCTTGCTCGTGCCGGTCGACACACGACGGGCCGGTGTGGCGGTGATGTGGAACGAGCGCAGCCGCCCTTCCACTTCCGATATCCGCCAGGTGCTGGCGGCGCAGGGCGGCATCGTGGCGCCGGTGGCCCGCCACTGGGGCGCCACGACGCCGGTGACGGAGCGGCCGGTGCGCTTCGGCATGCAACCGGGCCCCTGGCATGCGCAGCGTGTGCTGCGCATCGGGCCTGCCGCGCTCGTTCTGCCACCGCACTTCGGCCAGCAGGCGGCGCAGTCGGTGGAAGACGCCCTCGTGCTCGGCGACCTGCTGCGCGCCCGCCTGCCACACGACGAACTACTCCACGCGTTCGAGGCACGCCGCCTCGATCGTGCGCGGCGGGTTCTCGAGATCACGTCGCAAGCCGCCCGCTGGAACGTGAGACCCGACGCTTCCACCGACCTGCTCGCCCTCGCCGAGCGGCTGGTGCCGCTGGTCGCGCGACCCGCCTGACCTTCCCACACCTCATTCCACCAAGACACACGAGAGGAGACCATGCTTCACTTCACCCCTGCTTCCCCCAAGCCGCCGCTTCGCCTGTCGGCCCTGACCATCGCGGCCATGGCCTGCGTCAACGCGCAGGCCCTCGAGTTCGACACCGGAGACTCCGGCCTCAAGCTGCGCTGGGACAACACGGTCAAGTACAGCGCCGCGGCGCGCGTCAAGAAGGCGGATCCCGGCCTTTCGCAGACGCGGTTCGGCCCCGGCGGTGTCGTCGGCCCGAACAACCTCAACCAGGACGACGGCGACAACAACTTCAGCCGCGGCATCGTCTCCAACCGGCTCGACCTGCTGAGCGAACTCGATGCGAGCTACGGCAACGTCGGCGCCCGCGTGAGCGGCGCAGCGTGGTACGACGCGGTCTACAACCGCGGCAACCAGAACCGCACCACCACGGCCAACCACACCCCCGGCAACGAGTTCCCGGAGGAGACACGCGAGGTCATGGGCCGCAAGGCCGAGGTGCTCGACGCCTTCGTCTTCGGCAAGCTGCAGCTCGGCGAGGTGCCGGTCAGCGCACGCCTCGGCCGCCACACCCTGCTGTGGGGCGAGAGCCTCTTCTTCGGCGCGAACGGCATCGCCGGCGGCATGGCGCCGCTCGACCTGCCCAAGCTGCTGTCGGTCCCCAACTCGCAGTTCAAGGAGATCGCGCGGCCCACCGGCAAGCTGTCGATGCAGGTGCAGTTGTCGTCTGCCGTGACCGTCGGCGCGTACGTGCCCTACGAGTGGCAGAAGACACGGCTGATGCCGGCCGGCGCCTATCTCTCCGGCAGCGACTCGCTCGGCCCCGGCGCCGAGCGCATCAACGCCGGCCCGACCGGCACCTTCGTGCGCGAGGCCGACCTCGAAGCCCGGGACAGCGGCCAGGGTGGCGTGCAGTTGCGCTGGCGCCTCGACGCGCTCGACGCCGACCTCGGCCTCTACGCCATCCGCTACCACGCCACCACGCCCAGCAACATCTGGACGACGATGAACGGCGCACCGCCGGCGCTCACCGCCCGCAGCTTCCGCTGGGTCTACCACGAGGGCGTGCGCGCTTACGGTGTGAGCCTGGCGAAGACGGTGGGCGACTGGAGCCTCGCCGGCGAAGCCTCGATCCGCCAGAACACGCCGCTCGCCAGTTCCGGGCGCACGATCATCCCGGCCATCGGGGTGGGCACGGGTTTCAACAATTCCGACAACCCGGGCTATGCGGTCGGTGAAAGCGCGCATGTGCAGTTCTCGTGGCTCGCGAGCCTCGGCCCCAGCGTGCTCTTCAATGAGGCGAGCTTCCTCGGCGAAATCGCCTGGAACCAGCGCCTCAAGGTCACGAAGAACGAAGCCGCACTGAACCCCAACGCCGACCGCTCGGCCACCGCGCTGCGCGTCGTGTTCTCGCCGACCTACCGGCAGGTGGCCCCTGGCCTCGACCTGTCGCCGAGCCTCGGCCTCGGCTATGGCTTCGGCAAGTCGTCGGCGGTGGGCCCCGGCTTCGCGGTGGACCACGGTGGCGACCTGACCCTCGGCCTCGGTGGCGTCTGGCTCGGCCGCTGGAACGCCAACCTGAGCTACGTGCACTTCCTGGGCAAGGCCAAGCCCACCCTCGACAACGCGAACAACGCCCAGTACGAGCAGGCGCTGAAGGACCGCAGTTTCCTCAGCTTCTCCCTGCGCACCACTTTCTGAACGGAGACCCCCATGTCACATATCACAAGAGGCCTTGCACTGGTCGCCCTCGTCGCCGCGTCGGCAGCACAGGCCGGCGTCACGCCCGAAGAAGCCGCCAAGCTGAAGACCACGCTCACGCCCTTCGGCGCCGAGAAGGCCGGCAACGCCGACGGCAGCATCCCCGCCTGGAACGGCGGCTACACCACGCCCATTCCCGGCTTCAAGAACGGCGGCCGCCGTGGCGACCCGTTCGCGAACGAGAAGCCGCTCTACTCGGTGACCGCCGACAACCTGGCGCAGCACGCCGGCAAGCTGAGCGAGGGCACGGTGGCCCTGCTCAAGAAGTACCCCAAGACCTTCCGGCTCGACGTCTACAAGACCCACCGCACCGCCGCCGCGCCGCAATGGGTCTACGACAACACCTTCAAGAACGCGACCACCGCCAGGCTGGAAGGCCACGTGCTCAAGGGTGCGTTCGGCGGCATCCCCTTCCCCATCCCGAAGACGGGCGAGGAGATGATGGCCAACAACGACCTGCACTGGCGCGGCGAGGCCTGGCAGAACGATTTCCGCGGCTACCTCGGCACCGCCAGCGGCCAGCGCGTGCTCTCGGTCGAGGCGACGGGCGACTGGCAGATGCCGTACTACGCGCAAGGCCAGCAGGACAAGTTCAACGGCGACTTCTGGCTGATCCGCCTCGTCAACTCGGGCCCGCCGGTGCGTGCCGGCGAAGCCCTTGTCGGCCGCCAGAACCTCGATGCCGACAAGACCGCCACCTGGGTCTACCTCACCGGCCAGCGCCGCGTGCGCAAGCTGCCCAACGCGTGCTGCGACACCCCCACGCCGGCGTCGAGCGGCGTCGCGAGCTTCGACGAGGTCGACGTGTTCGGCGGCCGCACCGACCGCTTCAACTGGAAGATCGTCGGCAAGCAAGAACTGCTGATCCCCTACAACAGCAACCGCCTGCACACGCCGACGAAGGACAGCGACGTCCTCCTGCCCCACCACTTCAACCCCGACCACGTGCGCTGGGAGCTGCACCGCGTGTGGGTGGTCGAGGCCAACCTCAAGCCGGGCCAGCGCCACCAGGCACCGCGCAGCCGTTACTACCTCGACGAAGACACCTGGGTGGCCGTGCTCGGCGACCGCTGGGATGCCAAGGGCCAGTTGTGGAAGACGCTGTGGGCCCACCCCGTCGTGATGCCCGACCTGCCGGCCACCACGCCGCAGCAGCAATGGGGCTTCCATGATCTGCTGTCGGGTGCGTGGTACGCGAGCGGCGTCGTCAACGAACGCAACACGCACTACCGCATCGTGCCGCGCCGGCCCGACAGCTTCTTCACCCCCGACGCCATGGCCGGCGACGGCGTGCGCTGAAAGACGCTGGCATGAACTTTCGCTTCACCTCTTCGGACCTGGCGCTCGCGGCGACGCTGCTGCTCGGCGCGACGGGTGCCGGCGCCGCCCCCGTGGGCGACGCGTGGCAACGCCCGGCGCTCTCGGTCAAGGCACCGGCGCGCCAGGCGCTGCTGTCGGCGGCCTTCGCCGGGGCGCGTGTGGTCGCCGTCGGCGAGCGCGGCCTCGTGGCGCTGAGCGACGACCGTGGCATCACCTGGCGGCAGGCGCCGTCGCCCGTCAGCGTGACGCTGACGACCGTGCGTTTCGCCGACGCACGACGCGGCGTGGCCGTCGGTCACGCCGGCACGGTGCTCACCACCGAAGATGCAGGCGAAAGCTGGACCGTGCGGCTGGATGGGCTGCGGCTCGCACGGCTCGCCAAGGAGGCCGCCGCAACACCCGAGGCCATGAAGGAGGCCGAGCGACTGCTGGCCGACGGGCCCGACAAGCCCTTCCTCGACGTGATGCTGTGGGACGCCCAACGCCTGCTGGCCGTCGGCGCCTACGGCATCGCCTTCCACAGCCAGGACGGCGGCAAGTCGTGGGCGCCGTGGATGGCCCGCCTGCCCAACCCCCAGGGCCTGCACTGGTACGTGGCGCGCCGCGCGGGCGATGCCATCGTGCTGGCCGGCGAGCAAGGCCTGCTCGCGCGTTCGGACGACGGCGGCCACAGTTTCCGCACGCTCGCCTCGCCCTACAAGGGCAGCTGGTTCACCGGCGAACTGCGTGCCGACGGCAGCCTCGTGCTCGCCGGTCTGCGCGGCAACGTGTGGCATGCGCGTGACGGCAACAGCGGCTGGGCGCAGCTCAGCACGCCGACCGGCACCTCCATCACCGCCAGCGCCACGGCGGCGGACGGCACGCTGCTGCTCGCCAACCAGGCCGGCCTGCTGCTCGCCTTGCGCGGCGAGACGCTGGTGCCGGTCAACGAACGCCCGCTGCCGATGCCGGCCGCGGTGCTGCCCCTGGCCCCCGACCGCGCGCTGGCCTTCGGGCTCGCTGGTGCCACGCCGGTCGCCTTGAACTTGGGAGCCAAGCCGTGAGCCTGGCTTCCTTCAAGACGCACGACACGCACGGCGTGACGCTCGACCAGTTCGACCGCCACTCCGGCTCGTGGGTCGAGCGCCTGCTGTTCAACCACCGCGCGGTGGTCGTGTGGCTGTGCCTGGCGGTGACCGTGCTGCTGGGCTGGCAGGCCACGCGCCTGCAGCTGAACGCGAGCTTCGACAAGACCATCCCCGCAAGCCACCCCTACATCCAGAACTTCCTGCGCCACCAGTCGGAGCTGAGCGGCCTGGGCAATGCCTTGCGCATCGCCGTGGCGCAGCCCGAAGGCTCGATCTACGACGCGAAATACCTGGAGACACTGCGCCGCCTGAGCGACGAAGTGTTCCTGCTGCCCGGGGTTGACCGGGCGCGCATGAAGTCGCTGTGGACCCCGAGCACCCGCTGGGTCGGCGTGACCGAAGACGGCCTGGAAGGCGGCCCGGTGATCCCCGACGGCTACGACGGCTCGCCGCGCAGCCTGCAGGCGCTGGCCGCCAACGTGGCGCGCTCCGGCGAGCTGGGCCAGCTCGTGGCGCGCGACGAACGCTCCTCGGTGGTCTACGTGCCGCTGCTCGCGCAGGGCACGGATGGCCAGGCGCTCGACTACGCAAAGCTCTCCGGCCAGCTGGAGACGCTGCGCGGGAAATACGAAGCCGAAGGCGTGCGTGTGCACATCACCGGCTTCGCCAAGATCATCGGCGACCTCATCGACGGCGTGCGCTCGGTGCTGGTGTTCTTCGCCATCGCCGTGGCCATCGCCACCGCGATGGTGTTCGCCTACACGCGCTGCGTGCGCTCCACCGCGCTGGTGGTGATCGCCTCGCTGGTGGCGGTGGTCTGGCAGCTCGGCCTGCTGCCGCTGCTCGGCTACGCGCTCGACCCGTATTCGATCCTCGTGCCCTTTCTCGTGTTCGCCATCGGCATGAGCCACGGCGCGCAGAAGATGAACGGGATCATGCAGGACGTGGGCCGCGGCACGCACAAGCTCGTCGCCGCGCGCTTCACCTTCCGTCGCCTCTTCCTCGCCGGCCTGACCGCGCTGCTGGCCGATGCCGTGGGGTTCGCGGTGCTGCTCGTGATCCACATCCAGGTGATCCGCGAGCTGGCCATCGCCGCCTCCATCGGCGTGGCCGCGCTGATCTTCACCAACCTGATCCTGCTGCCGGTGCTCCTGAGCTACGCCGGCGTGAGCACACGGGCCGCGCAGCGCAGCCTGCGGGCGCAAGCGCGCGAAGCGGCGGGCAGCGCCTCGCCGTGGCGCTGGCTCGAACGTTTCACCCAACGGCGCTGGGCCGGCGTCACCGTCGCGGTGGCGCTCATGCTCGGCACGGCGGGCTTCATCGCGAGCCTGCAACTGAAGATCGGCGACCTCGACCCCGGCGCCCCCGAGCTGCGAGCCGACAGCCGATACAACCGCGACGTCGCCTTCATGACGGCCGCCTATGGCGCGTCCAGCGACGTGCTGGCCGTGATGGTGAAGACGCCCGACGGGCAATGCTCCCGCTACGAGACGCTGAGCAAGGTCGACACGCTGGAGTGGGAGCTGCGCCAGCTCGACGGCGTGGAGTCCATCAACACGCTGGCACTGCTCAACCGCCGCGTGCTCGCCGGCCTGAACGAAGGCAACCCGCGCTGGTATGAGTTCCTGCCCAACCAGGACATGCTCAACACCGTGACCGCCGGCGCGCCGCGTGGCCTCTACAACGACGCGTGCGGCCTGCTCACGGTCTACGTCTTCCTGCGCGACCACAAGGCGCAGACGCTGGCGCGCGTGGTCGACCACGTCGAGGCCTTCGCCAAGGCCAACGACACGGCCGACACGAAGTTCCTGCTCGCCGCCGGCTCGGCCGGCATCGAGGCTGCGACCAACATCGTCGTCAAGGACGCCTGGCGCACCATGCTCCTGCTGGTCTACGGTGCGGTGGTGCTGCTGTGCTTCATCACGTTCCGCTCGTGGCGTGCGGTGGTGGTGGCCGTGCTGCCACTGGTGCTGACCTCCTTCCTGGCCGAAGCGCTGATGGTCGGCCTGGGCATGGGGGTGAAGGTCGCCACGCTGCCGGTGATCGCGCTCGGCGTGGGCATCGGCGTCGACTACGCGCTCTACATCCTCTCGGTCACGCTCGCGCAGCTGCGCGAAGGGCGCAGCCTGTCCGAGGCCTACCACCACGCGCTGCTCTTCACCGGCAAGGTCGTCACGCTCACCGGCATCACGCTGGCGGTGGGCGTGGTGACCTGGGTCGCGAGCCCCATCAAGTTCCAGGCCGACATGGGCGTGCTGCTCGCTTTCATGTTCCTCTGGAACATGCTGGGGGCGCTCGTGCTGCTGCCGGCGCTGGCGCACTTCCTCCTGCCGCAGGCGGCCGGCGTACAGCCGAGCGCCGCCGCGCCGGCCCACGATTCCTCCACCCCCGAACCCCGTCAGTTCCCCCAACGGGCGGCCTGACCGAACTTCATCATGTTCAAGTACTTCCCCACCAACTACGTCTGGAACCTCTCGGTCAACCTCGCGATCGAGATGGGCGCCCGCATCGGCGAGATCGAAGAGATGTGCGGCCCGCTGCACGAGGCCGCGAAGGCGCCCGACGCCGCCGGCACCAAGGCCTTCCGCGAGACCTGGGTGCGCATGGCCGACAAGCTGTGCGGCCTGGCCGAAGAAGACGCCGCCCGTGGCCGACTGCTCTCGGCCGGCGAGAAATACCGCCGCGCCGCGAGCTACCTGATCACCGCCGAGCGCTTGCAGGCGCACGACGCGCCGGGCCGCATGGACCTCTACCGCCGAGAGCTGGCGCTCTTCCTCGAAGGCTCGCGCCTGATGGGCGACACGGTGCAGCGCGTCGAGATCCCCTACGAAGGCAAGCACCTGTCGGCGCTGTACGTGCCGGCGCAAGGGCTGAAGCCCGGTGAGCGCGCACCGGTGCTGGTGCAGCTCAACGGTCTCGATTCCACCAAGGAGATGAAGCACCTGGTCGGCCTGCCGTCGTGGATGGCCAAACGCGGCGTGTCGTCGCTCGTGGTCGACCAGCCCGGCACCGGCGAGGCGCTGCGCCTGCAGGGCCTCACCGCCCGTTACGACACCGAGCACTGGGCCTCGCGCGTGGTCGACTGGCTGGAAACGCGCGACGACGTGGACCCGAAACGCATCGGCTGCGAGGGCGTGTCGCTCGGCGGCTACTACTGCCCGCGCGCCGTGGCGATGGAGCCGCGTTTCGCCTGCGGCGTGGCCTGGGGCGCCAACCACGACTGGCGCGACGTGCAGAAGCGCCGACTCGAGAAGGAAGGCGACTTCCCCGTGCCGCACTACTGGGCCCACGTGTGCTGGGTCTGGGGCGCGAAGGACATCGACGACTTCATGCGCATCGCCGAAGACGTGCATCTCGACGGCGTGGTCGAGAAGATCCGCGTGCCTTTCCTCGTGACGCACGGCGAAAAGGATTCGCAGATCCCGCTCAAGTGGGCGCACCGCACCTACGACCAGCTCGTCAACAGCCCCAAGCGCGAACTCAAGATCTTCAGCGACCGCGAAGGCGGCGTGCAGCACGCGAGCTTCGACAACAGCATCAACGCCGGCCACTACATCGCCGACTGGGTGGCCGAGACGCTGGGCGGCCGCCTCTCGGCCTCGAACTGATTCTTCCCTGGAGCACACCCGCATGAACATCATCGGACCCGACGCCCTCGTCTTTGGCGTCGACGACCTCGCCGCCTGCCGCCAGTACCTGATCGACTACGGACTGACGGACGCCGGCCACGACCGCTACGAAGCGCTGGATGGCACCGCTGTCGTGCTGCGCGCGAAGGACGACCCGTCGCTGCCGCCGCCGATGGGCACCGCCAGCATGCTGCGCGAAACCGTCTACGGCGTGGCCGACAGCGCGACGCTCGATGCCATCGAGGCCGAGCTGCGCCGCGACCGCGACGTGGCCCGCCGCGACGGCGTGCTGCGCTGCATCGACGACATGGGCTTCGCGCTCGCCTTCCAGGTGACGGTGCGCCGGCCGCTGTCGCTGCCCGGCGAACGGGTGAACGCCCCGGGCGCCGCGCCGCAGCGCCCGCTCAACGCGCTGGGCCTGCCGGAAGAGGCCTCGGTGCGGCCGCGCTCGCTGTCGCACGTCGTCTACTTCGTGCCCGATGCGGCCAAGGCCGAAGGGTTCTACAGCCGCCTCGGCTTCGTCTGCACCGACCGTTTCACCGGCGTGGGCCCCTTCCTGCGCCCGGCCGGCACGCAGGACCACCACACGCTCTTCATGATCCAGACGCCGCCCTTCATGAAGGGGTGCGAGCATTTCACCTTCCACATGGGCGGCCCGACCGAGGTGCTGCTCGCCGGCACGCGCTTCGTCGAGAAGGGCTACCAGAGCTTCTGGGGGCCGGGCCGCCACCGCTTCGGCAGCAACTGGTTCTGGTACTTCAACTCGCCGCTCGGCTGCCACGTCGAGTACGACGCCGACATGGACCTGCACGACGACGCCTGGTCGCCGCGCGAGGCACCGATGGGGGCCGATGCCTCGCAGCTCTTCCTCTTCCAGCACCGCGAGCGCTGGGCACCGAGCGGCCCGCCCCCCGGTGCCGGTGGCGGCAAGCACGCCGGTGCCTGACACGGAGCCGCACACCATGCGCCTGTGCCACATCGATGAACTGGCCGACGGCGGCTCGCGCGGCTTCGACCCGCACGGCGAGGGCCGCGACACGCTGCTCGTGGTGCGGCAGGCCGGTTCGCTGCATGCGTACGTCGACTCCTGCCCGCACCACGGCACGCCGATGGCGTGGCGCAAGGACGCCTACCTCAACGCGGCGGGCGACCGCATCGTCTGTGCGGCGCATGGCGCACAGTTCGACATCGCCTCCGGCATCTGCACGCTCGGCCCGTGCCTCGGGCAATCGCTCACCCGCGTGCCCGTCGCCCTCACATCACGCGGCGAGGTCCACCTCGCCCACCCAGACCCATCCCACGAGGAGACTTCACCATGACCCTGGCCGCACACAAGATCCTCATCATCGGAGGCGGCTTTTCCGGGATGTCCGCCGCGATCGAGCTGCGCAAGCGCGGCGCGGAGGTCGACCTGGTCGAGCTCGACGCCGACTGGCGCAACTACGGCGCCGGCATCAGCCTCGGCGGGGCTACGCTGCGCGCCTTTGACCAGCTCGGCATCCTCGACGACTACCTGCGCGAAGGCAGCGCGGCCGACGGCGTGGCCCTGCACCTGCCCGACGGCACACCGATCGGCCTGCTGCCCACACCGCGCGTGGCACGCCCCGACGTGCCGGGCGGCGGCGCCATCCTGCGTCCGGTGCTCGCACGCATCCTCGCAAACGCGACACGCGCCTCGGGCACGCAGGTGCGGCTCGGCACCACCTTCACCGAGATCCGGCAGGACGAAGAAGGCGTGGAAATCGACTTCACCGATGGGAAGCGCCAGCGCTACGACCTGGTGATCGGTGCCGACGGCCTCTACTCGAAGACACGCGAGGCGATCTTTCCCGACGCGCCCAAGCCGCGCTACACCGGCCAGGCCGTGTGGCGCGCCGTGCTGCCGCGGCCCCAGGCGGTGAAGACGGCCACGATGTGGATGGGCCGCGTGAAGCCCGGCGTGAACCCCGTGTCGGCGACACAGATGTACCTCTTCGTCACCGAGCACCGGCCCGTCAACGAGCGTGTCGACCCGCAAGACTTTCCGACTCTGCTGCGCGGGCTGCTGGCCGATTTTCCCGACCCGCTGCTGCAGGGCATCCGCGACCAGATCGGCGCCGATTCGCAGATCGTCTTCCGCCCGCTCGAAGGCCTGCTCGTGCCACAGCCGTGGCATCGCGGCCGCGTGGTGCTGATCGGCGACACGGTGCATGCCACGACGCCGCACCTCGCCAGCGGCGCCTGCATCGGCATCGAAGACGCACTCGTGCTGGCCGACGAGCTGGCGAGTACCGACGCACTCGACACCGCGCTGCGTGCCTTCCAGGCGCGCCGCTGGGAGCGCTGCCGCATGGTGGTCGAAAACTCCTTCCGCCTCGGCGAGATCGAGATGGCCAACGGCAGCAAGGAAGAACACGCCGGGATCATGCGCGCGTCGCTGATGGCGCTGGCCCAACCCATCTGACGAAAGGCGCACATGAACCGCAATCACCCTCGGCGGGGCCGCATCGCCTTGATGGTGGCGCACTGCGCCGGCATGGTCGACCTGGTGGCCCTGCCGGTGTGGGTGGGCACACTGATCTCGCGCTTCAAGCTCGACCCGCAGCAGGCCGGGGCGCTGGCGACCTTGTTCCTCGCCGGCGCGGTGGTCGCGAGTCTGATCGTCGCCCCGAGAGTGGGCCGGCTGCCGGTGCGCTGGGTGGCGACAGCGGGCTATGCAGTGTCAGCCATCGCCTTCTTCTGCCTGGCAATGAGCACGAGCTTCGGCAGCATGGCCGCGCTGCATGCGGTGGCGGGCCTCAGCGCCGGCGCGGCATTGAGCGTGACGCACGGCACGATCGCGCGCAGCGATACACCGCATCGCCTGTTTGCGCAGGTGGGCTTCGCGCTCGGTGTGTTCGGCATCGTGTTTCTCGGGGCCACGCCGCAGGTGGTGGCGGCGGCGGGCGGGCATGCGCTCTTCCTCGTCTTCGGCGGCGTGATGGTGGTGGCCACCCTCGTCTGCGCGGCGTTCTTTCCGGCGCCTGACGCCACGGCCGCCCAGCCCGAAGCCGGGCGGCAGCGCATCGCCGCCCCGGTGTGGTTCGGCATCGCCGGCGTCAGCGCGATGGCGCTGGTGCAGGCGATGAGCTTCAGCTTCCTGGAGCGCGCCGGCGCCGACCAAGGTTTCGCGGTGGGGGCGGTGACGGCCGTGCTCGTCGCGGCCGGGATCGTGAACCTGCTGCCCGCGCCGCTAGCCGCGCTGCTGGAGAAGCGCCTCCCTGCTCGCAGCGTCCTGCTGGCCGGGCCGGTGCTGCAGGCCGCGCTCGTGATGACGATCATGAATGCCACCACCTTCGCACCCTATGCCACCGCCGGCGCGCTGCTGGTGGCGGTGATGGTCTTCACCCACACCTTTGCCTTCGGCCTGCTGGCCCGGCTAGAGCCCACGGGGCGCGCGCTGGCCGCCACACCCGCCATGCTGATGGTGGGTGCGGCCATCGGGCCGGTGCTGGGCGGCACGCTGGTCAAGGCCTCGGGGTACGCGAGCCTCGGCTATGCCGCCGTCGCCATCGCCCTCATTGCGGTTGCGTGCATGAGCCAGCTCCCGAAACCCTCGGTGGCGCTGCCGGTGCAAAAGCCCGCGACGTGACACGCGCATCGCCGAACCAACCCCCTCCCCCGATGGCCATGACGACAACCAAACGCCGCTTCGTCGACCTCTCGATCTACCTGGAGAACGACGTCCTGTCCGACCCGCCGCCGCTGGCGCCGAAGATCACCTACCAGAAGCATGCCGACACGCTGCCCGAGTTCATGGCGATGATCCCCGGCACGAAGCCGGAGGACTATCCCGACGGTGAAGCCGCGGCCGCCGAATGGGTGACGCTCACCACGCACAACGGCACGCACCTCGATGCGCCCTGGCACTTCCACTCCACGCAGGACGCGAAGAACGGCGGCGCCCGCCCCTCAATCACCATCGACCAGGTGCCGCTGGAGTGGTGCTTCCAGTCGGGCGTGAAGCTCGACTTCCGGCACTTCCCCGATGGCTACGTGGCCACCGCGGCCGATGTCGAGGCCGAGCTCGCGCGCATCGGCCATACGCTGCAGCCGCTGGAGATCGTGGTGATCAACACCCGCGCCGGCTCGCGCTACGGCCACAACGACTACCTCGGAGCCGGCTGCGGCATGGGCTACGAGGCCACGATGTACCTGCTGGAGCGCGGGGTGCGGCTGACGGGCACCGACGCCTGGAGCTGGGACGCGCCCTTCTCCTACACCGCGAAGCGCGTCGCCGAGACCGGCAACAAGGCGCTGATCTGGGAGGGCCACAAGGCCGGCCGCGACATCGGCTACTGCCACCTGGAGAAGCTGCACAACCTGGAGGCGCTGCCGCCGCACGGTTTCACCATCAGCTGCTTCCCGCACAAGATCCGCGGCGCCTCGGCGGGCTGGACGCGCGCGGTCGCCATCTTCGAGGACTGACGAGACATGAGCTTCCCCCCCATCCACCGCGTCGTCACGGGCCATGACGCCGACGGCCAGGCGATCGTCATCAGCGATGGCCCGCTGCCCACCGTCGCAGAGATCAAGGCCATCCCGGGCACCGTCTTCCACGAAGTCTGGAGCACCCAGGGCACGCCCGCGCCCGTCGACAACGGCGTCGACCCGACGCTCGGCCCGCTGCTGCTGCCACCGCCGAAGCTGGGCACGCGCATCCGCTTCGTCGACATTCCGCCCGACACCGCCGATTTCGAGTTGAACGGTGCCAAGCGGATGAAGGAGGCCTTCGCGCAGATCGGAGACGAGCACGCGTCGACGGTCCGCGCCGACTCGCCACACCCGCTGATGCACCGCACCGAATCGATCGACTACGGCATCGTGATCGACGGCGAGATGACGCTCGTGCTCGACCGGGGCGAAGTCCTGCTCAAGTCAGGCAGCGTGGTCGTGCAGCGCGGCACCAACCACGCCTGGGCCAACCGGTCGGGCAGGCCCTGCCGCATGCTCTTCATCCTGGTCGACGGGCAGTACGAGCCGAGCATCGCTCGCGCCCTGGGCCGGCGAGACGGCGGAGGCCCTCTTGGCTCGTAGCAGCACCCTCTTCGACCTCCGAGGACGCAAGGCGCTTGTGACCGGCGCGACGCAGGGGCTGGGGCTCGCGATCACCGAGGCGCTTGCCTTCCACGGCGCGCATGTCATCGTGTCCGATCGCGACCCCGACGCTTGCGAACGCGCGGCGAGTGGGTTGCGCGACCTCGGGCTCGAGGCGTCGGGCGCGGCCGCCGATCTGGCCCATGTGACTGAAACAGAAGCCCTCGCCACGACGGCGGCCGACGTGGACGTGCTGGTGTGCAATGCCGGCGTCCAGGGACCGGCCTGGCCGCTGTCCGCCGTGACCGACGACGACTGGCAACGTGTCTTCTCGATCAACCTTCGCAGCGCCGAGCGGCTGTGCGCCGGCATCCTGCCCGGCATGGCCGAGCGCGGCCGGGGCAGCGTGGTGCTGATGTCGAGCATCGCGGGCCTGCGCGGGAACATGTCGATCGGCCTCTACGGCTTGACCAAGGCCGCCCTCGCCCAACTCGCACGCAACCTCGCCGTGGAGTGGGGCCCCGACGGCGTGCGCGTGAACGCAATTTCGCCCGGCCTCATCCGCACGCCGCTGGCGGCCGGCCTGCTCGACAACGCGGCCTTCATGCAGCGCCGCCTTGCCGCCACCCCGCTGCGGCGCGTGGGCGAGCCCCACGAGATCGCCGGCGTGGTGGTCATGCTCGCCAGCGACGCCGGTGGCTTCATCACCGGGCACAACCTCGTGGTCGATGGCGGGACCACCATCTCCGACGGCAACTAGGAACGACGTCAACGTGAAGTTCGCAACCCTGAAAGACGGAACGCTGGACGGCGAGCTCGTGGTGGTCTCACGCGACCTCACACGCGCCATCGCGGTCCCCTCGATCGCCACGAGCCTGCTCGATGCGCTGCAACGCTGGGACGAGGTGCACGACGCACTGCTCGACGTCTCGACCGCCCTCGACAGCGGCCGTGCCCCGGGCGCCCTCGCGTTCGACCCACGCGCCTGCGCCGCCCCGCTGCCCCGCAGCCCGCAGTGGCTCGACGGCTCGGCCTTCCTCAACCACGGCCGCCTGATGGAGCAGGCCTTCAACGCACCGCCGATTCCCGAGTTCGACAGCGTTCCCGTGATGTACCAGGGCGCGAGCGACGATTTCCTCGGGCCGCACGACGACGTGCCACTGCCGAGCGAAGCCGATGGCGTCGACTTTGAGGGCGAGTTCGGCGTCGTCTGCGGCCCGGTGCCGATGGGCGTCACGCCGTCGGCGGCGCTGCGCTGCGTGCGCCTGCTGGTGCAGGTCAACGACTGGAGCCTGCGCGCGCTCGGGCCGCATGAGATGAAGACGGGCTTCGGCTTCCTGCAGGCCAAGCCCTCCACCGCGTTTGCGCCGGTGGCCATCACCCCCGACGAGCTCGGCGGTGCGTGGCGCGATGGGCGCGTGCACCTGCGCCTGCACGTGCAGTGGAACGGCGAGCGTTTCGGCGAGCCGCACGGTGGCGAGATGAACTTCGACTTCGGCCGCCTGGTCGCGCACGCCGCGCGCACGCGCAAGCTGAGCGCGGGCACGATCGTCGGCTCGGGCACGGTGTCGAACGTGTCGCGCGCCGCGGGCTCCGCGTGCATCGCGGAGCGGCGTGTCATCGAGAAGATCGACCAGGGCGAGATCCGCACCGGCTTCATGCGCTTCGGCGACCGTGTGCGCATGGAGGCATGCTTCGACGAGGGGCAGCCTGGGCCGTTCGGTGTCATCGACCAGCGTGTCGTCGCCGCGGCGACCTGAGGCGGCCATGCATGTGCTGATCACCGGGGCCCACGGCTTCGTCGGCCACGCGCTCGCCACGCGGCTTGCCCGCGAGGGTGAGCTCGCCGGCCGAGCGTTGCGCCGCCTTTCGTTGGTGGACCTCACCTTCGGCGGCGCCCCCGCGCAGGAATGCGTGGTGCATCGCCTCGCCGGTGACCTGGGCGACGCCGCCTGGCTCGACCATCACCTCGACGGCGATCCGGTCGACATGGTGTTCCACCTCGCCAGCATTCCGGGCGGCACCGCCGAAGCGAACTACGCGCTCGCACGCCGCGTGAACCTGGACGCGACACTCTCGCTGCTGGAACGCGGCAAGGCGCAGGTGGAAGCCGGCGCCGCCTGCCCGCGCTTCGTCTTCGCGAGCAGCATCGCCGTGTTCGGAACGCTGCCCGAGCTCGTCACGGAAGTAGCGCAGCCCCGACCGCGCATGACCTACGGCGCGCAGAAGCTCATCGGCGAGATCCTCGTCGACGACTTCAGCCGGCGCGCCTGGGTGGACGGTGTGTCGCTGCGCATTCCCGGCGTCCTGGCCCGCCCCCCAGCACAGACGGGCCAGTTGTCGGCCTTCCTCAGCGACATCATTCGCGAACTCGCCGCGGGCCGCCCCTTCGCCTGCCCCATGTCGGCGAGCGCCACCACCTGGGCGTCGTCAATCGGCAACGTCGTCGACAACCTGCTGCACGCCGCCGCGCTGCCGCGCCACGCGCTGGGCGCCACGCGCACCTTCACCCTGCCGACCACGCGCTTCTCGATGGCGGAGCTGGTCGATGCGATCGGCGCGCTTCGCGGCACCGACACGCGGCCGCTGGTGCGCTACCACCCAGACGACCGCATCGAAACGCTGTTCGGCCGCTTCCCGCCGCTGGAAACGCCCGATGCGGAGCACGCAGGCTTCCACCGCGATGCAGACCTGCGTGAGCTGGTCCGGCGTGCACTGGATTCGTTATGAATGGGAGCCGCATGCGAATCGTCTCTGGCGCACTTCTCTTCGCAGCACTGGCGGGCGGCCACGCCGGCGCGGCGGGCATCACCATCGGCATGTCGGCACCGCTCAGCGGTCCGAACGCCGCCTATGGCCAGGGCCTCCTCCATGGCGTGAAGCTCGGCCTGGCGCATGCGGGCACGATCGACGGCCAGCCGGTCGAACTCAAGGCGATGGACGACGGCGGCGACCCCGCGCGTGCCTTGGAGAACGCCCGCCGGCTGATCCAGGCCGGCGCCGTCGCGCTCACCGCCTTCCACGGCACGCGCTCCATCGAAGCCCTGCGGCCCCTTCTCGAACAGACCGGCGTGCCGCTCGTTGGCGCGGCGAGCAGTGCCGACAGCCTGCGCGAGCCGCCCCAGCGCCATCTCTTCAACCTGCGCGCGGGCGCCCGCGACGAGGTGGCGGCCATCGTCAACCACGTCGACACGATCGCCCTCAACCGCATCGCCGCGATCGCGCAGGACGACGGCCTGGGCGCCTCGGGCCTGGAGGGCCTGAAGGTGGAACTGGTGCGCCTGGCCATGCGGCCGGTGGCGAGCGAGGGCCTGACGGCGGGCGCAACGCCCGAGGCGGTCGAGGCGGCGCTGCGGCGGGTCTGCAGCGCCACGCCTCAGGCGGTGCTGCTGGCGCTCGATGCGCGGCTTGCGCTGGAGGTGCTGCGATCGGCGGCCAGGTCCGGCTGCTCGAACACCCAGTTCGTGGCCTTCAGCGAGACCGGCGCGGCGCTGTAGATGTCGGACCGTGCGACGGAAGCGCGTGGCCTGACGGTGAGCCAGGTGTTGCCGCATCCCACGCAGATCAGCCACGCACTGGTCGCGGCGTACCAGCGGGCGCTGGGTGCGCAGCCATCGGCCGCGTCGTACCCATCGCTGGAGGGATACCTCTACGGCCGTGTGCTCGGGCAGGTACTGCGCGCATGCGGCAAACGCCCGACCAGTGCCTGCATCGTCGACCGTCTGGAGACGGCGCCGCCCATCATCGAGGGCTGGCGTCTGCGGTATGCGCGTGACGACCGGACCGGCTCGCGCTACGTGAACCTGACCCTGCTGGGCGCCGCGGGAAAGGTGAGCCGGTAGGTCGTCGACCAATTATTCAGGATACTGAAGATATCGAGACCACCGCCTGACGCCTACGCGATGAGCACCGCCACCCTCCCCGTCCGCATCGTCCACAAGACGACGGAAGCCGACGGGATCATCAGCCTACTGCTCGCGCCGGAGGGTCCGCTGCCGCTGCCGGCGTATTTGGCCGGGACCGACCACGTAGGCGCAGCGGTCATTCAGCCAGCGGGGATGCGGAAGACCGGTCTGGGCCTTGGCGGTCACTCATCGGCCTTACTCGACCGGCAGCAAACAGTCTCAAGCAGCCCGTCGAAGTGAACCGTCGGCTCTGCAGCGGTTGTCGTCGCTCGGGCTTCGACCTCAGTAGCGGCTGTTGGGCGCAAAGCCGCGGGCCAGACACTCCTGACCGCACTTCACAGAAAGACAGCATCGGGTGATACAGCCGACGCTCCACGCCCTTTGGGCTCGTCGTCTCGCGCAACGGCGTTTTGCTGTGGCGCCGCCGCTCTCTCGGCGCATAGTGGTCGACAGCCGATTGACGAATCGGACTTGCTTTGGTGCGGACCTGGGTCACTGCCGCTGGTCTTCGCGCTACTGGCGCGCGGCAGGTGGCGGAGCCCTTCGGCTAGGCCGGCCGCCTGGGCAGCCGCTAAGCTACTGGCTCATCGTCGGGCTGAACGGAGCGCGTCGGCCCGAGATACAGCTGTTCGCCGACTGCGTGCGGTCTCAGGCCGCTCTCACCCACGACGCGCCCAAGGCGGCAGGGCGCAAAAAAGACTATGGCGCTGCTGTCGATCTGGCACCTTCCCGCGCATCACCCTGTCAGGAGCGCGCACGGTGCGCGGGCCGCCCAAGGAGAACCCCATGCAATTCACAGGTGCAGGACGGCCCCTTTGCCGACACCCACGAGCACCTGGGTGGATATTTCGTCGTCGATACGGCCAGCTTGGACGACGCATTGGAATGGGCAGCGCGAGCACCATGCGCGTCGGCCGGCAGCGTCGAAGTGCGGCCGGTGCTGCCGCCGATGGACGCGCAAGCGTGAAGGCTGCGCAGGTTCACTCCGCTGCCGTGAACCGCTGCCGAGAAGTGCGCCCGTGAGCGACGCGGCGGCGGCGGCCGAGCGCGTCGCCCGTGAAAGCTACGGCCGCCTCGTGGCGCGCCTGGCCTGGCAATGGCGCGATCTCGCCGCGGCCGAGGATGCGCTGGCCGACGCCTTTGCCGCTGCGCTGCGCCATTGGCCCGAGCAGGGCGTGCCGGACGCGCCCGAGGCCTGGCTGGCCGCGGCGGCCCAGCGCCGCCTGCTGCACCACGCCCGCCATATCCGGCTGACGCTGGACCCGCGCGTGACCGCCTTGCTCGATGAGGCCGAACCCGAGGCGCCCCTGCGCCAGGCCGTGCCCGACGCACGGCTGCAGTTGATGTTCGTCTGCGCCCATCCGGCCATCGCGGTCAACGCCCACGGTCCACTGATGCTGCAGGCCGTCCTCGGGCTGGACGCGAAGGTCATCGCCAGCGCCTTCCTCGTCTCGCCCGCTGCGATGGCCCAGCGCCTGGTGCGTGCCAAGGCCAAGATCCGTGAAGCCGGGCTGCGCTTCGAGGCCCCGGAGGCCCGCGAGCTGCCGGCGCGCCTGGCGGCGGTGCTGGAGGCCGTCTACGCCGCCTACACCCTGGGCCGCCATGCGCTGGACAGCCCTGCCGACGACCTGTGCGAGGAAGCCCTCTTCCTGGCCCGCCTGACGGCGCAACTGCTGCCCGTTCAGGCCGAAGCCTGGGGGCTGCTGGCCCTGCTGCTGCATGCCGAGGCGCGCCGCGCGGCACAGTTCGACGCAGACGGCCGCTTCGTGCCACTGCCGGCGCAGGACCCGACCGGCTGGAGGGAGGACCTCATCCGCAAGGCTGAGGCGGCGCTGTGGACCGCCGCCAAGCTGCGCCAGCCCGGGCCTTTCCAGATCGAGGCGGCCATCCAGTCGGCCCATGCACAGCGACGCGTGACGGGACAGACACCCTGGCGCGCCATCGCACAGCTGTACGGCGTCCTGGTGCAGTACCACGCCAGCCTTGGCGCGCGCGTTGGCCAGGCCGTGGCCCAGGCCGAGGCCGGCGAGCCGGCGGCCGCGGTGGCGCTGCTGGATGCACTGCCGAAGGAGGCCGCCGGCTACGCGCCCTACTGGGTAGCGCGCGCCCATGTGCTCGGCCTGGCCGGCGCACCAGGCCGGCAGGCCGCGCTGCAGCGCGCCATCGGCCTGACCGACGACCCGCGGCTGCGCGATTTCCTGGTCGCTCAGCTCGGCTGAAGCGCCGCGCGAGCGCGGAGCCCGGTGAGAAACCTAAGGTGGTCTCCAGGCCGTGGAACCCTGGACGACACGCTTCTTGAACTCCCACGCTCCCCGCAGGCTGAGTGGGGGTCGCACCAGGCCACAACATCGCCTGCTGCCAGCCCTACCGCAATGCGCCGTCTGAGAGCCGGCGAAACGGCTCGGCTCAGGGAAGGATGGCGACGATGCGGCCGATCGACCAGTACGCGGCGACGGCCCCCATCGAGTACAGCAAGGCCGGCCGGCCCCGCTGCACCGAGGGCCAGCGTGCGAGCAGCTTCCACAGAACACACGCCACAAGCACGACCAGAAGTTGCCCGAGTTCGACACCGGCGTTGAAGGTGACCAGCGCCGCGGCCAGGTGCTGCTCGGGCAGCCCGATCTCCTGCAGCGCGCCGGCAAAGCCGAGCCCGTGCACCAGGCCGAAAAGAAACGCCACCATCGCAGGCCAGCGGCGTGACAGCGTCTGCTCCTTGTTCAGCGCTTCGCCCGCCACCAGCATGATGGAAAGTGCGATCGTCGCCTCGACCGGCGCTGAGTTCAGGACCAACCAACCCAGGCTGCTCGACGCCAGGGTCACGCTGTGCGCAAGCGTGAAGGCGGTGATCGTCCACACCAGCCTCCGCTCGAACCCGACCAGAAACAGCAAGCCCAACACGAACAGCAGGTGATCGAAGCCCATCAGGATGTGCTCGACCCCAAGCACAAGGTAGGCCCACACCACCTCGCCCACGCCACGCCGGTCATCCGCGGCGCCGAAGAGCTGCACCGAGGGTTGCGCCTGCGTCAGCGTGTGCACGCGCATCTGGCCATCGAGCCAGTAAACCTTCACCAGAACGGCCGAAAAGCGCCGGCCCACACCTTCAACACCCAGCCTGCCTTGCAGGCTCTCGGCGCCACAGCGCAGCACCGTCTCTTCGGCGCGGCAGCCTTCAGGCCAGCTGATGCGCAGGCCGGCATCTCCCGGGCGGTTGCCCGCTGTCCATTGCCAAAGGAACTCGGTCGGTCCCGCCTGACGGACTTCCATCTCGGCCATGCTGATCTCGTGGGCCCCGACCGCCGCGGCGCACAACGACAGCAGCAGCGCAACGCAGGCACGCAGCAGGTGCCTCATGGGGTGCCCGCCTCGACCTTCACGGTGTACTTCTTCGCGAGCATGCGCACCGCTGCGCTGCGCTGCTCGGCCATCACGTGGTCGGTCCAGTCCTGATGCACCACGTTTCGCAGTGATTCGAACACGGCGGGTCGCGCGGCGACGACGGCATCCAGCTTCACAACACGCCATCCGTCGCCTTGGCGCAGCGCCCGCCACGTGTCGCGCGGCAGCGCCTCCAGCGCTTGCGCGAACTCGGGGCCATAGCTCTGCACGATGGTCGGGTGCGGCCGCGCCTTGAACACACGCAGGCCAGCCTTCTCATCGGAGGAGGTGCCGCCGTTGAGCGCCGCCGCGAATGCACTGGCGGCGCCCTCGGTGGCATCGCCGGCGAGCACCGCCTCCTGGAAGTCGTAGCGCGCCGGCTCGTCGTACTTCACCCGATTCTTCTCGAACCACTCCTTGAGCACCGCGTCGTCGGCCGCGGGCCGCTGCAGCCCGGCGTTGATCATTGACAGCGCCTTGAAGATCACCCGATCACGAATGGCCTTGTCACCCTTGTCCATCTGCAAGGCGAGGCCCTCGCGGTAGAGCACCTCGTTGTCGAGCCACACGCGGCGCAGCGCATAGAGTTCATCTTCGCCGGGCTCGCGGCCGCGCGCCTCGCGGAACACCTTGATCGCCTCCGCGTCGACGGCTTCGTCGACCACGATTTCTCGCGCCTCGTCGGGCCGACCGTTGACGGCGCGGTCGAGCCCAAAGAGCAGCGCTCCGAGCACGATGAAATGCAACAGCGGCTCGCGCCACCATCGCACCGTGCCTCGTGCGCTGGGTGGTGGTGCGGTGTCGGGAGAAGAGGCTGTGGCGGACATCTCGGCGTGCTCTCGGAAGAGTCAGAAAAGCGAAAAGCCCGCGGACGGGCATACAAGCAGCGAGGCGCCGCGTGTTGCCACGCGGCGCTCGTGAACGTTAGGCAATCAGTTGGACGCGATGAAGTGGCCCTTCGGTGGTTCTTTGCGATCCGCCGGCACGCCGGCCACTGGCGTGCTGCCGGTCACCTCGACGAAGATGGGGTTGCTGTAGAACCACAGGTCAGACCAGGCGGCCACGTCGAAGGCCACCATGCGCTGCCCGTTGACCACCGGCAGGTGGTTCGGGCAACCATCGATCTTCGGCTGGCCCACGCCGGTGTACAGCGTGCCGTTCTCCGGCACGTTGCTGCCCACCGTCCTGCAAGGGATGCGCAGCATCGCGAACTCGGGGAACTCGATCGCGCTGCTGTTCTTGGCGTTGAGCGCGCCGGAGTTGGTCCACAGGTCCGACAACGGGTTGCCAGCAGCGTCGGTCTCGAACGGCACAGCGGCAGGCAGGTTGGTGCCGCGCAGGCGCACGTACTGCGACGACTGCACACCGCGGATGCGGAAGCTCATCGTCTTGAACTCGCGGTCGTGGCGCGGGCTGTTCCAGTTGGAGGCACCGAAGGTCTTCACGACGGCGGCGGTCTCGTTCTTGGCTGCTGCGGGCACGCTCGCCAGCGAGCGCAGCTGCTGCGGGTTGGCCATGTCGACCCAATCGTCCGGCCAGGCACCGGCGTAGTCAGGCGCGCCCGGCTGCTTGAAGCCCGTCACGCGGCCGCGGATCACGTCGATGTGGTCGAGCGATGGCTCGTCGATGAGCTGGGTGATGCCCACCTGCTGCAGCGAAGGGTTGGGGAAGCTGTAGGGTGCGTAGTTCTTGCCCTTGGGGTCGCGCACGGCGATCGCGACGACGATGTCGGAGCCGGGCTTGACCACGAGCTTTTCGCCCATGGTGGCGCAGTGCGGCAGGCCCTTGTCGTCGGTGTTGCGGGCCGCGGCGTTGAGCGCCATCGCCTCGACGGCAGCTTCGCCGAGCGCTTCAAGTTGGCGGCCGGTGGCCTGTGCCACGCGCGGGGGCACTGCACAGGCCACGAACGCGAGACGGTCGATGAGCTGGCCGGCCGAGACCCAGTTGTTGCCGCTGCGCAGGCCGTCGACGATCATCTGCGGGCTCACGTGGCGCGTGTCCGTCTTGCCATGCTTTACGAGCGTGTAGTTGCGCTGGTATTCGCCGGGCCAGAAGTCGTTGTCGCTGCGACGATCGTCGACGCTGAAGGCGCCGCGCGAGTGCCAGTCGGAGCTCGCGAAGAACCACCAGTTGCGGCCTTCGCCCAGCAGTGCATCCCACACGCCGCCAACTTGCGCGGCATAGACGCCGGTACCGCCGAAGGTGGTCCCGCCGACGGAGTCGTAGCGCACACCGCCGATGTTGTTGCGGCGCAGGCTGTATTCACCGCGGCGGTCGGAGGCACCGTGACCCGGCTGGCTCTCGAAGCCGAAGGCGACGCGCGGGCCAGCGTTGTTGAAGTTGCGCAGGTGCTCGACATTGAAGCCGTTGTTGCCTGCCGGGTTGAACGGACCGGCACGCTCCAGGTGGGCCGGCACGTAGTAGCTGCCGTCCGGGTGCTTGGCCGCCATCCACTTGATGGACTCGACCGTCTTGATGTGGCCGAGGTCACCGTTTGCACCATTGAGTTTGGCGGCCGCGACATTCCAGTCGGGGCTGGCGCTGTTGGCGCTGCCAGGCACGGAGCAGTCCCAGTTGTTCCCCAGTCCGGTGTTCACATTGCCCGGCTGTGTGGTGGTGTTACCGCGGCTGGTATCGCTGTTCCCACGGTCGAAGCAGTATTGCCATTGGGCCAATGCGTTGGCATTGCCGAGCGGCGTGTAGCCCGGGGTCTTGGGTAGCACCTGCTTGTAGATGGCCGGGGGCATCTGGCCGCTGATGACGGCCATCGACGTGTGCTCATGGCCTGCGACGACCGACTCCACGCCCATGAAGATCGGCTCGTTGCGGTAGGCCGCCAGGTACTCGAGCAGCGGGTACTGGTAGGTCTGCACCGCTTCCCAGCGCCACATGTTCTGGTTGACGCCCGAGCCCGACAGGTCGCCCTTGGGCGTGACAGCGGGGTTGGTGTTGCGCCAGGTGGTGGTCGGGCCCTGCAGCGTGGTGCCGTCGGTGGCGTAGACCAGCGGGTAGGCGGGCGTGGCGAGGCTCGCGTCTTCGGCCAGCGTGCAGTTGCGGTTGCCCGTGCCGCCGTGGCCGGCCTGCACGAACCAGTCGAGGCCCCAGGGCGTGGCCTCGGTGCGGTCCATCGAGCGCTTGACCTTCTTCTGCAGTGACACGGCACCGTCGGAGCAGGTGCTGTGGTTGTGGAAATCTCCGGCGAGGTAGGTCCCGGTGTTGCGGTTGCCGTGTTGGCGGTGATCGTTGGCGCCCGCGACATGCGGCGCGGTGGCCAGGGTGGCAGCGCCGAGTGTGGCAACGGCAAGCGCGATCTGGCGCTTCTGAAGGGTGAGGCTCATTGCGTCTCGTCTCCTGAGGGGTGGCGTTGGGGGATCGGAAGCACGACGCAGCAGAACCGCACGGCGATCGGCGCACATGGATGCTAGGAATCGCGTATGTCGGTGCCATGACAGTTGCAACCATCCGTGGCCATGTGCAGCCTGGCGCGCGTGCGTGCACCACTTACATGACAGGTCGATGACGGCCAGAACCCTCCACTCGGGATTGGTCGCGAGCGCATCCGGCCCGGAAGAATCTGTTGATGCGCGACGAAGTCTTCGGCCTCTTCCCCATTCCCCTGCTCCGCTCGACGGGCGTGCTCAGGCCGGAGCTCGTGCGCGGCTTGGTCGAACACTTCTCGGCACGCGCCGATCTCGACAACAGCTCCTCGGCGAATCTCAGCCACACCGCGCTGCTGAGCCCGGCCGACAGCCCGCTGCTTGTCTCGGTGGCAGAGTTGCTGAGCCCCAAGCTGATCGAGTTCGGCGCCCTGCTCTTCGGCGAACGCCTGGGCTGGTCGATCAAGGAGATGTGGGTCAACGTGCTCGAGCCGGGGGGCCGGCAGGCGATGCACAACCACGCCAACAGCTTCGTCTCCGGCGTGCTCTACCTGACGCCCACACACCCTGATTCACGCACCGTCTTCATGAAGTCCCCTGGTGGCACCGAGTTCTCGTTCAAGAACGATCACGCGGCTGTCATCACAGGGCCCTACAACGCCGAGAAGTGGATCAGCCCGCAGCCCGAGCCTGGCGACCTCGTGCTGTTTCCGAGCTATCTCATGCACGCCGTGCCGCCCAACGCCGGCGAACGACGCATCACGCTGGCCTTCAATGCCATTCCCACCCACATCGACTCCTGGGGCTACCGCATCCGCTTCAGCGGCTGACGAGCCGCGGCTCGGTGCAGGCCGGGCGCGCCTCGCGGCGGCGCTCATGCTGATGATCGCCTCGGGGTTTGCCGCGCTTGGCTACCAGATCGTGTGGACGCAGCAGGCCACCGTGTGGTTGGGGCATGAGTCGAGCGCCGTTCTGGCGGTGGTGGGCAGCTTCTTCGCCGGCCTGGCACTCGGCGCCGTGGCACTCGGCCGCCGCGCAGAGACAAGCACTCACCCGGGTCGCTGGTACGCGGTGTGCGAAGCCGTCATCGGAATCTGGGGCCTCGCGCTCGTGTGGGCAATGCCGCAGGCCGGTCGCGCGCTGATGCTGATCACCGGCGACGACCCGAGCGCGGCTTGGCAAGCCGCCGTCGCCTTTGGCGGGACCTTGGTGCTGCTGCTGCCTGCCACGGCCGCGATGGGCGCCACCTTGCCCGCACTCGAACGCGCGCTTGCCCGCGGTGCGCGGCGTGGCGACTCGCTCGCGCTGCTCTATGCAGGCAACACGCTCGGCGCGGTGCTGGGCGTGCTCGCCGCGGCGTTCTGGCTGGTACCCACACATGGGCTGTCGGCGACCGCCGCCCTGTGTGCGGCGCTCAACCTGCTGTGTGCAGTGGCCGCGCCCTGGCTCCTCGGGCGCGATGCACCGCGCGCCGCATCGGACGCGGCGGCAACACCGTCTCGCCAGCCCCTGGTGCTGCTCGCCGCGACCGGGCTTCTGGGCATCGGCTATGAGGTGCTGGTGGTGCGCGTGCTGCGTCAGGTGTCCGAGAACACCGTGTACACGTTTGCGATGCTGCTGGCCGTCTACCTCGTCGGCACGGCATGGGGCGCGGCGGCCTACCAGCGCTGGCGCGTGGGCCGCCCCGACGCAACGCAGACCACCGGGGTTTTGCTGATGGCGCTGGCCATCACGGCGCTGTGCGGCACGGCGAGCCTCTGGGCTGCAGGCACGCTCAAGTCAGCCCTGCTGGCCACCACCGGCGCGGGGATGGCCGCGGCCATTGCAGCCGAGGCCGTGCTCGCGGCCGCGGCGTTCGGCGTGCCCACCGTCGTGATGGGCGCACTCTTCAGCCACCTCGCCACGCAGGCCGTTGCGCAGGGTCAGGGCTTCGGCAGGGCGCTGGCGGTCAACACCCTCGGCGCGGCAATGGCACCCCTGGTCTTCGGCGTGGTGCTCGCACCGGCCGTTGGCCACAAGCTGGCGTTGCTCGTGGTGGTGGTCGGGTATGTGCTGCTCGCGCTGAGGGTCATGCGACCTGCCGGTCCGGTGGGCATCGCCGTGGCAGCCGGGGTGCTGGCGCTCGTCACCCCTCCACTCGCTTTCATCGACATACCAGAGGGCGGACGCATCATCAGCCACCGCGACGGCACACTTGGTGCCGTGAGCGTCGTCGAAGATGCACATGGTGTTGCTCGTCTGCACATCGACAACCGCCAGCAGGAAGGCAGCAGCGCCACGGCATATGCCGACGCTCGCCAGGCGCTGGTCCCGGTGCTGCTGCACCCGGCGCCGCGCCAGGCGCTCTTCCTGGGCCTGGGCACCGGCGTCACCGCGCGCGCTGCAGCGCTCGACGCGCAGTTGCATGTGCAGGTCGTGGAACTCGTGCCGGAGGTCATCGACGCGTCGGCACTCTTCGCAGATGTGCTGGGCCATGACACATCGGCGCGCCTGCAGGTCATCGCAGGCGACGCCCGCCGGCATGTAGGCACGACGGGGCAGCGATATGACGTCATCGTGTCCGACAACTTCCATCCCGCACGCAGCGGCTCGGCCTCGCTCTACACCGTGGAGCACTTCCGCGCAGTGCGGGCACGGCTCGCACCAGGCGGGCTCTTCTGCCAGTGGCTGCCGCTGCACCAGCTGGACCTGCCCACGCTGCGCAGCATCGTCGCAGCCTTCGTGGAGGCCGAGCCCGAGGGCCTCGCGGTGCTCGCCACGCTGAGCCTCGACACGCCGGTGGTCGGGCTCATCTCCCGACCTGGCAGCGGCCCCATCGACATCGCCACGGTAGGGGAGCGCTTACGCAGCGCGGCTCTGCCGGAGCCCTCGGCCGCCTGGGGCCTGCGCGACGAGGTGGCATTGCTCGGCAGCGTGATCGCGGGCCCGAAAGCGCTCGCACGTCTATCCGCGGGAGCTGAGCCGAACCGCGATGACCGGCCCGTCGTGGCTTATCGAGCTCCACGCGTCACCTATTCCCCCGACTCCCACCCGCGCGACCGACTGCTTGCGCTGCTTGGCGAGTTGCAGGTACATCCTGCCGAAGTGCTGAGCGCCGATGCTGCGACGTCCACGCGCCTCGTCGCCTATTGGCAGGCTCGTGACCGCTTCCTTGCGGCAGGCCGCGACGTCCAGCCCACGCGCGACGTGCAGCGCATGCTCGCCCAGGTACGGGAGCCCCTGCTCGAGGTGCTGCGCATCAGCCCCGAGTTCAGCCCCGCAGCGGAGCCACTGCGGCACATGGCCGCCGCACTCGCGCGGCTGGATGCCCCGGCCGCGCGCGCGCTCGAAGACGAGATCGCTCGCCTGCAGGGGACCGGACGATGAGCACGCAATCAAGCTTCGAAGTGCCGGCCTCGTCGATGCCCATGGAGCTGCAGGCGCAGGCGCAGGCCGAGGCCGACCGCTTCTATGGCGACGGGCCCGCGATACCGTGGCACGCAGGCGAGGCCGGCGACCCGCGCGCAACCTGGGGCTGGTGGGTGCTCGGCGGTGCGCTCGCCATCGCGGTGCTGGCGACCCTCGTGCGTTTCTTCGAGGCCGGAACCGACACCGCCACCCACGCCGCACCCGAGAGCCCGGCGGGGCATGCCGCTGTCGCGTCACCGCTGGGCAACCCCGATGAAGATCTCGTCGACGAGCCTGCGCCCTCGTCTTCTCCGAGCGCCGCAACGGTTCAGACGCGGCCGGGCCATTCGCACGTGGCCGTCACCCGCCAGGGCCGCGAATGGCAGATCGAAGCGAGCGGTGCTGCGCGCCTGCTCGTCGCCCAACGCCTTGCGGATGCGAGCGGCTCGTCTTTGCGCGGCGACCTGGCCGTGCTCGCCGCAGCGCGCCCGATCGACCTGAACTGGCGCGGCCGCAGCACCGCGCAAGCCTGGCAGGCCGTGCTCGGCCCGGGGCTCAGCTTCGTCACACAGTGCGGCGGCTCGCGGTGCCGAGTGTGGCTGCTGCAAGGGCAGGAGCCCGGAACGGCATTCCCGCTGCCGACGCGGCCGCCCATACCGCTGCCGGCGGTCGACGTGCCCGCTACCAACACGACACTCGCCTCGGCATCGAGCCGTCCCAGCGACAGCGCCGATCCGCGCGTGGCCGCCCACCACGATTGAACGACCGCCCATGACACGCGCCCTTCACCTGTCGCTGCTGGCGCCCTGCCTGCTTGCCAGCCACCTCAGCGCCGCGCAACCGGCATCCGCCGACACTCGCAAGCCCGCATCGCCCTGCGAAGCTCACCAGCCACGCCACGACCGGCTCGACGTGCGCTGCCGCTGGCCGGCCGGCAGCGGTCCGCAGGCGCTGCGCTTCGACGCACATTTCGCCGGCAGCCACGATGACACGAGCGCCTCGCTCGTTGCGAGTCTCAACGGAACAGCGCTGAACTGCGCGGCTGGCAGCAAGACCCAGCTCGATGGCCAGGACGAAGGGGACGTCACGATGAGCTGTCGCTTTTCGCTGACCAGCCCGCTGCGCGAGGAGGTGGTGCTGCGATTCGAACTGGCGTGGTTCCACGCGCGGCAGACCGGCTTCGAGCTGGTGAGCGAATAGCGAGCTTCATGTCTAGCCTGCACGACGACGACGATGAACGCGCCAGCAGCGCCGTGCACGCCGTCGCCTTTCTGCTTTCTGCCGTATTGCTCGCCTACGTTGTCGACCTGGTTCCCAGCCATTCGCCGACGCGCGCCAAGCTGCAGCTGTTCGCGGCGGTGATGGTGCTGATGTACCTCGCGTCCGCGCTGCTGCACGCCTGCACGCCCGGGGTATTGAAGGACGCATTGGAGCGTCTGGACCACGCGATGATCTATCTCTTCATCGCTTCGACATATTCGCTGTTCGAGGCCCAGCCACAAGGGATTGGCGGGGTGGTGTGGGCCCTGGCCATCGGGGGGGCCGTGGTGAGCATCGTCCGCCGTGCCGTCCAGACGACCTGGTCAGCTCTGCCCTACGTGTTGTTGGGATGGCTTGCTGTGGCCGGCATCGCTTGGCAGGCGAGCTTGTTGAGCGATGCGACGCTTTGCCTGCTCGTGGTGGGTGCCGCCATCTACACGATCGGCGTCCGGTCCTATCTGGCCTCGGGCCGACGCAAGTTCGCCCACGCTGAGTGGCACCTTCTTGTGGTGCTTGGAAGCGTGACGCACACCACCGCCGCGCTGGTCGACCGCTGGTGAGCTGGCTCGGGCGCTCCTAGCCCAGCGCGCCCCAACCCGTGGCGATGCGGCGGAACATCCCTTCGTCGTCGAGCGATTCGATGTCGACTTCCTCGCCGGTACCTTCCAGCACCACGCCTCCAAGCTGCTCGATGGTCTGACGCGCCGCCTTGTATGGCGCCTGGATCCAGTCGCCAGGCGTTTCATTGAACATGCGGAAGCTGTAGACGGTGACTGTCCGGGTCATGGCGTTCTCCAGAGCTCATGGCGCTTCGTGTCGCAGCGCATTCCTGACTCTACCGGTGGCGGCCGATCGCCGGAGCGCGACGCGGATAGGAATACCCCTTCATTTCCGGGTGAGCGCCGTCATCGATCTGTCACGCCGAACAAGACGCATGCTGGCAGAAGCGAGCGACAGCGTTCATGCCCCGGTCACGAGCCGTTCATAGAGTGTGCACGATGGGCAAAGAGTTGATCCTGATCGGCATCGTGGTCGTCGCCGGCATCGGTGTCTCTCGCCTCTGGATGTCTCGCCGCAAGGGTTGGAGCATCGTGCTGTGCCTGCTCGTCGCCGCTCTTGTCACATCGCTGGCGCGCCGCTGGCAGATCGACCTCAGCGGCGCTGCCTGAGATGAACGGCTCCCAAGGTCGACGGCGCGCCCTGCGCTGGGCAGGCGCGGCATGGGCGTGGATGAATATGGGTGGCTGTGCACGTCATGTGTCCTGGCCCGAGGTCACATCGTTGATCGAGCGTCTGGCGCCTTCTGTCGTGGGCGTCGGTGACGGCCGTGGCATCAGCGGCTCAGGCTTCACGCTCCAAGATCCCACGCTCGTCGCGACGGCGGCGCACGTTGTCATGGACCTGAAGGCACCCCTCATCGTGCGCACCTCGAGCAGCACCGTCGAAGCGCGCATGGCCCTCGTCGACGAGAAGGCCGACCTTGCCCTGGTCCGCTTGCCGCAACCGGGTTCGTTGGCCCGCCGGTCGGGCCTGCGCATTGCACGGGACGCACCGGTTCCGGGCCAGTGGGTGCTCGTCCTCGGATGCCCGTTCGGCACCTCACCCACCACCACGATCGGCATCGTGAGCGCCCTGCCCGGCGCCGTGCTGGAGCCGCCCGAACTGGCTCGGCGCCTGCAGCTCAACGCGGCCGTCAACCCGGGCAACTCCGGTGGCCCCGTGGTCGACCTGCACGGCCAGGTGATCGGCGTGGCCAACGCCACCGTGCCAGGGGGCTACGGGCTCGGCTTCGCCGTGCCCGCCCCTGAACTGCAAGCGCTGCTCGACGAACTCAGCCGCACTGGCCGAGGAAGTTGAGGTTGAGCGCCGAGATGCCGCCGTTCGCGGTGTTGGTCACGATCACGATGCCCACGCACGGCAGGCGCCCCTGGTTGACGCGCGGCCAGCCGTTGGCGAAGTAGAGCCGGTCGCCGCCGAAGAGCTCGTCCTCGTCGATGAAGTCGGGCCGAACCACCGCGCCCACGCCGCCTTCCTGCTGCAGGGAGTTGGTGATCGAGATCACCTTGTTGATGAGGCGGATCCCGGCCGCGATGTCGCGGGGCTGGCGCAGCGTCACGAGGTTGCGGATCAGGTCGCCGCCAATGCAGCCCACCAGCGCGACGCGCACCGCCGAGGCATCGCGCCCGAAGCCCGAGCCGGTGATGATGCTCGGGCGGTAATTCGGGCACACGAAGGCGACCGACGAGCTGGCCAGACACATGTCGATCGACACGTCACCGCCACCGCTCGCATTGATGGCATCGGCCGCCATGATGTTGACGAGGCTGTTCACCAGCGTCACGGTGAGCTCGATAATGTTGGCGCGTGCCGTGCCCGAGAGGTCGGTGAAGATCGAAAACGCGAAGGCGGCGAAGGAGTACACCTGCACTGGCTGCGTGCCTTGGTAGAACTCGCGCGGAGACACTGGCCCGCGCAGCCCAGGGGCCTTCTTCGAGGCAGCCACCCACGACGAGGCGCCGCGCACCGACGAGGTCGACACCACGGCCAGCAGCTCACCTGACTTGCGCTTCACCGCGTCCAGCAGTTGCGGCAGCTCGGTGCCCAGCAGCTGGTTGAGGGCGACCTGCTGCTGCGCGGCGCCGAGCGCGCTCAGCCGCAGCGCCTGCAGATCCGTCAGGGCCTGCCGATAGGCTGCGGCCGCGGCCTGCAGCGCGTTGAGCGTGTCCTGCGTCATCGCATTCACGTTGAGCGCCTCGACCTGCGTGCGGGCGGCGGTGATGCGGGTGCGCACCGTGGCCAACGCAGTGATGAAAGACGCGTCCTGCGCATCAGCGGTGAAGCCGCGGCTCGCCAGGAAGGCCGGCGTCAGCAGGCCACCGTTCGCCGGCGCCAGCACCTGGGTGGCGCTCAGCACAGCGGCGCTGTTGTCGGTGTTGGCCGACAGCGTCTGCAAGGCGGCGCGCGCTTCGGCGAGGCCGCTGGTGTTGCCCGCTTCGGCGGCACGGGCCGCTGCGGCCACCACGTCGTTCAGCCCGCCGGCATAACGGCTGGCCTGCACCGTGGTGGCGGCCGAGCCGCTCGGCAACACCAGGACTTCACGGTTGGCGACGATGGACGACCCGGCCAGCGACACCGTCACGCGGTAGCGACCGCCCGTTTCCTTGCCGTAATTCGGGTCGGTCGGGTCGCCGTCCGCATAGAGGCCTTCGGGGTCGATCGACGTGTCCTGGTTGAGCAGGCGCTTCACGAGCCTGGGGAAGCTCACGTTCAAGCCGTCGACGACCGGCGCGCGGCCGATCACGTTACCCACCGGTGCCACCGACACGCTGAACTGGAACGCGGCGTTGTCGAGCGCCACGCCGTTCGCGTCGCGTACCACGGGCGTGACCGAGATGCTGCCGTCGGGCGCGACGATCGGCTCCGAGAGCGAGATCTCCATCGAGCTGGGGCCGGCGACCACCGGCACGCCCGTCACGGTCCAAGTGAGCACGGCCGGGTTGAACGGCAAGGTGCGGTCTTGGCGGATGGTGAAGACATCGGTGCTGGTGAGCGTGGCGCCGGCGGCCAGGTTGCCCAGCGCCACGGTGCGCTTGATCACCTGTGTGGCCGGCGACGTGCTCTGCACCGAGGCTTGCACGGTGTTGAGCGCCACGTCGCCGTTGCGCACCGTGATGCGGTACGAGTAGTCGAAGGTGGTGCGGCCCGAGCGCACGGAGCTCACCAGCTCCTGGCCGGTGACGGTCTGCGCGACGACGAAGCCGGGCAGCATCGCCAACGCGAGCAGCAACAGCCACCACGAGAACATGCGGAGCACGCGTGTCATGCCGGCTCCTTCACGTCAAAGCCTTGCGCGCGACGGCGGCGGACCGCCGCACCGAGACCCAGGCCCGCCAGCAGCAACAGCGCGGGGGCGGGCAGCGGCACCGCCGACACGGCGGCCTCGGTCATGCCCGTCTGCACGGTGGTGAATGGGTCCGAGAGCACCAGCTCGTAGCGCTGCGAGCCGGGTACGAAGCCTTGCAGCGCGGTGAACATCACCGAGAAGCCGGTGAGCGGCCCACCGGCCGGCACCAGCCCCGCCAGGTGAAGCGCGTCGAAGTAGCCCACGTCGGGAATTTGCGGATCGGGCTGGACGACGAGGCTGCTCCAGCCGGCGGGGGACGCCGACACCGAGAGGTTGCTCAAGCCCGGCGCATCGAAATACACCGTGAATTCATCGAAAGCGACCACCGGACCGCTGTTGACCAGCTGGTAGTCGTAGCGCCACGTCTGACCGCCGAGCCAGGTCGCGCTGTATTCGACCAGTGCGGCCTGGGCGGAGCCCGCTGCCAACAACAGGGCCGCGACAGTCGCGCGCAGCCCAAGCTTCAATGCCTTCATCGGCACCCTCCCTGTTCATCAGCCACAAGACGGCGGCCCTTCCGGGCGGTGAGTCTCAAGCGCGAGCGTGACCCGCTGACGATCCGTGACCTAGCCTGTTCGGGCGGGTGGTGCCCGACACCTCGCCTGGTCTCGACATGGCCCCGGATGCCGCATGGCTTCAACGTGTTGTCATCTGCCGCAACGATCGTGCCGACTGGACGGTCGGCCCACGCCTTGGTGAAGTTGCCGGCACCGCCTCAACTCAAGGGATGCCATGTTGATTCGCTCATTGCTCGCGACCACGATCACCGCACTGCTGGGGACCGCCGCCCACGCGATCGGCCCCGGCGAACGCTGGAACCACTTCGATTTCGACGCGCGCAACTCCGCCTTCCACGGCGTGGAGCGCGAGGGCGCGGACGACGATCGCCGGGATCAACACGTCCACGACGGGCGCAAGCACCCGAACCATGGCCATTCACACAAGCAGCCGTTCAAGGTGAAGGTGATCGGCTTCAACGACTACCACGGCAACCTGCAATCTCCTGGCACCTTCGGTGTCAACACATCGGTGCCGGTGGCGCAGCGCCCGGCGGTCGGCGGTGCCGACTACCTGGCCGGCTACGTGGCCGCGCTCAAGAAGCAGAACCCACTGAACGTGGTGGTGGGCGCGGGTGACTTCATCGGCGCCTCGCCGCTCATCTCGGCGCTCTTCTTCGACGAGCCGGCGGTGGAGACGCTCAACCACATCGGCCTCGAGTTCAACGCCGTCGGCAACCATGAGTTCGACAAGGGCGCGGCCGAGCTCAAGCGCCTGCAGCGGGGTGGCTGCCACATCACGGATGGGGTGCCCGACCCCAACAGCTGCCGCGGCCTCGGCTCGAAGAGGCCGGGCCGATTCGACGGCGCGAAGTTCCAGTGGCTCTCGGCCAACGTGGTCGAGACCGCGACGGGCCGCACGCTGCTGCCCGCGGTCGGCATCAAGCGCTTCAACGGCGTGCCGGTCGCCTTCATCGGCATGACGCTGCGTGGCACGCCCACCATCGTCACGCCCAGCGGCGTGGCCGGCCTGCAGTTCCGCGACGAGGCCGACACCGTCAATGCCCTGGTGCCCCGCCTGCGCGCCCGTGGCATCGAGTCCATCGTGGTGCTGGTGCACCAGGGCGGCTTCCAGGGTCCGGGCCTGTCCGACATCAACGGCTGCGACGGCAACCTGGCGGGCTCCGACATCGCGAGCGTGGTGAGCCGCCTCGACAACGCGGTCGACCTCGTCGTCAGCGGCCACACGCACGCCGCCTACAACTGCTCGGCCAACACAGTGGACGTGAGCAACGGCGGTGCCACCATCACGCCGCGCAGCGCCGGCTTGCCCAACATCAGCGGCCGCCTGGTCCCGGTCACGAGCGCCAGCGCCTTCGGCCGCGTGCTGACCGACATCGACCTCACGATCGACCCGCGCTCGCGCGACATCATCGCCGTGGCGCCAACCAACCGCCTGGTCGACCGCAGCAACGCCGCAATCACGCCCAATGCCGACGTGGCCGCCATCATCGCGGGCTACAACGACCTCGTGTCACCGATCGCCAGCCGCGTGATCGGCTCGATCACCACCGACCTGCCCAACACGGCGGTCGACGCCGCCTGCAACATGCCTGCAGGCGACCTGATCGCCGATGCGCAACTGGCCGCCACCGCAGCACCCGACTTCGGCGGCGCGCAGATCGCCTTCATGAACCGCGGCGGCGTGCGCAACCCCGGCTTCACGTTCGCCAGCAGCCCGGCCGGCGAAGGGAACGGCAACATCACCTACGGCGAGGCCTTCACGGCCCAGCCGTTCGGCAACAGCCTGGTGACGATGACCCTGACCGCACAGAGCCTGAAGAACGTGCTTGAGCAGCAGTTCGCCGGTTGCCGCGACCAGGGCGCTGCCACCACGCGCCTGATGCTGCCCTCGGCCGGCTTCCGCTACACCTGGGACGGCGCGCAGGCCTGCGACTCGCGCATCCGCAACGTGACGCTCACCACCAACGGCCAGACCGAGACCCTTGTCGACGCCGCCGGCACGGTGCTGAACCCGACGCGCACCTACCGCGTGACGGTCAACAACTTCATGGCCACCGGCGGCGATGGCTACCGTGAGTTCCTCAACGGCACCAACCTGTTGGGCGGTGCGCAGGACATCGATGCGCTGGTCGCGTACCTTGCCGCCTTCAACGCACCGAACGCGCCCTACAACCCCGCCGACCCAGCCCTCGCCAAGCCACGCATCAACCGCGTGGGCGGCACCAGCTGCCCGAGCGGTGCCAACACCAACCCGTGATGCCGAGAGCCCACCTCGCTGCGCTGTGCCTGACCTTGCTGGGCGGCACAGCCTGCGCGCGCGATTTTTCGGCGCCGCCCGGATTGGCCTCCCTGCTGGAGCGTGCGGATGCGGCGCTGGCCGCCGGTGAGTCGTTGGGTGCACAGGCCGCCTACGAGCAGGCCGCAGCGCTGCAGCATGCGGCGCGCATCGAGGTGGGCTGGGTGCGCGCGCGCATGCAGGCAGGTGGCTACCGGCAGGCCGTCGCCTTTGCGGCGCACGCAGCGGGGGCCCACCCTGAGGAGGCACATGGTGCGCTGCTCTATGCGCATCTGCTGAATGCCGGCGGGCAGACGCAGGCCGCGCACAGTGTGCTCTCTCGCGCGCGGGAGCGGCTGCCTGGTGAACCCTTGCTCCAGGCCCCACTCAGTTCCTGCCCGTCTCATCGGTCGGGCGTCCCCGACGAGCTGCAACTGCCGTCGCTCGGCGAACCTCTGCCTCCAGGCCTCGTGGTCGCCGGTTCCGCGCTGCTGCTCGACGACGGCCAGCACGCGCTGGTCCCGCTGGCCATGGCTGACGAGCAGACACCGCTTTGGGTGCGCAACGGCCTGGGCCGTACACAGGCTGCCCGCATGGTGAGCCGCGATGTCGCGGCCGGCACAGCGGTGCTCGCGCTCGCCGCCCCGCTCGACACGCCGGCTACGCTCTCGCGCGCACCGCGTGAGGCGTTCCCGGGCAGCCCGGCGTTTGTCACCGGCTATGCCGCGAGCGCGCACGCAAAACCTGCGTGGCCGCAGCTGTGCGCTGGATTTCTCGGCACGCCGCCGCCCGACGGTGGCCCACGGCCGCTGGGCATTGCCATCGAAGCGGGCAGCGTGGGCGCGCCGGTGTTCGACAGCGCCGGCCGTCTGATCGGCCTCGTCGGCCCCATCGGCCCAACGGGGACACCGACGCTGCTCTCGGCACGCAACGTCACCAGCATCCCGACCTCGAACGACACATCGCCGCGGCCGCTCGACGAGGTCTACGAAAGATCACTGCGCAGCAGCCTGCAGCTGATTCGCCGGCCCCTCGCCATGCGAACAAATGAAACGCAGGCGCCTCCCCGATGAAACCTGCGGGCAACGAGCGCCACCCACAGTGAGCCCTGAGACACCTCTGCGTCGTTGAAAGGAACTCCATGAATCCGATGTCACTCGTCACCCTCCCTCCGGCACTGCTGCGTGCCGGCTTCGAGCACCACGCCGGCGCCACCCACGGCGAGCGCCACGAGCGGGCCGTGGCGCTGGCCATCGGCCTCGCGGCCGTGGTCGCCGCCCTCGCAATGGTCGCCGGAGAGCTTTTCGCATGAGAGATGCGTCCTCGCCGCTTCCTGCGGCATGACCCGACCGCGAAACGCGATCTGGTCCGTTCGGACCATGGCCCACCCCACGCCGCGCTGTGATGGCGCTGTCACATCGCATTGATACCTTGGCGCGCTCTGTTTCGCAGCCCGGTGTGATCTCGCGTGCGTGTGACCTTCCAGCTTCTCGTTCTCGTTGTCTCGCTCGGCACACCGCTCGCGCACAGTGCGCCTGCAGGCGTGTTCGTCTCGGACACAGATGAGTCGATCGCGCTGTCCGATCGCGGCTGGCTGCCCGGCGCACAGTTGCTGATCGCCGCGGAGCCGTCGCCGGCACTGCCTGGCCCGACGCTGCACCGTCCCTACGACACCATCGTCGCCAACGCCGCTCGGCGGCACGCGTTGCGGCCGGCACTGCTGCACGCGGTGATCGCGGTCGAATCGCGCCACGTGCCGCATGCCGTGTCGCCCAAAGGCGCGCTGGGCCTGATGCAGCTGATGCCCGCCACCGCACGCGCGCTGGGCGTCCGGCAGCCGCTCGACCCGACCCAGAACATCCACGGCGGTGCGCAGCACCTGCGACACCTGCTCGACGAATTCGGCGGTGATCTGCGCCTCGCCCTCGCTGCCTACAACGCCGGCGCCGCCGCCGTCCATCGCCATCGTCGCAGCGTGCCGCCCTTCGCCGAGACCCAGGCCTATGTGCCACGGGTGCTCGCACAGATGGCCCGTTTTGACAATCCCTCCATCTTTCCGACGACTGCCCCATGAAGCATCCACGCCTCCGAACGCTGGCCCTTTCCGTCCTGGCCTTGTCTGCCCTCGCAGGTTGCGGCGGCGGTGACGGTGATTCAACGACCGCGCCAGCGCCCAGCCCAGGGGTCAGCGGATATCCGAGCTCCGGCACCTATGGCTACACCGTCAAGGCATCAGGGCCGACGAACGCGCTGCGGCACGGCTTGTCCCTGCTGCACCCGGCAATGCCGGAAAACGAGTACGTGATCGAGACCGCCACCAGCGCGATCACCGACACACGCCTGATCGTGCGAGGCGACGTGAACGCTGCGCAGTCCACGGTGGCCAACCTGCAGTCCCACTCGCTCTTCTACATCTTCGGGGGCGACGTGCGCAGTGTGCGGCTGCAGGCTGATGGCACACAGCCGCGCCTGCAGATCAGGCGCTCCGACACCAGTACGGCCTGCCGCTTCCTGCTGAGCGCAAACGACCACGCGCAGCCCGAGAACTCACGCTTCGTGGTGTCGACCGCGGGCGCAGACGGCAACTGCGGCACGACCGACGACCGGTGGGCGGAAGTGCGCGAGGGGTCGGGGTCGACGCTCATCCTGCAGCCGCTTGCAGAGCGACCCCTGGACGTGTCACGCGATCCGATCACCCTGGCGCCGCGCGGGTGGATCTACCCTCGCGAGATCCAGCTCTGGAGCGGCAGCACGCTCGCGCTGCGCGCCTCCGGCTCCCTTGCCTTGACCCAGGTGCTGGCCGCCACGCCACACAGCGCGCTGGTGGGCGACGGCACGCGCTTGTCGGTGTTCAGCTTCACCGGGAACACCGCCACCGAGACACCGCTCGATGCCGCGCTCACCATCGGCACGAACTGGCGCTTGATCGGTTTCGACGCAGATCACTTCTATGTGTACGACGACGATCCCACCTACGTGTTCACCTCGCCGTGGCGTGTCCTGCGCATCTCGAAGGTCAACCCGACGGCCGTCTCCATCGGCAGCGGCACGGGCGTGATCAGCGTCGCCAGCCTCGGCATCAACGTGGTCTACCTCACCGTGTTCACCGCCAACAACAACGTGCTCGTGCGCTTTCCCAAGACCGGCGGCCTGCGCGTTGAATCGCCCTACCCGATCGACATCAAGCCGACGGTGCAAACCAGCGCCGCAGGCCGCCACCTGAAATGGGAGGTGAGCGGCGTAGGCAGCCCCAACGTGAACTACCGTGTGGACATCATCGACGAGGCGGGAACACCGCTGCAGCAGTGGCCGACCGGCGCCTTCCCCATCAGCATGGCCGATGCCAACGCAGAGAACCTGGGCGTCAGCGAGAACCGCACCCGATTCCTCATTGCAAACGGCTTCGGCGCCCGCGCCTTCAGCAACGCCTCGCTCATCGGCTACGACGCGGCCACCGGCACGGCACGCACCCTGGGCACGCTGCCCGCGTACGGCAATGACGTCGTCTTCGCCACCGCCTCCGGTGGCCCTGCGAACTTCGGCGCGGGCTTCGCCACGCGTTCCAGCAGTGGCAGCTACGTCGAGCAGGACGCACGGGTGTTCTCGTTCGACATCGGCGCCGCCGACAGCCTGCGCACGGCGAGCCGGCGGTGAGCGCGACCGAGGCCGCACAGGCTCCGGTCCTGATCCAGGTCACGCCCACCGAGCGCGGTGGTGTCCTCGACTACCTGCAATGCCTGGCCTCGCAGTGGGATGAAGCCGGCACGCCGTCGCACGTGCTGCCGATGTCGAAGGCACTGGCCCGCGAGCGCTCGCTCGACGAGCGCGTGGGCGACTGCTGCCGCGCGAGCGGCCGCGCGGCACTCGGCGACGCCTGCACCGTGGTGCTGCACTTCTCCGGCTATGGCTACGCGCCGCGTGGCCTGTGCTTCTGGCTGCTCAACGAGCTGACGGCACTGCGCCGGCGGCGGGGGGCGTCGCTGCGCCTGGTGGTGGTGTTCCATGAGCTCTTCGCGATCGGCCCGCCGTGGAGATCGGCCTTCTGGGTCTCCGACGCTCAGGCGTGGATCGCTCGCCGGCTGGCGCGCATGGCCGACGTGATGTGGACCAATACCGCCGCACACGCGCGCTGGCTCGGCAGCGCCGGCCTCCACGGCACACCGCTTCACGCGCGGCCGGTGTTCTCGAATGTCGGCGAGCCGCTGCGCACGCCGCTGTTGTCCGATCGCGTGCCGCGCGCGGTGGTCTTTGGCTCTGCGCCGACACGCGAGCGCGCCTTCACAGCCCTGCGGGGCCGGGAGCCAGTGCTCAAGGCCATGGGAATCGAGGCGTTGGTCGAAGCCGGTAGCGGGGAGTCCTGCTACCGGGAAGGACCCATCCCCTGCCAGCGTGTCGGCAGGCTTGCGCCAAACGAACTTGGCGAGCTGCTGCTGTCGTCGCGCTTCGGGCTCGTCGACTACGAAGCGCATGGCCTCGCCAAATCAGGCGTCTTCGCCGCGTACGCGGCGCACGCTTGCGTGGCCATCAACACCAGCCACATCACGGCCAACGACGATGGGTTGGCGCCTGGGCTCGACTATCACGTGCTGCCCGAACGCAGCACTGCCGTCGCATCGCCCGCGAAGCAGCAGGAGACGGCCGACCGCCTGTTCCGCTGGTACCAGCGGCATCGTCTCGAGCACCAGGCGCGAGAACTCCTCGCGCTCACCGGCGCATGCTGAACGACCCCCTGCCCTGAGCTTTCACTTCACCAAACAGTCATTCGCTCCCGCCTAGACTGGATTTCCAAGGGAAGCAAAGAAGAGGCCGTGCGGTGAGACTCGAATATCCGGCAGGGGGCGCCCTCGCCACCTCCGGCGCGCAGGCGCGCACCCAGGCGCTGCCGCGCGACCGACCCAGGCAGCCGACCTATTCGTCGCTCAACGTGCTGCGGGTCATCCTTGGCGTGGCCGTGCTGCTGTATCACCTGGGTGCCACCTTGGCGCTCGACAAGTATTTCGGCGTCGACCTCTACGAGCACATCTTCGGGTTCGGCGGCGCTCGCATTCCGTTCTTCTTCGTGCTGAGCGGCTTCCTGCTCACCATCGTCTACGCCCGCGACATCGGGTCGCCTGCCCGTGCGCCGGGGTTCCTCTGGCGCCGCGCTTTTCGGGTGTATCCGACCTACTGGATCATCCTGCTGGTGGTGATGGCGCCCGCGCTCTTCTTCGAGAGCCTGCGGGATGCCATCCCGCACGACCCACTGGTGCTGGTCAAGACCTTCCTGCTGATTCCGCAGCACCCGAGCGTGGCCGGCGCCACCGGCGCGCCGGTGCTCGTTGCGGCGTGGACGCTGCACTACGAGATTGCGTTCTACCTCGTGCTCGCCGTGTGGATCTGGAGCCGCGTGGCGGGCATCGCGCTGTGCCTTGTGCTCGCGGCCAACATGGCCGTCTGCACGGAGTGGCAGTGCGGCTTCTACAACAGCTTCCTGGCCGGTGGCAGCATGCTGTACTTCGCGTTCGGCGCTGGTGCCGCATGGCTGGCCCGGCGGCTGCCGCCATTGCCCAACGCGAAGTGGCTCACGTGGGTCGCCGGCCTCACCTACCTCTTCATCGCCGTGCTCACCCATGGAGATGACCTCGGCGTCGCCGGGGCACACGACCCGAGCATCTACTACGGCATGCTGGCGTCCCTGATCCTGCTGTGCCTCACGCGGGTGGAAGACGAGTCGCCCCGAAGCGAAGGCCCGCCCTGGCTCAAGGTGCTGGCGGACTCGTCATATGCGATGTACCTGATCCATTTCCCCGTGATCAGCCTGATGTGCAAGCTGCTCACCGGGGCCGGGCTGCGCGGCTTCTATGGCGCCACCGTGACGCTGGTCGTCACGCTGGGGGTGTGCTTGGCGCTTTCTGTGGCGTTCCACCTGCTGGTGGAACGGCGGCTGCTCGTCTTCAGGGGGACGGGCTGAGTTTCAAAGCGCCATGAGGGCGTCGCGCAGGTTCGCGGCCAGCACGTCGGCGAAATGCTGCTTGCCCTCGCGCGTCAGATGCGTGCCGTCGTGGTCGAGGTACAGGTCGCCGTTGCCATCGCCGCGGGGCGAGGTCGTGGTGCCGGTGCCGGTCTGCCAGGGACCGGTCTTCGGTGCGCTGGTACCTGCACTGTTGACCCAGCCGCCATTCAGGTTGTCGATGAACACCCAGGGGCCGCTGAGGCCCTGCAGCGTCTCGAGGATCACGTCGGCCTTCGCCTGCGCCACCGGATGCGTCGGCGTGAACTGCCGTGGCGCCCAAGGTCCCGTGGCAACGATCACACAGTCGGGCAAGGCCACACGCAGCCGCGCGTAGTACGCCGCCACCGCCTCGCCAAACCCCTGGAACGCATCGATCGCCGAGGCATAGATCACGTTGCCGTCCAGGTCGACCGACGGGCGGTCGATGACGTCGTTGAGACTGCCCGCGGTGATGAAGAGATCGGGCTGCAGCGCGATGGCGCGCTCGAGCCGGCCGCTGAAGGTGTAGGCCGGGTCGGCCGTCTGGCGGTTGGTGCCCACGCGCGCGTAGCCCGTTCCACCCCAGGCGTCGATGTCGAGGTGGGGGATGCCGAGCCGAGCCGCGGCAGCCCAGAAAAGGCTGTGGTCCCAGTCGGCGGCGTAGCCCTGGCCGTACGAGTCGGCCATCGCGATCATCGAGGGCTCGCTGGAGCGGTCCCACCCGGTGATCGTGCTGCCGGCTGGCACTGCCACCGCGCACGGGCCACGCTCGCTCCATGCATAGACCGACACCTTGCGCCGTGCACGGCTGCCGAAGTCGAAACACACGAAACGGTTGGCATCGCGCAGCACGGCGCCCTCGAACCCATCGGACAGCGTGGTCGTGATGAAGCGTGGCGCCATGTACTGCCCGTCCGCGATCAGCGTCGCCTTGGCGAAATGCCCGACGTAGAAGATCTCGAAGGCCTGCGCGTCCAGATCGAAGTGCAGGCCGCAGCCCATGGTGATGATGGGCGACAACACACGCCCTTCCACCACCGCGCCTGACCCCGTACGGATCACCCACTGCTCGCGTCGGTGGCCCCACACCTGCGGAATGTCCTTGAGCGTGGCGGCGCCCGGGTTGTCGATCGGCGGGTAGACAAGGGCATCGGGGCCGAAGACGGAGTCGATGCTGTTCTCGCGCTGCTGCGATACGGTGATCGCCTGTGGGCTGCGCCCGAGCACCGGTCGCGCCAGCGCGGCCTGGAGGCGACCGAGTGGCGTATTGACGGGCGCGGGCGGATGCGAAGGTGGTGCGGTTGGGGGCGAAAGAGCAGGCGGTGGCGATGGTGGGGCCGAGGAGACCGGTGGCGCTTGCTCGCCATCGCCTCCACCGCACGCAGTGAGCAGCCCCGAGGTCATCGGCAGCGATGCGATGGCCGCAACATGCCGCAGGAGCGTACGGCGCGTTCGCTCGGGCGCAGGCGCCGGACGGTCGCTCTCAAGGCGACATGGTGATCCGGTCATGAGACTCCTCCTGGGGTGACGGCTGCCTGAGGCTCTCCAGCGAGAGCACGTGCTGGTAGACGGCGAGATAGGCCTCGATGGCCGCCTCGGCCGAGAAACGGGCGGCATGAGCCAGTCCGGCCGCGCGCACGCGCTCGCGCTTCTGCAGGCTACGGCCGAGCACGCTGCGCAGGACGCCGGCGCCGTGCAACGCCCAGGCCGCGACCGCAAGGTCGTCGGTCGACCTGAGGCGCGGCAGGTAGGTGCATGCATCACCGCCCACCTCGGTCATCGGCGCCTCATCCGTGGTGATGACAGGGCATCCGCAAGCCTGGGCCTCGACGATGGGCCAGCCGAAGCCTTCGGCCAGGCTCGGAAAGAGCATCACCCGGGCATGCGAATAAAGCGCTTCCAGCACCTGCGTGGACAGTCCGCTGAAGAAACGCACCTCGGCCTGCGGCGGCAACATGGCGATGGCGGCCTGCAGTCGCGCATCGGGCGGCGGGCTCACCATCCACAATGGCAGCGGACACCGGCCGGCGGCGACCTCTTCGGCGGCATGCACGCCATAGAGCCGCACCACACCGACGCTGTTCTTGTACCACTGGCCACCCCCCACATGCAGCAGGTAGCCCGCCTCGCTGGCCGGCAGGCCGGCGTTGCTCAGCGTCTGCAAGGCCACCGCCTCCTCCTGCGGCACGTAGGGGTGGTTCAAGCCGTTGTAGACGACTTCCGAGGTGACGGGCAAGACCTCGCCGTATCGGTGCAGGTCGGCGCGCGACTTCTGCGAGATCGAGATGAAATGCCGCGCATGCTGGAAGCCGCGGCGGATGTAGCGCTGGTAGACGCGGCCGGTGAACGAGGTCGGGTTCTCGGCGATGTCGCCGAGCGCCGAGCGCAGTGCGAGCAGATCGTGGCAGTGCACCACATGCGGCCGGTGCGCCACGAGCGGCATCCAGGGGCCGAGCGCCTGGTCGCAGAAGACGTAGAGCGTGTGCGGCGGGTCACGACGCAGATCGGCGCGGATGCGCTGAGGAAACAACAGGTACTGGTCCACGTACCCCGCCCACTTCGAACCGGTGCCGCGCGGCACACGCGCCTGCAGCACAGGCTCAGGCTGGCGCAGCTCCACGCTGTGGCCGCGCGCGCGGTACGCCTCGGTCAGCATGCGGGCGAAATGGGCCTGGCTGTGCGAGCCGAGGAACGCGGGGTGGGTGTAGAGCACGAGTCTCACGGTGTCGCCCTGGCAGGAGTCGCGCCGAGTGCATGTCGCCTCAGCTGGGTGGAGAAATAGCCCAGCGCGACCACCGTGCTCACGAGGCCTGTGCTGGCGTTGATCATGAAGCTGCCGCGCACGGTCGACACGTCGACCAGGGCCGCGGCCACCACGGTGGCCAGCATGCCGGTCGAGATGCCCAGCCAGCCCGGCATCACCCAGCCGCGTGCGCAGCCGATGGTGTAGATGGCCCCGCCCCAGGCGGTGAGGGCGCTGGCGAGCAGCATCCACACCAGTTCGTCGTGCAGGCCCGCGTAGTGGCCGCCCAGCACCCACAGAATGGGCTGCGGCATCAGCATGCCGGCGGCCACCAGCAGCATCAGCAGCATGCCGTAGAACAGGTTGACGCCCGCAAAGCCAGCGGCCAGCTCCGCGGCGCTGTCGCGCCGGGCGAAGTACGGCAGCACGAGCGAGGCCGACACCGCGGTGATCACGGTGAAGAGCGCCGCCAGCCGCCCCAACGCCCCGGCCTCGGCCACGCGCTCCGCACTGCCGAACACGCCGATGAGCCACAGCGCCAGCTGGCTGCTCAGCACGAAGTAGATCGAGTTGGGCGCCTGCCGGCGCACATGGCGCTCGAGCGCCGGCTTGTGCTCGCCCGGCGGTGCGGGCGGCAGGTCGAGCTGCTGCTTCAGATACCGGCGCAGCACGAGCGCATAGACCGCTGCCGCTGCAAGGTTCACGAGGCAGGCGATGATGGCGTCGAGCGCCACGAACACCGCCACCATCAGCAGCCCGAGTTTCGCGAGGTTGATGCCCAGGTCCAGCTTCTGCTGCACACCCAGGTGCCCCAGCACCCGCGCGATCGACAACGCCATGCCGCCTCGCGCGGTGAACACGGCCGTCACCACGATCACGAGCGTGAGCACCGCCACCTGCCACAGCGGCGCGTGCTGGCGCGCCAGCAGGAAGGCGAAGCACGGCACGAGCACGACAAGCGACACCCAGGTGAGCCGCCGGTGCACCTTGTCGGCATCGACGATCAGGCGCCCGAGCGTTTTGCGCTCGGATGCGACGGCGCCGCCGATCGCCATCACCGCCGTGGCAAGGCCGAGGTCGCTCAGGATGATGGCAATGCTCACCATGCTCACCGCGAGCGTGTAGTAGCCGTACTCGGCCTGGGCCATGTGGCGCACGAGCACGATGCCGGCGAGGAAGCCTATGGCCTGCACCAGCACCTGCGTGCTCGCCACGCTGCCCAGCCGCGCGAGGCGGGCGCGGGTGATCAGCATGACCGCCGCCCGTCGACCAGCTCCCGCGGCGCCCGGGGGCGCGGTGCCCGCAGGCCGGGCGGCGGCGGAGCCGAAGATGCAGGCGCGGCCCCGGATGCGGGCAGGACCACCCGCTTCGGCTGCCTCAACGCCGCGCGGGCGGCCGCCACGCTCAGCCCGATGAAGAGCCACCCGTACACGTTGATGGAGCCGTGCCCGGCGATCTGGCCCAGCACGATGGTGTAGCCCGCGTAGCCGAAGAGCATCATCGGCAGCGGGTCGCCGGCATGCCGCGTGGCGGCCAGCACCTGGCGCCCTGCCCAGGCCGTGACCGCGAAACGGAAGAGGATGTAGGCCCCGCCGACCAGCGGCCCGAGGTCGACCATGTGGCGGCTGAAGTCGACCTCGGCGAGGATGCCCACCACCACCCCGTCGATGGTGGCACGCATGAGGATGCTGGCGTTGCCGCCATAGCCGAGGCCGTAGCCGAAGATCGGCACGTCGCCCACGAGGCGGACGAAGTCGAAGAGCGGCATCAGCGCCCGGCCCCATACGCCGCCTTCGATGTTGGCACTTTCGAATTTGGAGGCGTGGTTCCAGCGGTCGATGAAGGCCTGGATGGCGTCGGGGAAGAGCATCGGCGCGAGCAGCACGGCCCCACCCGCCACACACAGCGGAATGGTGAGCGCCTTGGCCCGCATCGACCCGTGGCCAACCACGCCGATGGCCACGGCAACGAGGGCCAGCAGGCCACTGAGCATCACGGTGCCGCGGCTGCCGCTGAAGGCGACCGAGGTGAGCAGCGCTGCAATCGCGACCAGCACCACCGGCAGCGGTGCCAGCCGGCGCTTCGCCGGCTGCAGCAGCGCGGCGATCGCGATCGCGAGCGCAGTGCCGATGAATTGCTGCAGCCCCGCGTTCGACGAGAAGGTGCCCGTCGCGCGCACCCGGGTGCCGTTGATGTTCATGCCCTGGAACTGAAGCTCCTTCTCCTCGGCGGTGCCGACGTTGATGGGCGCGTTGAGCGGCGACATGAACTGCGCCACCGCCAGCACCGCCATCGGGATCGAGAGGATCAAGGTCAGGCGCGCGAAGCGCCGAAGGTCTTCATGCGTGAACTGCTCGGCCACCAGGAAGGCCAGTGGCACGTAGAGGAAGTAGCTGCGCCAGCCGTAGGCACCGAGCAGCAGGCGCAGGTCGGTGGTGCCGCCGGTGGCCGTCTGCACCATCACCAGCAGCACACCCACACCGCCCATCGCCACGCCGATGGTGAAAAGGCGCTCGCCGCGCGGCCACAGCGCGTGACGAGTTGCCAGCAGGTAGGCGCAGACGACCACCGGGTCGCGGATGAAATAGATGTACTGGCTGTACTGCGGCGCCACGTACTTGCGCAGCGCGCCTTCAAAGATTGCCAGCAGGTACACCACCATGATGACCGCGACAACCTGTCGCCGGCCACGTTCACGCGGCGCCGGAAGGCCCACCGCCGCGGGCTGCACCACAGCCGCCGCCGGCGCGGGGCCGCGGCCTCGCAGAAAGGCAGGACGTGCGATTGAAGTCATGTTGAGCGGCGGCACGGCTGCCACCCGAGACCGCTCACTCTAGGTGGTGAATGTTGCAGTTTGGCGTCACGGCGTGCCGCTCGCGGGCCGTGTCTGGATGCGTCGAACGGTCACAAACCCTGCCTAGCATGGCTGCATGCCGCACGCCCACGCTCCCCGTACCTTGGTCGTTAACTTCAACGCCCCTGAGCTGAACCAGCTCGCCGTCGCCCTGGCTGCCAACGGCTCGCTCGATGCCTATGTGCGCCCCTACGTCAACAAGGGCCGCGCCTGGGAGCGCGCGCTGGCCGCCCTGCCGATGGCGGGCCGCGCCTACAGCACCACCTTCGGCCGGCGCCGCATCACCGACCCTCGGCTCGCCCGCCTCACGCATGAAGCCGGCGTGCTGCCCGACGTGCTGGCCGCCACCATCGGCCGCATGCCGGGTCTCGCGGTCAGCACCAAGCACCAGCTCACCACCACGCTCTACAAGTCGGTGCGCGAATCGGTGGCGCAGGCCGCCTGCCGCCATGTCGACGGCATCGACTGTGTGGTGGCCTACGAGGGCTTCGCACTGCCCGCCTTCGACGCGCTGCGCCAGCGCGGCGGTGGTGCCGCGGTGCTCAACTACCCGGTCTCGCATCACCGCTCCCGGCGCAAGGAGCGCCTCGAGGAGAACGAACGGGAGCCGCTCTTCGCCAGCACGTGGCCGGACTTCGACGACTGGCCGGTCGGCCACGAGGAGCGGCTCGACGCCGAGATCGCACAGGCCGACGCCATCCTGCTCGGCTCCACCTACGCCGCCGACACCTTCGTGGCCGAAGGCATCGAGCGCCGCAAGCTGCAGGTGATTCCCTACGGCGTCGACCTGCAGACCTTCACCCCGGGCCGCCCGCGCCACCGCAAGAGCAGCTTCAACGTGATCTACGCCGGCCAGCTGACGCAACGCAAGGGCATCGCGTACCTGCTGCGCGGCTATCGCAAGTTCGCCCGCCGCGACACGCAGCTCACGATGGTGGGCGCGCTCGTCGGCGGCGACGGGCCGCTGCGCCCCTATGCCAGCCACTTCAGGCACATGCCCCACCAGACCCGCCCCGCGCTGGCCGAGATGTACCGCAACTCCGATGTGTTCGTGCTGCCCACGCTGGTCGAAGGCATGGGCCTGGTGGTGCTCGAAGCGATGGCCTGCGGCCTGCCCGTCATCGTGACGGCCAACGGCCCGGGCGACCTGGTTCGCGACGGCATCGAAGGCTTCGTCGTGCCCACGCGGGATGAAGAAGCGATCTGTGACCGCCTGGAGCGCCTCTACCGCGACCCCGACCTGCGCATCGCGATGGGCCGGCATGCGATCCGTCGCGCGCAGGAGTTCAGCTGGGGCGCCTACACCGCCAAGGTGCAGGGCCTGCTCGCGGGCCTGATGCCGCGGCCGCACGCGCCGGCACTGCGCGTGGCGCATGCCTGAGCTGCGCGCGGCGGGGCTGCTCGCAGCAGTCTGCCTTGCGCCGCTGGCGTGGTCGCAAACAAGCACGCGCCTGTCGTTCGAGCTGCCGAGCGCGGCCACCACGAGCGCCGGCGTCTACGACCTGCAGGGCCGACTGGTGCGCACACTGTGGCGCGGCGACGCATTGCCCAAGGGCCGCCATGAGCGAAGCTGGGACGGGCTCGATGACATGAAGCGCCCGGCTCCGGACGCCCGCTACGAGATGCGCCTCGTGCACCACCAGATCCGCTACGTGTGGGAAGGCGTGATCGGCAACACCTCGCTCGGCACGATCGCGCAGCGGCACCGGGCGTACCAGCCGCCGCAGAGCATCGTCGTCGAAGGCGACCATGCCTACTACGCGGTCGGCTACAACGAGCAGCAGCCTGGCATCCACGGATTCGCGCTGGCCGCGCCGCAGCTCGACACCCGCCCGCTGGGCAGCAAGGACACCTTCGCCTCCATCTCGATGCTGGCCTCGGACGGGCACCGCCTGTACTGGGCCAACACCGGTGGACTCTCGCGCACCACCTTCGTCGGCGTCTACGACCTGAGCCCCTTGCGACCAGCCGTGTTCACGCAAGGCCAGCCGGTGTGCCTCTTCTACCGCTACAACAAGCCGCCCTGCGAGCCCGAGCAGAGCTACCAGAGCGTGATCGACGTCGAGACGCAGGACGGCAACGGCCCCACAGGCCTCGCCGTGCAGCGCCAGGGTCGTGTGCTGGCCGTCGCCCACGCCGCGCAGGGCATGGTGCGGCTTTTCGACAAGACGAGCGGCGCGCGCATCGGCCAGATCGCCGTGCCGCTCAATGCCAAGGCCTTGAACCAGCTGGCATTCACGCCGGCCGGCGACCTGTGGGTGATCTCGGGCCGCGTGGTGCGGCGCTACGCCGGTGTGGATCGCAATCCGCAGCTTGTCGCCACGGTCACCGGCCTTGCAAAACCAATCGCGGTGGCCGCGGCGCCCGACAGCGAGCACCTCTGGGTGGCCGACGGCGGGGAGCGCCAGCAGGTGCGCCAATTTAACCGCGACGGCCGCCCCGGCCTCATGCTCGGGCGCCACGGCGGCTATTCCGCCGACCCGCAGGTCGAGCCCGACAAGCTCTGCTTCCGCGGCCCAGCGCATACCGAACAGACGGGCATGGCGCAAACCGCCGACGGCAAGCTCTGGGTGATCGACCATTGCAACAACCGCCTGCTGCGCTTCCCGCTCAACGGCATGACGGTCGGCCGCAGCGACGAGCAGGTCGCCTACCTCCCGGGGTTCTACCTCTCGGCAGTCGACCACCAGAACCCACGTCGCGTGTTCGCCAACTTCCTCGAGTTCGAGGCGCAGGTCGACGGGCCGTGGGAACCCGGCAGCACCTCGTGGCGCCTGGTGCGCAACTGGTTGGGTGGCCTGCCGCCAGCACTCGACGACAAGCATGCGTTCAACGCGCTCTATGGCGGCCTGAGCACCGTGGAGACGCTTCGCAACGGACGTACCTACGGCATGGTGCGAGCCTTCGATCAGTATGTGGTGGTCGAACTGCCGCCCAGCGGCCCTCTGCGCGTGGTGCGGCCGCTCGGCACACCACTGCCGCGAGCCTTCCACCCGGTGATGTATGAGAACGGCGACCTTGGTCATGCGATCACGGGCGACAGGACGCAGGTGGTCTTGCGCCGCCCGCTGACGGGGTTCGACCCGCAGGGCAATCCCACCTGGGCCAGCGAGCCGGTGGTCATGGCGAGCGTCCCCGTGCTCAGCGGCACTCCTTACACACGACACTCGACGATGGGGCTGCCGCCGCGCTACCCCCTGACCGGCGGCGGCGTGGTCGTCTACCTTGACCCGTCGATCACCGGCAATGAAGGCTTCCACCTCGGCGGCGCACGACTGAACGGCAGCGACTGGCTGTGGCAGGCGAGCCCCACCGGGCCGCTGGATGGCAAAGGCACCTACCAGACCAAGGCGGTGGACGGCTGGCTGCAATACGGCGGCAACGCGGTGCTCGCGCATGGCCGCCACATCGTCTACGGCTACCACGGCGAGTTCTACCGCGACCTGCAGACGAACAACGTCGGCCAGGCGAACCAGTTCATGCACTTCGACGAGAGCGGCCTCTTCTTCGGACAGTTCGGCACGCCCTCGACCCGGCTTCCCCCGCCCGACCTTGCAGGCGTGAGCGGCAACGCCTTCACGCCCTCGCTCGTGCGCGCGGGCGACCGGCTCTACCTCTATCACAACGAAGAGTCATCGCATGGCGGCCTGCACCGCTGGCGCATCGATGGCTGGAACGATGTGCAGGACCTGCGCGGCCAGGGCACGGCTGGCAGCACCATCACGCTGCAATGAGCAGGCCGGTCATGCAGAGCCGCCACACCGCCATCGACATCGCCAAGGGCCTCGGCATCGTGCTCGTCGTGCTGGGCCACGACCGCACCGTCGGCGGCTGGGGCTGGCCGGGCTGGATGATCTTCTCCTTCCACATGCCCCTGTTCTTCGTGCTGTCCGGGGCGTTTCTGCGGCCTTCCGATGACATGCGCCGATTCGCCGTCTCGCGATTCCACGCCATCCTGAAGCCCTGCTTCGTCGTGGCGCTGCTAGTGGCGGCGGCGAAGTGGCTGGCCGGAACGCACGGAATGATTGCACCGGTCGGCGCGGGGGAGCTCTTCGGCGGCGTGCTGTACGGCACCGGCGCCACCCTCATGTGGACGCCGATGTGGTACCTGCCGCATCTCTTCATCGCCTCGTGCACGGGCCTGCTGCTGCTCAAGGCGCTGGCCGGTCGGCCGCAGCTCATGGTGCCGCTGTGCAGCACGCTGCTCGCGGGGGGCGTGTTCGCCATCGGCCGGCTGCCCGAGCTCCCGTGGAGCGCCGACCTGCTGCCGATCTCGGTTCCGTTCATGCTGGCCGGCTGGCACCTGCGCGACCGGATCTTCGCGGCACGGTTCCGCACGCTGCACTGCGCCGTCGCGATGGCGGTCTTCGTCATGCTCAATCTGGCGTTCGATGCGCGAATGGACCTCAACATGCGCGTCTACGACGACCTGCTCGTCAACACCGCCGAAGCCGGCTGCGGCGTCTACCTTGTGCTGACCCTGGCCTCGCGTCTGCAGAACGCGGGCCCGCCGTCACGCCTGTTCAGCACGCTCGGGTCGGCGTCGCTCTTCATCCTGATGTTTCACCACCCCATCCAAACGAAGGTGCTGACGGTGCTACAGGCCAGGGGCATGAGCGACTTAGGTGCCTCTGCCCTCGCGGTGACGGCAGGACTTGTGCTGCCGCTCCTGGTGTGGGATGGCGCGCGACGCCTGCCGCCGCTGGGTTGGTTGCTGCTGCCGCCGGTCAGGGCGCCGCACGCCCCGACATCAGCATCGCCCGCGCAAACATCGGAATGCGCCCGACAGTCTCAAAGTGAAGCTCCACAAGCCCGAACTCCTTGAGCAGTGAAGTGAGCGTAGAGCGAGAGAAGAACTTCAGCCGCCCCTCGTCGGTGAGTGGATCCCAGCGGGCGTCGAAACGGCCGGCGAAAGCCAGCGCGAGGTTCTTCGAGTAGCCGTGGAAGTTGGACGTCAGCACCAGCAGTCCGCCTGGCTTCAGCGCCGACAAGGCCACCGACACAAGCCGGCGCGAATGGGGCACGTGGTCCACCAGGTCGATCGCGATCACGGCGTCGAATCGGCCCACCAGCGCCGGGTCGAGCGCATGCATCGCATCACCGGCATGGAACGGCAGATGCGGGTAGTGGTGGCGGGCCACCTGCAGCTGCATTTCGTCGCGGTCGAGCCCGGTGGTGGCAAAACCGCAGCGGTCGAGTGCCGCAGTGAACCAGCCATCGCCGCAGCCGAGTTCGAGCACCGAATGTGAGCCCGCCTTCACGAGCTGCTCGACGATCGGCCGGGTCACATGGCTGTGGATCTGACGCGGGCCGGGCGTTCGATCGGCAATCAGCCGATCGATCATCGGGCGATCGGCCTTCACTGCCGGCTCCGCGCACGCAGCTCGCGCGCGGGCGAACCGGCATACACCGTCCAGGGCTTGAGGTCGCGGGTGGCGATGCTGCCGAGGCCAAGCACCGCTCCGTCGCCCACCGTCACGCCGGGGCAGACCACGGCACGCGCGGCCACCCAGGCATAGGCGCCCAGGCGGATCGGCGAGCTGATCATCGGGAACGCCGGGTCGTCCAGGTCATGCGTCGATCCGCAAAGATAGGCCTGTTGCGACACAGTCGCATGCGAGCCCAGGTGCAGCGGCAGTGCGTTGTAGATGACCGCGCCATTGGCGATGGCGACGGCGTCTTCGCAGATGAGGTTCCATGGCGCCCAGATCTCGGCCGCCGGGTAGATGCGGCAATGGGGCCCGAGCTTCGCGCCGAAGCAGCGCAGCACGAACGCACGCCAGACGTGCAGGGGCCGCGGCGTCCAGCGGATCAACAGGAGGTGCGCCAGACCCCACAGCGCCCGTGCCGCACGGTTGCGCAGCGACATGCTTGGCTGGAGGTACGGGTCGATCTCGGCGGCGATGTGGGTCGTCGGCATTTCAAACGCAATGTCGTCTCGCCGCCGCAGGTGTCAGCCAACCACCATGCGACCAAGCGTCGGGAGCGCGAGAGCTTAGGGGTCGAATGTGTCGAAGCCTTGACACGCCGAGGCACGGTTAGCCATGCCGAGAGCCACGCCCATGTCACACGGCATGGCTAACCTGAGGCATCCACGTACGCCATCGCGGCCTCGCGCGCGCCACGCCATGTCCAGCCTGTTCATTCCCTCCGGTGCACCGTCGGTGTGGCGCTTTCCGCCGCTGCACTGGGTGCTGGCCGCACTCGGCCTCGCCGCCACGATCGCCACCTTCTATTCAGGCCTGAGCTTCATGGTGGTGAGCTGGGGACAGGTGGAGGAATACAGCTACGGCTACTTCGTCCCCGCGATCACCGCCTTCCTCATCTGGCAGCGCAGTGACCGACTGCGAGAGATGGAGTTGCAAGGTTCATGGACCGGCATCGCTCTCGTACTGCTGGCCCTCGTGATGGGCGTGGTGGGCGAGTTCAGCGCGGTGCGCCTCTTCAGCCAGTACGGCTTCGTGGTCGCGCTCTTCGGCCTGTCGGTCTGCTGCATCGGCTGGCGCGGCACACGCGTCATCGCCGTGCCGCTGGCCTTTCTCTTCTTCATGATCCCGCTTCCGCAGTTTCTGCTGCGCGAGCTGTCGCAGAGCCTTCAGCTGCTGTCGTCGCAGATGGGCGTGGCGCTGATCCGCGCCTTCGGCATCAGCGTGTTCCTTGAAGGCAACGTCATCGACCTCGGCAGCTTCAAGCTGCAGGTCGTCGACGCCTGCAGCGGCCTGCGCTACCTCTTCCCACTGATGGTGCTGGGCCTGCTCGCTGCATATTTCTTCCAGGCGCCGTGGTGGAAGCGCGCGCTGGTCGTGGTCTCGACCGTGCCGCTCACCATCGTCATCAACAGCCTGCGCATCGGCCTCATTGGCGTGACGGTCGAGTACTGGGGCCCGACCATGGCCGAAGGCCTGCTGCACGACTTCGAAGGCTGGTTCATGTTCATGATCTGCCTCGCGCTCCTGGTGGCCGAGATGGCACTGCTCGCGCGCTTCAGCTCGCATGGCCGGCCGCTGCGCGAGGTGTTCGGGCTGGAGTACCCTGACCCGCCGCCCAAGGGCGCATCGGTGCAGTACCGGGCCTTCTCTGCGCCGCTCGCCACGGGCGCACTGCTGCTGGCCGCCGCAGGTGCCACGCTGCTGCTGTCACCGGTGCGCGACCAGGTCAAGCCCGTGCGCACACCCTTCGCGATGTTCCCGATGCAGTTCGACGGCTGGACCGGCCGCCCGGACCACATCGACCGGGACATCCTCGCCTGGCTGGCGGTCGACGACCACGTCATCGCCAACTACTCGCGTGGCACGGAGCCCTGGGTCAACTTCTACAGCGCCTACTACGCCACCCAGAGCGGCGGCCAGTCGGCTCACTCGCCGCGCACCTGCATCCCGGGCGGTGGCTGGGCGATCACCCAGATGGCCGTGACCGAAGTACCGCTGCCGCCCCCGGCCGGCATGACGAGCCTCGCGGTCAACCGGGCCGTCATCCAGAAGGGCGAGCACCGCCAGCTCGTCTACTACTGGTTCAACCAACGCGGCCGCATGCTGACCGACGAGCTCGAGGTGAAGTGGTTCATCCTGAAGGACGGCATCACCCGCTCGCGCTCGGACGGTGCGTTGATCCGCCTCGTCACCCCGATTGCCCGCGGCGAAGACATCGCGCTGGCAGACCGGCGCCTGACCGGCTTCACCGCCACGCTGCTGCCACGACTGAAGCAACACATCCCCGACTGACGCCATGACGACCTTCACTTCCCCCCTGCGTACCCTCGCCCTGTGCAGCACCTTCGTGCTGCTGGCTGCCTGCAGCAGCAAGGCCGACCGCATCGAGTCGGGCCTCGTCAAAGGAGCCGACTACGTGCGCCAGGCCGACTGGGACAAGGCCAGCGTCGAGGCGCGCAACGTGCTGCAGATGGACCCGAAGAACGCCCAGGCCTACTACCTCGCCGGGAAGATCGCCGAAGCGAAGGCCGAGGTGCAGCGCGCCTACGCCAGCTACAGCAAGGCGGTGGAGCTCCAGCCGCAACACCTGGATGCGAAGGCCGGCCTGGCGCGCCTGTTCCTGCTGGCCGACCGTGTGCCGGACGCCGAGGCCGCCATCGCCGACGGCCTGGCCCTCGACCCGAAGCACCCCGGCGTGCTGACCGCCCGCGCCGCCCTCACCGCACGCAAGGGCGACGCCGAAGGCGCGATCGCGCAGGCGCGTGCGGTGATTGCTGGCGAGAAGGCGCCGCCGGTCGATCCGAGCGTGCTCATCGCCGGCCTCTACACGGCACAGGGCAAGACCACCGCGGCACTGGAGGCCATCGAGGCTGCACTCAAGGCCCACCCGAACCACCTCGGCCTGCTGCAAGTGGCCGCCAAGGTGGCCGCTGCCAGCACCGACCCGACCGAGCGGGCCCGCGCCGCCGGCTACTACCGCACGGCCAGTGAGCAGGCGCCGCGCAACACCGAGCTCTGGACGGCCTGGGCCGTCCACCACACCCGTCTCAACGAGCTCGACGAGGCCGAAGCCGTCTTGCGTGCGGCGATCAAGTCGCAGCCCGACGACAGCGCGCGCCAGCTGTCGCTGGTCGATTTCATGGCGGCACGCCGCAGCAAGGACGCGGCCGAGAAGGAGTTCCTCGCCCTCATCGACAAGCGCCCGAAAGACACGGCGCTACGCTTCGGGCTCGCCAACTTCTACCGCAACAGCCAGCGCCCTGACGACGCGCGCAAGGTGCTGCAGGACATCGTGGCCAGCGGCAAGGAGAGTCCGGCCGCCTTGACTGCCCGCAACCAGCTTGCCGCCGAGGCGCTCGCGCTCGGCAAGACAGGCGAAGCCAAGACGCTCAACAGCGAAGTGCTCACCGCCAACCCGCGTGACGGCTCTGCGCTGCTGATGCGGGGCCGCCTGCAGCTGGCCGATGGCGACGCCCGCAGTGCCATCATCGACCTGCGTGCCGCCGCAAAAGACCAACCGGGCTCTCCTGAAGTCACCGCTCTCCTCGCGCAGGCGCACCGCGCGGCTGGCGAGCCGCAGCTCGCGCGTGAGGTGCTGGTCGACGCGGTCAAGTTCAAGCCCGGCAGCGCCGACCTGCGCCTCTTGCTGGCGGCCGACATGGCCGACGGCAAGGACTACGCAGGTGCCACTGCCGAGATCGACGCGGCCCTCAAGGCCGCTCCGCAGCATCAGCGTGCCCATGAGATGAAGGCGCAGATCGCGCTCGCGCAGAAGAACCCCGCAGGTGCCGAGGCGGTCTACACCACGCTCAAGCAGAAGGCCCCGAGCGACGCCAACGCGCCACTCAAGCTCGGCCAACTCTATGCCGAGCAGAAGAAGTACGACGCGGCCCTGAAGGAATTCGACCTCGCGGCCAGGCTGGCACCGAAGGCCGAGGCCCCGGTGCTGTCGGCCGTCGGCGTGCTGATCGCGCAGCGCCGCTTCGACGAAGCCCACAAGCGCATCGACGGTTTCGCCGAGCAGATCAACGCTCCCGCCTTTGCACACCGCATGCATGCGGAGGTGGCCGTGGCGCAGGGCGACCTGGCCCGCGCCGAGCAGGCATACCAGCGCATGGTCGAAGCCGCTCCCACCTCTCCTGCGGCCTACCAGGGCCTGGCGCAGGTGAAGGCCCGCCAGGGCCGCATGCCTGAAGCCCTGGCCCTGCTGGAGAAGGCCGAGAAAGCCAACCCGAACGACAAGGCCCTTGCTGCCCTTCGAGCGGAGTGGACGGTGCGCGCTGGCCGCAACGACGAGGCCATCACCCTGTACGAAGCCCTGCTCAAGCGCAACCCGGGCGACCCGGCCGCCGCCAACAACCTCGCCTACCTGCTCAGCGAGACACGTCCGCAAGACAAGGCCAGTCTTGAGCGCGCACTCGGCCTCATGCGGCAATTCGCCGATTCACCCAACCCCGAGTACCTGGACACGCTGGGCTGGACGCATTACAAGCTCGGCCAGTACGGCGAAGCCGTCATCGTGCTCGAGCGCGCCGTGAAGCGCGCGCCAGATGCCGCATTGCTCCAGTTGCACCTCGGCCTGGCCCTGCACAAGAAGGGCGACACCGCCCGCGCCCAGGCGCACCTGAAGAAGGCGCTCGACAGCAAGACCGCACTGCCCGGCCTCGACGAAGCCCGCACGCTGCTGGCCATGAAGTGATACGGGAAGTCGCGCCGCGCTTGCCCCGCGGCGCTGTCGAGGGCGTCAGTCGGATCGGCGCCGACGGGCGATGAAGACCATCACGCTCAAACCACCGGCCATCAGCGACCAGGGTTCCAGCATCGGCTCTTCCTTCGGTGCGCGGCGCGCGTCGGACACCACGTCATCGGCACGCGGGCGCGCACTGCGCGCACCGCTCCCCACCGAGCCGAACTGGCTTTGCACCGAAGGGCGTGGGGCCGCCGTCGGCAGGCGGTGCTCGCGCACTGCGGTCAGCACCTGGCCCGGACGCTCGGCGCTGCTCGGCGTGGCGGCGAGCAGCGCGCCACCGGCGGCGATCATCGCCAGCCAATGTCCCGTAGCCCGTCTCGTCTTCTGCTCCCGGATCACGTCGCATCCCTCACTCGTGTCGGCATCAGTCTGCGCATCGGCTGTGACAAGCCGTCGACCTTGCGTCCGTGAGGGGTGATCCCTTCAGGTCAACCGTGTGCAAGGTGTCACATGCCGACGCCACACTGCATGCATGAGCGATGCCATCAACACCCCCTCGATCAGGGGCCTGCCGCTGCGCAGCCTCGCCTGGCGCGCGCTGGCCTTCATGCTGCTCTTCATGGCGATGCAGGCCGGCTGGGAGGCTGCACGCGGCAGCTGGGTAGAGCGACTGTGGGTGCACCACCTGACCGTGCAGAGCGCCACGCAGGTCATCACGACGCTCACGCCCGAGATCCATGCTGTCGCGAAGGGGCCGCGCATCACCGCCCCCGGTGGCGGCATCAACGTGCTCTTCGGCTGCGAGGGCACCGACGTGGTGTTCATGCTGACGGCCGCGTTGCTGGTGTTCCCCATGACGTGGCGCAAGCGCCTCGGCGGTTGGATCGCAGGCTTGGCTTGGGTGCTTGTGCTCAACGTGCTGCGCATCGTGGTGCTCTTCTATGCCTATCGGAGCGACCCGGGCGTGTTCGACCTGCTGCACACGGCGGCGGCGCCGCTGGCGATGGTGGTGCTGACGGGGCTCTTCTTCCACCTTTGGCTTGCGCACAGCAGTCCGGCGCCGAGTGCGGCCCCTGCCACATGAGCAAGGCACTCGTGCTGCGTGTGCTGCTGGCCGCGGCCGTGGTGCTGACCATGGCACACATCGGTGCTCGGGATGTGGCGCAACTGCTGCTGCCGATGCTCCGTGAGGCGCTGGCCGTGGTGGCGGATGACTTCTCGATCCAGCACTTCGAGCTGACGCAGGAGCGCGCAAACACCACCATTGGTGCCCTGGCCGTGCAGGAGCGCACGCTCTTCCTCGGTGGGCAGGCCATCGTGCCCGATGGGCAGCAGGTGGTCGTGGCGAGCACGACGGTGGGCACGGTGATGCAGCCGCTCCTCGTGCTTGCCGTGCTCGTGCTGGCGTGGCCTGCGCGCTTGCTCGAGTTCATCGTGCGGCTCGGCGTTGCCGCCGGGGCCGCCATGGTGGTGCTGCTGCTGGATACGCCCTTTTCGCTCGCCGCATGGCTGTGGGACGTGCAGCTGAAGATGTACGAGCCTGGCAGCTCGTCGCCCTTGTTGTGGTGGAACGTCTTCCTGAATGGCGGCGGGCGCCTGGCACTCGGCCTCGTGGCCGCCGCGTTCGCCATCACCCTGGCGCAGCACTGGACGACACCGTCCAGACCACCGCAACCGGGGCGCTGACCTCAGATCAGTGGTGGACCTTCGTCCGTCTGAACACTGCCATCAGCATCGCCACCCACAGGGTGGCGTTCACGACGGCCATGGCCGCAAATGCGGCCGCACCGACCAGCTGCATGACATGTCTCCTTCATCACGGCTGTCTGATTCGCATGGTACGCAGGCACGCCGGATACTTGTGTGACAGAAGGCACGGTTTGACCGGGCTTTTCCGACGAGCAAGCACCAACGATTTCAACGACCTGGCTGAATGATATAAACCATATATACGATTTTCAAGGAGAGCCCATGTCCACGGCCACGTCTAAGCCCCTTCGCACCCCTGCTCGCAAAGCCACGACCTCACGCGCCCCCGGCCGAAAGTCACCGGCGGCCAAGGCCCCGACGCAAAAGTCGGCCGCGCGCAAGGCCACACCGGCAAAGAAGGAGGTCGACGCGGCTCCCGCCGAGGCCAAGCTTGCCGGCAAGAAGCCGAGGCTGGTCCGTGACAGCTTCACCATGCCGCAGCAGGACTTCGACTTGATCGCAGCCCTGAAGAAGCGGGCGCTTCTCGCAGGCCATGCCGCGAAGAAAAGCGAGCTGCTGCGCGCCGGCCTGCATGCGTTGGCCCGGCTGGACGAAACTGCCCTGCTAACCGCCCTCGACGGGTTGACGAAACTGAAGGCTGGGCGGCCCCGCAAGGAACGGTGAGCCGCCTCCGGGCTCAGTGTTTGCCCAGTTCGCCCCATCCCGTGGCCACGCGCCGGTAGGCACCTTGTGGGTCCAACGCCGAGAGTTCCACCTGCTCGGCCGTTCCCTCCACCACCTCACCGAGGAAGGTGAAGGCGATCGCCCGTCGCGTTGCCTTGAAGGTGGACAGCTCGGGACCGTCTTCGGCCCTCGTGTAGGACTTGAAGCTGTACACCGTGGCAGTCTGCTGCGCAAAGCTCATGTCGGGCACCTCATGCACTGGTTGAGGACACCGCAGCGGCCTGGTTGCGCCACAGCGGGGCACGCCCCGCTGTGTCACACCACCCACGGCAGAGGGCTCCGTGCGACGAGCATGGACCATGCCCGCGCCACCCTGTTCACTTTCGACCAGCCTGGCGCCGCGCCGCCACCCCGAAGAGCAGTGTCGCCATCAGGATCGCCGCCCACTCGGGCAGCGTCGGCACCTCGCCATCCCCACCGCCCGGGCCGGCGGCCGTGACGGCGAAAGACTGGCTGACCTGCGCCGCGGCGGCATAGGTGAAGTTGCCGCCCTGGTCGGCCGCCACCGTGCAGGTGCCGGTGGCCACGAGCGTGAGCGTGCTGCCAATCACGGTGCACACGAGCGGCGTCAGGCTGCTGTAGCTCACGACGAGTCCGGAGCTCGCGGTACCGGCGAGCGTGACCGGGCCGCCCGTCACCGGCACATCGGGCAGCGGTGGGAAGGTGATCGTCTGCGCCGCGCCTGTGGCGGTGATGCTGAACGAGCGGTCGACGCTCGGTGCTGCGGCGTAGGTGCCATTGCCAGACTGGTCGGCCCGCACGGTGCAGGTACCGACCGCCAGCAGGCTCACCGTGCCACCGGCCGTCACGCCGCAGGTCGACGGCGTGGTGGAGCTGAAGCTCACCACGAGGCCCGAGCTGGCCGTGGCGTTCACCGCGAAACTGCCGGAGCCGATGATGCGGTTGGGCAGCGTGCCGAAGCTGATCGTCTGCGCCGTGCCGCTCGAGAGGTTCAGGCCGATCACCACCGGGTCGTGGTCGGACGCACGGTAGGGTGTGGCGCTGTAGTAGTCGGGGCCGCAGGTCGGGCAGGCCGGCTGCTTGAAATCGAGGTTGTAGTCGATGATCGACGGCTCGTCGGCGTTGATGTGCCAGTGCACCGCGCCCGTCACCTGCGTCGACAGGCTGGGCGTGGTCAGGGCGTGGTCGAGCGCACCGGCTTCGCCGTCGAACACGTAGGAGTAGCCGCCCGCGGCCTCGTTCACGAGGCCGCCAACCACCAGGTCGTTCACCGGGTCTTCCTGCCCGTAGGCGTTGAGGTCGCCGATCACGATCACGTCGTCGTCTGCCGCCGCCGTCTTCACCGTGTTGATGAAGCTCAGGAGCGCGGTTGCCTGCTGGCGGCGCGTGCTGTTCCAGCAGCCTTGGCCGTCGCCCTGGTCGGCGTCCGCGCCGCCCGAGGGGCAGCTGCCCTTGGACTTGAAGTGGTTGACGACCACGCTGAACCTCTGGCCACCGGCCGAGAAGGTCTGCGCGAACGGTGGGCGGTTGTGGATCGCGTTGCCGTCGCTCATTGGGGAGCCCGAGAGTGCGAGCGTGCCCGGCTTGTAGATCATCGCCACGCGGATCGCATCGGTGCCGGTCGTGGGTGGGGCCGGCACGACGGCGTAGACGGAGAATCCCAGCTGCGCGTTGAGCGCATCGACCAGGTTCTGCGCGGCGGAGTTGCCGTTGTTCTGGATCTCCATCAGGCCGAACACGTCGGCATTGATGGTCACCATCGCCTGCACGATCTTGGCGCGCTGGCGCAGGAACTCGGCGTTGCTGCTGGCACCGCGGCACAGCGAGGCCGAGGGCGTGTCGCTGCCCTGCGTGCACACCTGGCCGGTCTGGCCGGCGGCGTTGGTGCCGTCGGTGAAGGTGGTGAAGTAGTTGAGCACGTTGAAGCTGGCCACCTTCACCGTGCCACCGGCCGGGGGCGGCGTGGCAGTGCGGTGGTTGACGCGGGTGAAGCTGGGCGCCACTGTGGGGTGGATGCGGTACATCGCGAGGCCGTCTGTGAGATTGGTCGCGAGGCCGTAGTCGATGACGCCGGTGATCCCGGCAATCGTGTCGCCGGCGCGCAGGGTGTTGTCGGCGCCGATGTAGGGCGTGGGGCTGGGGTTCTGGCTGCTCAGGCCATCGTCCAGCATGATGCTGCTGCGGGCGTTCAGGTCCTGCAGGCTGAGCGCGAGCGGCGTGCCGGGGCGGTGCACGTTCGTCGGCTTCACCAGCCGGCCGTTGGCCGACAGCGTGACCTGGCCGTAGCGGCCCTGGAAGTAGTTCTGCGAGGCGGTGAGCGTGGTGTTGATCTGCACCAGCATGCCTTCGTAGCGCTCGAGGTCGCCCTGGATGGCGATCGGAAACGTGATGACCGTCGGGCCGATGGTCCCGGTGCCCAGGAAGGTCGTGTTGCTGAGGCTCGTGAATTCGGTGACCGGGTTGGCCGCTGTGATCGCGTTGCCGGCCGCGCCGGTGTTGAACTCGGTCACGCTGCCGGTGATCTGCACCAGGTGGCCCGGCGAGACGATGGGGGCGGTGCTGGTGAAGACGAAGATGCCGTCCGACGTGGCGGGGTCGCCGTCACCGGTCGGATCCTGGAGGAAGTAGCCGTTGTTGTTGACCTTGGTGACCACGCCCCGTGTGGTGCGGCCGCCGCCGGTCATCGTGCTGGTCACACCGCTGCCCTGGATCGTGTAGATCGGGGTGAAGGTGGGCGATACCGCCGCAACGTTGAGCGTGACGGTGCAGTTCGCACTCTGGCTCTCGTTGTTGGCGAAACTCACGACCACCGGGTAGCTGCCGGCAGATATAGAGCCATCGAGCGCGAGACGCACCGTGGCCGTGCCGCCATCGGCCAGCGCCGGCGTGAACGAGGTCAGGCTCATGCCCGCGACGCTGCCGCCCGCGAAGGAGGCGGCGTTGACGATGCTGTCGGCATCGGCAGCCGAGAGCGCGAAGTCGATCACCGCGCCGGTGGCCACGTTGAGCGTGCTTGGGCAAGAGGGCACAACCGGCTGCGCGACCACGCCGCAGCTGCCGCTCGGCGAGGCCATGTTGCGCGGCGTGGGCCCGGCGACGGTGAAGTCCGTGCTGTTGTTGTCGGTGTCGGTGCAGCCGCTGGCGTTGCGGATCAGGGCGGTCGTGGCCGATGGTGAGGGAGCCACCGCAGTCTCGAAGCAGTTGCCGCCGCCGAAGCCGACCAGGTCGACGATCGTCGGGTCGCTCGGGCACGCTGAGGCGGGCAGCGAGGTGGTGCTGCTCACGAGGGCCACCTTGCCGGTCGTGGCGCTCATGTTGAAGCCGCCGCTGAAGTTGGCCGCGGGCAGCGCCACGCCGTTGGCGCCGCCGCTGCCGAGCTGGATCAGCAGGTACTGGCCGGCGCCGATGGAGCCGGTGAGATTGACCTTCTGGCTGCCCCAGCTGGTGCCCGTGGCCGAGGTGTACTGGATCGACCAGTTGTTGATCGACACCGACGCGGCACTCGCGTTGTAGAGCTCGACGAAGTCGTGGGTGTAGGGCGCGCCGGCATTGCCGCCGCCGCCGTACACCTGGCTGATCACGACGCCCGAGGTCGACGCCAGCGCCGTCGCGCTCGTCACCATGCCTACCACCGCGAGTGCGGCCAGCCAGCTCCGTTTCATCACGCTCTCTCCTGTCAGCGCGTCATTGCTTCTTGCGACGTGCCACGAAACCGAGGCCACCGAGACCGGCCAGCAGCAGCGGCAGCACGCCCGGCAGCGGCACGGCCGACACCGCGCCCGTCATCACGAAGTCGGTGGTGTTGCCTTCGGGCGTGACCTGGAAGCCGCTGCCCGAGAAGCTCAGCAGGTAGTTGCCGGCCGCGGGGCCCGAGCCGATGCTGAAGAGCGTCTCGAACCAGAGCCCGGCGATGGTGAGTGCGGAGCCGCTCTGCTGCACCTGCAGGAGCGGGCCCCCGTAGAGGTCGCTCGCCGCGGTGAAGCCACCGGGCGCGGTGCCGAAGAACACCTCGAAGGTGTCGGTCGGCGAGCTGGGCACGATCGTGATCTCGTTGCCCACGAGGTTGACGTCGTCGAAGGTGGCGCTGACGAGGAAGGTCGAACTCGTCGGCAGGCTGGTCGCCGCAGCAAGGCCCACGCTTGCGAAGTCGACGCGGTAGCTGCTGCTGGCAGTGACGATGGCGGCCTGCGTGCTGCCGGCCATGGCGACCCACAGAAGGGCGGCAAACGCGATGAGTTTCTTCATGGGTGTCTCCGGGTTCAGATGAAGCTGCCGCCGTTCTTGCGGCGGATGCCGATCACGGCCGGCTTCGGGATGCCGCTCGTGTTGCCGGCGATCGTGTTGCTCGGCCACTGAGAGCCGAAGGGCACGGTGCGCGTCTGGTTGAAGGTGCTGCTGCCGTCGAGCGAAAGCATCTCGATCGTGCGGCTGCGCGGGCCGGTGTTCTGCGCGTCGATCGGCGCGTTCTCGCCCGGGTGTTGCACGGCGAGCAGCAGGTGGTCGCCGACGAAGGTCGGCCCGGTCAACTCGCTGCGCATGGGGCCGATGGCAAACGGCAACTGCTTGCCCGCATCCGGCCCTTCGGTCGGGATGCAGAACATCCAGTTGTTGCCGTACACGCCCACCAGATTCGCCGCGTTGCCCGAGCCGGCCAGGGCGTGGTTGATGGTGGTCGGCGTGGCACTCGTGCCGAGGCCCAGGCCGTTGTGCAGGTTGGTGGACATGTCCATCACGCCCCACACGTTGCCCTTGGGGTCGAAGGCGAGGTTGTCGAGGTTGGCAAAACCCGCGCCGTTCGCAGCACCGGACTCTCCACCCTGCAGGAAGCGCGACCAGGTGAAGGTCGTCGCGGCGGGGTCGTTGCCGGCTTCCACGATCTTGTAGAGGCCACCGCTCTGCTGTTCGGTGTTGATTGCGGCGTTGTACTTGCTCACCGTGAAGATGCGCGAGTCGGCATAACCATCGCTGCCGGCGGCGCCGTCGGTGAACGCGATGAAGACTTCGCCGGTCTTCGGATGCACTTCCACATCTTCCGGGCGCGCCGAGGGCGTGCCGCCCACGAGATTGGCCGCGGCGAAGGCATCGCACAGGATGGCGCCTTGCGAGGTGTAGAAATTGGCCAGCGTGCGGCCCTGGTAGTCGGGCAGCGCGGAGGCTTCATTGAGCGTGGTGCAGGCGAAGAAGCCGCCGTCGACCGTCTGGCCTGCGACACCGGCTCGGCGCGGCAGGTTCGTGAGGCCATTGCGGTCACGCACGCCTTCGCTGGCGAACTGCGCCGAGGTGAGCGCGCTGGGCGCGTTGGGGTTGGTCGGCGTGGACAGCAGCAGCGGGATCCAGGTGCCGGTGCCGTCAGCGTTGAAGCGGGCAACGTAGAGCGTGCCGTTCTCGAAGAGCGCGCTGTTGGCGGTGTCGGTGACGTTGCCCACCACGCCGTGACTCGCGAACTTCCACACGTGGCCGCCGCGTCGGTCGTCGCCCATGTAGGCGGCCAAGGGCTGGCCTGCCTGCACCTTGAGCGCCACGTTCTCGTGCCGGAAGCGGCCGAGCCAGCTGTGCTTCTTGGCCCGCACGGCGGTGTTCTTCACGTCGATCTCGACAACCCAGCCGTACTTCTCGCCAACCAGGCCGAACTCCGCACCGGCGGTGCGGCTGCCGGTATCGGTCTGGGTGCCGGCGCTGAGGTAGCCGGTCTGCGTGCCGTTGGGCAGCACACCTTCGGTCACGCCGAGGAAGAAGGCACTGGGGTCGGCCTGGAAGTTCTCTTCGCAGGACAGGATGGTGCCCCACGGCGTGGTCCCGCCGGCGCAGTTGGCGATCGTGCCGATGATGCGGTTGCCAAGCGTGTCGGTGCTGAGCGGGAAGACGTCGGTCGCGGCCGGGCCGGTGCCCACGAGGTAGCGATCGTCGCCGACCTGGTGCGGGCGGTTGCCCCACGAGGTGACCTGCGAATAGCTCACCGTGCCGCGCGCATTGGTGTAGTAGGCATCGGTACGCTGGCCGTTGATGGCAAGACCCGACAGGCCATGCAGGCGACGATTGTCGACATGGCCGGCCACCACCGTGAAGCGGCCACCACGCGAGATGCGGCGGATGCGCAGGATGGAGCCACCGACGTTGTAGAGGCTCTCGCCGATGTATTCACGCGTGCGGGTGGTCGGGATCGGGTAGCCGATCACACGCTCGAATACGTTGTTCCCGGCCGGCGCGGTAATGGCCGACTCGGGGCAGATCTCGGAGAACGGGTACGAGACGTACTCGTGGTTGGTCCACAGCAGGCCTTCGTTGGTGCCCGACAGCGGGATGTAGCCGGTGTAGTCGGCGTTGAAGCCGACGTACTGGCTGGCATCGGCGAACACGCGGTCGCCCCAGGCGCTGATGACGTACCGCTCGAACTCGGGCGCCACCACCACATCGTCGATGACGGTGTAGGTAGGCAGCTCGACGGCGGGCCCGCCGGTCTCGGTGGGGGCGATGAGCGAGCCGGCGCCGTTCACGCCGGTGGGCAGAAAGTTCTGGTTGGTCACGAAGATGGGCAGCGGGAACGGCACGCGCACGGGTGTGAAGCTCACCGGCACAGGGGCCGCATTGACCGTCTCGGCCGACAGCAGGCCGCCGAGGCTCACGGAGCTCACCGCCACGCCGGTGCCACCGACGAAGCTCAGGAAATTGCGGCGATTCAGGTCTTGCATGGAATTCGTCTCCTGGGGTGTTCCTGGGGGATGACTAGGCGCACCGATCCATCACCGCCGGCACAGCGCCTGCGGCGGATCGATGACGTGTGTGAGGGACCGGGGGCGGCGCCGCTAGTCGGCGGCCTCCAGCGGCACGGGTTCGGTGTGGCCAATCTGTGCCAGCTCGACCACCACTGCACGCGCGCAGGCGAGCGCACCCAGCGCATCGGCCATGCGGCGCGCATCGGGCGGCGACGCCTCGCCACGCAGATGCCCCTCCAGCCATTCGAGCTGCCGGGCGATGTGGGCGAACTCCTGCACGCTCGCCATGTCACTTGTTCTTGCGTCGGCGTGCGGTCGCACCGAAAACCGCAATGCCCGCGGCCAGCAGCGGCAGCGCAGCGGGCAGCGGCACCGCCGACACCCCTGCCGCGATCAGGTTGCCGGAGTACGAGGCCGGCGAGCCTTCGAGCTGGCCACGGATCTGCAGCGTGTAGTTGCCAGGCACGAGGCCTGCCGCGGGCGTGATGGCGATGCTCTGGGTGAACGGGCCCGAGGTGTTGACGGTTCGCCAGCTCGTGGCCACCACACCCGCCGCGTTCAGCAGGTTGACCTGCAGGTTGCTGATGCCGAAGGTCGGCAGCCCGCCTGCGCCGTCGTCGAACAGGAACGCGGCCACGAGACTCGTGACGCTGGCGTCGCCGGACAGCACGAAGGTCCAGCGGTCGATGAAGTTGTAGGGGCTGGGCAGCGTGAGGCTGCTCAGCGAGAGGTGGCTGCCGGTGTCGTTGGCGAAGGCGACCGAGGCCGGCGCCGTGATGGTGCCGAGGCTGCCGGTGTAGTCGGCCTGGGCGACGCCCGCGGCGCCGAGAAGTGCCGCCATGGCGGCGGCCTTGAGTGCTGGGTGCTTCACGAAACGTCCCTCCTGGATGTTGACCTGATGGTGCGCGGACGCGGTGACAGGGTGTCTTTCGCCGGGCGACGCCGGCATGGCCCGATCGAGCCGGCCCGCTCCGGGACCGGCCCTGAGTCGTTCAGCGCAGCGGCAGCAGACGGTAGTACGGCGTGCCTTCGGCAGGCAGGCGCAGGTCGTAGAGGCCGTAGCCCGGCACCGTGAGCCGCGCCACCGAGCGGAACGGGCCGACCGCGTGTTGCGCGGACTGCAGCACATAGCGCCCGGGTCGCAGGGTGTGGGTCGTGGCCATGATCTGGCGGCCGCGCTGCACCACCTTCACACCACCGAAAGGGCGTGCCAGCGGGTCACCGATGAAGACGCCCTGCCCCGGCATCAGCACGCTCTTCCAGTACGCCTCGATCAGCGTCTCGCCACCGAGGTAGCGGCCCATCAGCACCGGAATGTCCGGGAACTTCTGGCGGAAGTTGCACGGCTCCACCACCGTGCCGTAACTGCCGGTGGCGCCGGCCGAAAGCCAGTCGAGCGCCGAGGTCTGGAAGCTGTCGGTCAGCATGCCGCCGAGCGACGTGAGGTGGTCGGCCACCGCGCCGTCGAGGAAGCGGTTGCTCTTGATCCGCCGCACGAACTGAGAGCCGGTGAAGGCGAACATCACGTCGCGGCGATCCTCGAGTTCGTCGGCCTGCACCACCTTCACCGGGTAGCCCGGGCCGAGCGAGCGCTTGACGGTGTCGTAGGTGACAGACCGGACGTTGCGGTTCGCATCACCGGTGTTCACCAGGTAGCCCGTGCCGCGCGGCCACTGGCCTTCCGCGCGCAGGCCTCGGTCGATCAGCGCCAGCGCCTCGTCGACGTCGCGGCCGGCCAGCATCATGGCGGGGCGCAGGCCATGGTCGCTGTGGGGGGCGTGGCTCGGGCTGTTGTAGTACGGCGAGCGGCGGGTGAGCTGGCAACCCGTGGCGCAGTAGGCCGGGTCGAAGCCGAAGGCGAAGGCGCTGGTGATCGACATGCAGTCCACGCGGTATGGCTGGGTCCATGCCAGTGCAAAGGCTTGCACCCGATGCGGCACACGCTCGGCCAGCTGCTGGTGCACGCGCTGGAAGTCGGCCAGGCTCATCACAGACTGGCCGGGCGGGAAGCTCACCCGCAGCACCGCCTCGGGCGCCAGCCCTCGTTGCCGCTGGTAGTGCTCGCCGATGCGCACACTGTCCGGGTCGGCTTCGTTGACGACCACGGCGAGATCGGCGGCACGCAGGCCGACCTCAGGCAGCAGCAGCTTGGGCAACTCGGCGGCCGATGCCAAGGCGGCCACGGCCCAGGCCGCGACGGCGGCGCAGGCGCGGCGAAGCCTCATGCGCGCCCGTGGCTCCACAAGCGACGGTACCAGGGCGTCCGCATGCCCGGCTCCGGCTCGCGGGCCTGGCTCATCACGGTGCCGATCAACGGGAACGGGGCCAGCAACTCGCTGGCGCTCTCGACGTCTTGCACGGACGTGGTGTGCTCTTCCACCACCAGCAGCGTGGTATCGGCCTGCGGGAGGAAGGCCAGCGCATCGGCGGTGTCGAGGAGCGGCGGCAGGTCGACGATCACGTAACGGTCGCGATAGCGCTGCTTCATTTCAAGGATCGACTGCTGAGCCGCACGCGTGGCGAGGAGCTCCGAAGAATTGAGCACCGGTTGCTCGCCCGCGGGCAGCAGCACCAGACGCGCCACGCCGGGGTTGACCAGAAGGTCCTGCAGCGGGCAGCCATCGGTGAGGTGGTCGCTCAGGCCAGCGGCGCCTTGCAGGCCGAAGAGTGACTGCAGGCCACGGCCCGAGAGGTCGGCATCGACCAGCAGCACTGCCGAGTCGTAGTCGGCCGCCATCGTGAGCGCGAGGTTCACCGCTGTCATCGACTTGCCTTCGATGGCACGTGGGCTCGTCACCGCCAGCAGGGTGTGGCCATCTGCGCGCATGCGCTGCAGCACCTGGTTGCGCAACATGCGGAAGGATTCGCTGAGCGGCGAGCGGTCATGCGAGACGATGCCGTGCGTGCGCCGCAGGCGCGCCAGCGCCTCGCCCACGACACGGGTGCTCGAGTACTCGATGTGCAGGGGCCGCACACGTGAATCGGGTTCGGCCTGCGCCGGGCGCACCACGTGTACACGTGCGGCACCGGCTTGCGCTGACGGCTCGCCTCCCATGCGTGCGTCATCGTCGTTGAAGAGCTTCATCACATCACCCCGTCCATCCGCCTGCATTCAGTTGGCCACACGCCGCAGCAGCGAATACCACGCCACCTCGACCGGCATGTAGAAGACATGGAACGCTGCCACCCCCAGCATCAGCACCACGGCGACCACCCCCAGCCACAGCAGACGTCGACGCGCACGCCGGCGCGCGGCCAACGGGTGCACCAGCGGCGGCAGCACGGCGAGCACAGGCACGTGCAGCAGACGCATCACGTCGCGCGGTCCATGCACTGCGCGGTCCAGCGACTCGCGCACGGCCGCCGCACCGATGCCGACCGCGATGGCCAGCAGCAGGCCCATCACCAGGATCAGCAGGCGGTTGGGGCGCACCGGCTTCTCGGGAAAGATGGGCGGTTCGATGAGCGTGAAGCGCTCGGCCTTGCGCTCCCGTTCGAGCTGCTCGGCCACCTGGGCCTGCATCTGCTTGTCGCGCAGTTCGCGGAAGCGGGTGCGCGAGCTGTCCATGTCGCGCACGATCTCGAGGTATTCGCGCTCGACCTCGGGCGACTGGCTCACGCGCGCGTCGTACAGCGAAAGCCGGTTGCGCAGCTCATCGCGCTCCTTGCGCAGCGAGATGAGCTGGGCGGCATTGGTGTCGATCTGCGCCTTGAGGTTGAGGTACACCGGGTTGTCGGGCTTGCGCGGCGTACGCGGCGCGGGAGCCGGGGCTTCCTCGAGCGCGACGATCTGGCGCTTGACGCGTGCGATGTCGGGGTGGTCGTCGGAAAACTTCTGTCGCAGCTGCGAGAGCTGGGCGTCGAGCTCCTGGCGGCGCGCTTCGCGATCCGTCATGTCGCCCTGTTCGCCTGTCTCGGCCTGCAGCACCGCGATCTCGCGGCGCAGGCGCTTCACGTCGGGGTGGTCGCTGCTGTAGGTGCCGATCGCGGCGCTCAGCTGCATTTGCAGGGCCTTCAATCGGTCATCGGGGTCGAGCACCGCGCCGCCAGCACTCATGATCGGCAGCTGCGGCTTGGTGTCGGCCAGCTGCGCCTGCAGCGAGGCAGTGCGCTCGTTGAGGAACAGGATTTCACGCTCCAGCCGCTGGATCTCGGTGGCCGAGCGCTCGCTGCCCATCTGGTTGGAGAGGCTGAGCTCCGGCAACCTGCCCTGGTTGCGCTCCTTGAAGGCCGCCAGCTTCTGCTCCAGCTCAGCGATGTGGCGCGTCACGCGCGACAGCTCTTCATCCAGGAACGAGGTGGTCTCGGCCGCCTTCTGCTGGCGGTTCTTGACGTTCTCATTGAGGTAGAGCGTGGTCAGTTCGTTGGCGATCTTCTGCGCCGCAGAGGCGTTCTCGCTGTCGTACGAAAGCGTGAAGGCGATGGTCGACTTGACCGGCGATCCGGTGCGACGGTCGGTCACTTCGGCGCTGATGGGCGTGAGTTTGATGTCGCGTCGCATGCGGTCGAGGATCTCCTCGCTCGTCTCTCGCTGGCGGGCCGTGCCGTAGAGGCCGTGGCGATCCACCATCTCCAGCAGCGTCGCGCGCGTCATCACCTGCTGGCTGATGACCTGGATGCGCTCGTCGGCAAAGCTCGTGACGGTGGAGCGCACGAACTCCGGCGGGATCTCCTGTTCCTTGATGAGGATGGTCGCGGTGGAGCGGTACACCGGCGGCAGCACCACCGCCACCACCACCGTGATCGCCAGCAGCACGCAGAACACGGTGATCGCCAGCGCACGCCGGCGCCGGAGCATGCCCAGGTGGTCACGCAGCGAGCGCGACGGCAAGGCCGTCGGGTCGGCCAGAGCGGAGAAGTCTTGTGCGAGAGCGGTCATGGTGGTGGTGTGGATCGTCGGACGCTCAACGGGAAGCCTCCAGTCGAGGCCAGTCGAGGCTCAGCGACACGGCGACGCTGCTCGAGCGCGCACGGCCGGCGAGCTGGCTGCCATGCGCACGGCGGTGCGTCGCACCGGCCTGGAGGCTGAGGTCGTCGCTCAGGCGTCGGCTGATCGACAGCGACAGGCTCTCTTCGGAGCGGGTGATGTCGCCGCCGAAGCTGCCGTAAAGCGCCCGGTTGCGCGCATAGCCGACCGAGCCGCTCATCACAGGCGAGAAGCTGTGGCCGAGCTGCGCACTGAGCGTGTCACGGCGGGCCACGACCCCCACCCCGCTGGGCGATTGTTCGCGCGCCGCGTTGAGCGAGAAGTCGGTGGTCTCATCGAGCTGCAAGCGGCCGGAGAGGTTGAACTGCAGGCCGCGCTTGGTCTCTCGCACAGCCTCCGCCACGAGCACATAGAAGGACGGGTTGTCCACACACCACGACGGCGCGAGACCGCACACCCTCACGAAGCGCTGCCCATCGTTGCGGCTGCGATAGCCGCCGATGCTGAGCGACAGGCTGTAGCGCTCCGTCATCGCCTGCGACCAGCCGAGGCTGAGCTGGTCGGTGGTCGACCGGTAGGTGCCGGCCTCGGTGCGGTAACGCCCGTGGCTCAGGTTGAGGCTCCAGGTCTGCAGCTCGGTGGAGCGGTACGACAGGCCGCCGCCCAGACTGCCGTTGCGGTAGTCGCTGCCGCCGCTTGCGCCATAGCGCGTCCGGTCGAACGAACCCTGCACATGGCCACCGATGCGCGGCGAGAACTGGCGCGACAGCCGGGCAGACACCAGGCTGGAGCGTCGGCGCGAGCGGCCCACCAGCACGTCGCTGTTCTCGATCTGGTTGTTGATGTCCTGCAGGTAGCTGGCCGACAGGTCCAGGCTGTGCAGCGGGTCGTCGAAGGTCTGGGTCAAGCCCCACTGGCCGTCCAGGCGATCGTTGCTGCCCGGGCCCTGCTCTTCCACGGCGGTCATCGCAGCGCGCACGCCGGTGCTGGCGTTCTCCGAGCGGCGGCTTGCCTGCAGGCTGGTCGACACTGACAGCGCGTTCATGCTGCCTCGCGGGTTGATCGCCAGGGGCGCGTTGTCGTTGACCTCATAACGCGTGCTCAGCTTGTTGTCCAGCGTCCATTGCTCGGCCCGTGTTGCCAGAGGCGCCAGGAGCAGGAGGAGGCCGGCCTTGCATCGTGGGTTCACGGCACCAGCAGCACGTCTCCGCTCTTCAGCGTGATGTTCTGCGAGAGGTCGCCGCCCTTGCGGATGCGCGAGTATTCGAACGGGATGGAGGTCGATTTCCCATCCACCTTGCGGATGATCTGGATGCCGTCTTCCGACGCGAACGGTGTCATTCCGCCCGCGATGCTGAGCGCCTGCAGCACGTCGATGTTGCGGCCGACCTGGAAGTCGCCCGGCTTGTTGACACGGCCGAGCACATAGATGCGGTAGCTCGCCACCCGGGCCACCGAGACGGTGACCACCGGGTCGGGCACGTATTTCGACAGGCGCTTGACCAGCTCGTCTCGCACCTGCGTCGCAGTCTTGCCCGCCACGATGACATCACCGGCCAGCGGGAACGAGATGCCGCCATCGGGCCGCACCAGCGTGGCGGCCTTCAGCGTCTCGTCGCGCCAGACCGAGATCTCGAGCGCATCCTCGGGGCCGATCACATAGGCTGGGTCGCCAGGCTCGGCGGCGGGCAGCGCCACCGCCGGAGCCGCGACCATTTCGGCGACCACCTCCCCCTCCGCCGTGACCTGCTGCGGTGTGCCGGGCAGCTTGAAGCCGGCGCAGGCCGACAAGAGCGCCACCATCAGGACCGCGCCGCCCCGCATCCCCCTCAGAACTTGTTCGTTCGCCATGGCCACCCTTTCAGCGATTGGCCGTAGGAGCGAAACGCTCGGCCTCGGCCTTGTCGCGGTACTCCTGCACGAGGTTGAAGGTCTTCACGTCGCCGAGCCCGAGCACCGGGTCGCGCTGCTTGAGCACGTCGCCCACCGTCTTGTGGCGGTACTTGTCGAGCAGCTCGGCGCTCAGCTGTAGCAGGCGCTCGTTCTTCTCACTGCATTCGCCGACCAGCGCCACCTGCGCGTCGTGCTCGCGCTTCAGTTTGGCCTGTGCCTCGTCACGCTGCTTCAGCGCACGCTCGCCAGACACAGCGCTGGCTTCCGCGGCCAGCTTTCGCTCAGCGAGGTCCTTCTCCAGGGCCGCCACCTTGTCGGCAAGTTGGTCGCGCTCGGTCTCGGCGGCCTTGAGCTTTTCCTGCAGTCTGGGCAGCGCGCCTCTCAGCGCCGCCACTTGCTGGCTTTGTGCCGCGACCTTCTTGTCGAGCTCGGCCTTGTCGGTCTCGAGCCTGGCCTTCGCGGCCTGCGCCTCCTGGGCCTGCTGCTGCGCCTGCTGAACCTGCAGCTGGGCGCGGCGGGCCGCCTTCTTGGCCTCGTCGGCCGACTGTGCCCATGCGGGCGTCGCGCCCAGCAGGATCAGGAATGAAAGGATCAGCCGTTGCAGCATGGGTCACCTCCTCAGAAGCGCACGTTGAGCTCGACCTGGAGCACATCGATCGACAGCGGGGCACCCGAGATCGCGTCGCCGCTGAAGTAGCGGACCGACGCCGCCGTGTTCTTGCCCACGCCGTAGCTCAGGCCGAGGATGTAGCCCTTGGCATCGGTGCCGCCGAGGCGGAAGTCGCCGTCGGTGTAGGCATCGACCACCGCGTCGCGCTCCAGGCGCTTGTAGGCCATCGAGGCCTGCCAGTCATGGGCAGCCTTCATCTCCGGAGAGCCGAAGGCCACGCGGATCTGGTAGCCCGTGGTCTCGGGGGCGACGTCGCGACCCACGCGCTCGCTCACCCGGGCGCGGTCGAAACCGATGTTGCGCACGTAGTCGCCGGTGATCGCGACGCGCCTGCCGCCCGGCACCGGAAAGTCAACCTGCCCGGTCAGGTTCACGAGGCGGAATTCGGAGGCCAAGGCCAACAGTGGCAGGGGTCGCAACGGATCGGTCGAGGACGAAACGTTGAAATAGGTGTTTCCCTTTTGCGCGAACTGCACCGCGGTGTACTCGCGGTCGCTCGTGCCGGGCGTGCTGTACTCGCCGACGATGTTGTCGTAGTGGTAGTACGCCAAGCCGAAGCGCGCGCCCATGCGCTCGGCGGTGCCAAGGCGCGTCACACCGGCCTGCAGGCCGTACAGCCACTTGTCTTCGCGCGACAGCTCCACCTCCTGGATGGGCGTTGCACCTAGCGTGGCAAAGCCCTGCCACTCGGCTGTGAGCTCCGGCGTCCACTGCAGGGCGAGGCCATCGAATCCGAGGTCGTTGGCCCAGACGAGGTCGGTGCTGAACCAAGGGTTGCCGAATCGGCCCAGCACCGCACTGAAGTTGCCACGTTTACCGCGGACGTAGGCGCGGTCGAAGGCGACGGTGAAACGGTTGCCGTAGTTGCCCAAGGTCTGGTTCGACGAGATCGGGTCGCTGCTGCTCCCCGTAGTAAGGCGCAGTCCGGCCGCCCAGTGCTCGTCGACCTTGGCGGTGAGGCCCGCACGGGCACGCACGCGGAAACGCGTCCGGTCTTCCGTCGTCGTGGCGGGCGAGACTTCCAAACGCTGGCGATTGGTCTCGGTGACGTTCGTGAAGAACGCCGCGGGCGAGTTACTCGAAGCGTAGTCGTCATACTGGTAGCGGGTTCGCAGATCACCCTCCCATTCGAGCGAGCGCACCCAGGCCGGCACCGAACCCGGCTTGGCCCACCCCTCGCGCGCCGCACGGGCCGCGAGGTCGAGCTCCACCTCGTCCTTCAATTCCTTGCGCTGGAACTCCGGCATGTAGGGGACCCGGACCGGGCCGGGCTTGTTGGCCTCGGCCAGCAGGGCATCGGCCTTCTCCCGTGTCAGCACACCCTGCTCCACCAGCATGTTGATGAGCTTGATGGTGGCAGCGCGCAGCTGCTCGGCATCGGCTTCGGGTGCGGCGAGCACCGGCGTGGCGCAGAGCGCAAGGGCCAGCAGGGCGGTCGGGCGGGAGAGGGATTTCATGGGATTTCCGAGAGGCACGGGTCAGGAGCGGTTGCTCAAGCGCAGTTGGATCGGTCGCATCGAGCTCGGCGGCACGTCGCGCAGCGGCGCGATGTCGAGCAGGGTCAGGTGGATCAGTTCGTCGACTTGCGCGTTGCCGGAGCCCGTCACGATGTCGGCCTTCTGCACCTTGCCGTCATCACCGATCCACACCTTCACGACGACGCGGAAGTCGTCGCGCAGCACCTTGCGGTTGCGCGACAGGGCCTCGAAGAAATGGCGTTGCAGCAGGCCCGAGTAGTAGGCCCCGCCGCCACCGGTGGTGAGGAGGTCGCGGCCACCGCGGCTGGCCTGCAGGCCGAAGCCGTCGCTGCCGGCGGCGGCATCCGCATCCACGCCAAGAGGCTTGTCGGAGGCCGGCTTGTCATCGGCCGGTTTCTCGGCGGGCTTGGGCTCGTCCTTTGGCGCCTCGACCTTGACCTCTTCCTTCACCTTCGGCGGCTCCGGCGGCTTTTCCTGCGGCTTGGGCGGCGGTGGCGGAGGAGGCGGCTTGATCAGCGCCACCTGCTGCACGCCGCGAGGCTTGGCGGCCGGCGTGGAGAGAAAGCCGACAAGCCACCACACCGCCGCGGCCAGCAGCCCCAGGCCGGCCACGATTAGCACAATGCCCCTGAGCCTGCCGGATGCGCCGTTCGGCTCGTCGAAGTCTTGCATGGTGGTTCCGGCGACGCCGCTCTACTTCACCAGGCGCTGTGTGACGAGCCCCAGCTGCGTGATGTCGAGGCGGCCCATCAGGTCGAGCACGTCGACGACTTTCTCGTAGTGCACCTTCGCGTCGCCCTTGATGACGACCGGGAAGCTCGGGTTCACCGCCTTGAGCTGTCGCAGCCGGTCTTCCAGCTCCTGCATGGTCACAGGGTGGGTGTCGAGGAAGATTTGACCGTCGTCGCGGATGGTGATGGCCTTGGTCTGTGGCTTGGCGAGGCTCGGCGCGGCGCTGGCCTTGGGCAAGTTGACCTTGATGCCCTGCACCGAGGCCGTCGTCATGATGATGAAGATCACCAGCAGCACATAGGCCAGGTCGAGCATGGGCGTGACGTTGATGTCGTCGTACGCCTTGTTGGCCCCTTGGACTTTCATCACTTCACCCCATTCGTCGCGTTCATCACACGGAGTGCTGCTCGGCGATGCGGGTGACCAGCTCGTCGATGAAGACGTGCATGTCGGAGGTCAGCTCCGAGATCTTGCTGGTCAGGTAGTTGTAGCCGAACAGCGCCGGGATGGCGACCGCGAGGCCCGCCACCGTGGCCACCAGCGCCGCGGCAATGCCCGGGGCGATCGAGTTCACGTTGACGTCGCCCGCGGCGGCAATGGCCGCGAAGGTGATCATCACGCCCACCACCGTGCCGAGCAACCCAAGGAAGGGGCCGCCGGCAATGCAGATCGTGAGCAGCACCATCTGCGAGTTGAGGCCCTGCGTCTCGCGCACCAGGCGGGCATCGACGGTGGCGCGGATCGCGTTGATCGACGCATCGGTCAGCACTGCCTCACGGCCGCTCTTCGCATAGGCGATGAAGCGGTGGCGCAGCTCCTCGGCGCCCGAGGCATACAGGCGGTAGAGCGATGATCGGCGGAAGCGCGCGGCGAGCGCCTTGTCTTCGTTCGCCTGGCCCTCGCCGTGCGCGGCGATGCTGTTGAAGAGCTGATCGAACTGCGTCTTGAAGCGCTCGTTGTCGCGCGCCGCAGCGTTGACCATCAGCGCCTTGGCGATCATCACGTAGACGCTGACGATGAACATCACCGCGAGGATGCCGATGACGATCCAGCCGTCGAGCGTCACGGCACCCAGCAGGATCTTGAAGTACGAGGCGCTTTCGGCATCACCACCACCTTCGGCTGCGCCATAGCTCACGAGCTTCTGCTCCTGGCCTTGCGACAGCGCGGCGAGCCGGAGCCAGTCGGACGGGCGTGCCGTGGTCGACACCTGCAGCTCGTCGATCTCACCCTTGAATTCCTTGCCGACCACACCTGCGCCGCCGAGCTGCACCGGTGCACCCGAGGCGCGGGCCGACTCGACACCATTGACGTAGAGCGTCAGGCCCTCCTTCACCACCACCGCCACGTGCTGCCACGCACCAATGGCCGCCGGTGCCGACGAGCTGGCCGCGAGCGCCCCCGACTCGGCCACGAACTTGCCGCCGCGCAACGAAAGCCGCAGGCCACTCGCCAGGTCGCTCTGCGCATAGAGCGAGGCGCTCATCGCTTCGGCAGGCTTCACCCACATCGACACGGTGTAGCCGTTGGCGCCCGGTTTCAGCGAAGGTGTGGCCGGCAGCACCAGCTCCTGCATACCGTCGAAGACGAGACTGCCACCGATCAGGCCGGCGCCTCCGAGCTTGGCCGTCGAACGGGTGGCGTGGTTGGCATTGGCGGTGCTGTCCTGTGGCTGGCCATCACGCTCGCCGAAGTGGTAGACCAGGGCCTGCGACACATCGTAGGTCGCGCGTGGCTCGCCCGCGGCCGGTGCGTTGGCGTTGCCGTAGTAGAGCCACACGTGCTCGTCCTTGTTGCCTGGCGCGAGTCGCGGCACCTGCACCCACACCAAGGCGAGTTCGTTCAGGCCGTCGAACTTCTCGATGTGGAACTTGAGCGGCGTCTTGTCGTCGGCCGCGATGAAGCGCAGGTCGCTGCCGTCTGGCTTCGCATCGACAAACGGAAAGTTGCCGGTATGCAGGCGCACGAGCACCGGGACGTTGTCGGCCTGTTCGGCAGTGCCGGCCCCCTCGGTGCTGGTGTTGAGGCCGATGCGCGCGCGGTGTTTCCAGTCGGCGTTCCAGGCCGCTTGCGCGGTGGTGGCGAGCAGGCAGGCGAGCGCGGTGACAATTGCTGCAACGGTGCTTCTCATGACGTTCTTTTGACCAGGCCGGCCTCACTCCCAGGGACAGCCAAAAAGAATAGAAGGGCTTTATTTCAAGGCCGTGAATTCAGGCGAGCCGATGGTCCGCACACCCGCGCTTGAGCGGTGCCGTTCGATGGCCGACACGAGGCGGCGCGCCGCCGCGGTCATGTCGAAATGCTGCGCGTAGCAGGCCGCAGCCCGCAAGCGCATCGCCTCGCGCTCGTCCTGAGGCGCTCCCATCCACTGACGCAATAGCTGAGCGGTGCCACCAACGGTGTCGTCGGCTGCAAAGCCCGCGCCGGCGGTCACCACTTCGCGCCAGATGTTGACCTTGTCCGACACCAACACCGGCACGCCGAGCGCGAGCGCCTCCACCACGGCCACGCCGAAATTCTCCTGGTGGGAGGGCAGCACGAAGACATCGGCCGCCTTCAACGCCGACCATTTGTCGTGGCCGGTGAGCATTCCCGTCCAGGTGATGCGCCCGCTGACACCAAGCGTGCGTGCACGCGCTTCGAGCCGCGCCCGCAGGCCAGGCTGGCCCTCCGGACCGGCCATCACGAGGTGCAGCGAGGGCATGTCGGCGGCCACCTGCGCAAAGGCGTCGATCAGCAGGTCGGCGCCCTTCTTCTCGTGCAGCCGCGCGAGGAAGAGCATCAAGTGCTTGCCGCGCGTCTCGGGCCAGTTCTGCACGAAGTCGCCGGCATTGCCGAGCTGCGAGGCGTCTTCCATCGTCACGCCGTAGCCCACCACCTCCGGCTTCACGCGATAGAGCCAGAAAGATTCCGCGGCGAGTCGCCTTTCCTCTTCAGCGGTGAAGAACACCGCGGCCGCATCCCGCAGCGTGCGGTAGTCGGCCCACGGCCAGTAGAGCCACTTCTTCAGGTGCTTGAGCGGGTACCGCCGCTTGAACCACGGGTCGAGCATGCCGTGCGGGTACACGAAATACGGCACGGGTCCACCTGCGAGCGCGCGGTGCACGGCGAGGGTGTGGTACTGCCACAGGCCGTGCACCACCACGGCGTCGTAGCGGCTGGCATGTGAGCGCAGCCACGAGATGAGCGATGCGCAATGGCCGTACACGCCGCGCACGGGGCCCAAGGCATGCACCGGTGCCGGGAAGGTGCGCACCCACGCCTCGGTCGGCGCGTCGAGGGTCAGCACCTCCTGCGTGTGGCCCATCTCGCGCGTGGCGATCACCGACTGCCGCAGCCCTTCGGCCATGCCGCCGGCGGCCGGATCGATCGAACGGATGACATTGAGCAAGCGCATGGTGGGCTCACTTCGCGAAGCAGTCGCGCTCCGTCTCCTTGCAGTTCTTGTCGCCGAAGCCCAGCACTTCGACGGTCAGGATGCTGGGCTTGGGAACGCCGGCACCGGTCGCGGCACGCGCGGCCTCGGCGGCGTTCTTCGCGGCTTCCTGCACGGCCTTGGCGCCGCCGTCTCCGGTGCCGCCGGCGCTCGCAATCGAGGCGGCCTGGCTGCCGGTCGCGGCCTGCGGTACGCCCTGCCTGTCTCCCTTGGCGGAGATGTTGTCGCCATTGTCGACCCGCGGTGCCACCACCGTGATGTTGCCGCTGGAGCGGATGCCCGCCTCGCCCGCGTCGATCGTGCCGGCGGGGGCGAAGAGGTACACGTCGCCCGCCTTGGGGGAAGGGAGCGGCCCGAGGCCATCGGGGTCGGAGGTGAGCGTCTGGATGCCGCTGCCGGCGGCGGCGTTGGAGACGACCAGCTTGACGCCAATCGGGTTGCCCGCCGAATCGTTGATCACTTCACGACGCGGGGGCGGCGTGGTCACCGAAGTCCTCGCGCCCCGACCTGCATCGATGCTGCCTTGCGACGAGAAGAGCAGGATGTCGCCGCCTTGCGCGGTGATGACCTTGCCCTGGTTGATGTTGAAGTCGCCGGCCACCACGCTCTGGATGGCGCCGCCCGCGTTGGTCAGCACGCCGATGGCGCGACCCTCGGACGGGGTCTGCAAGCCGACCACCGCCCCTCCATTGGGCGCCCACAGGTCGATGCCGCTGCCCGCATAGGTCTGGATGGAGGTCTGGTATCCGTAGATGCTGCCGGTCGCTCCAGCAGGAGACGCCGGCACCACGTCGGACACCACGTGCGCAAGTGCGTGTGAAAACACCATCGGGGTCACACTCGTCGGCAAGGCACCCTCTCCTCGGCGACGCAGGTAGTCGGTGAAGACGACCCCGAAGCGCTGCTCCAGGCCGACGAACTCGCGATAGGCCTGGCCACCTGGCCGTTCGGCCAGCGCCGCGACGGAACCCGCTTCACGCAACCGGGACAGATCGCCCTCCTGGTTCAGCAGACCATAGAGCCGCGCGACCGAGGCGCCGTCAGCACTGCTGAGCGGCAGCGAGCCCGCACGAAGCGCCTGCTGGTAGGCGGCAAACGCGCGCGGCGCAAGACCGTCGAGCTCCGCAAACCGGGCATACACAGCGTCCTGCCTGGCAAGCTGCGACACGCTGGTGGCGTCAAGGATCTTGCGCACATCGGGCTCCGTCAGCAGTTGCTGGTACAGGTCCATGATGTCGCTCGAGGCCTTGTTCAGTGCCTTGATCTCGGCATAGGCCTGGTCCATCTTGGCCAGGTCGACGTTGCCACTGACACCCGCGACGAGGGTCACGCGGGCACTGCCCGCGGCGGCCAGGTTCGGATTGAACGTGTTGCCCGTCGCCACGACACCCCCCAGGCCGTCATTCGTCCCACCGCCCGGTACCACCGCCGGGCCCAGGTCGATGTTGCGCCCCGCCTGTAGCACCAGGCGGCCAGGACCGCCAATCTGCAGGCCGGTCACGGCACGGATATCGCCACCGACTGCGCGCACCACGCTGACGTCACTGTCGTTCAGGTTCTGCAAGTTGAAGCCGGCGGACACGAGGTCGCGGCCCGCGATCACACGACCGGCGGCGGTCAGCGTGATCGTGTCTTCGGCGTTCGCCAGGACATCGCCTTCCAGCGCCTGCAGTTCGAAGACATACGGCCCCACCGGGTCACGGCTGACGATCCGGCTACCGGTACCCGGTGCACGAAGCTCGCCGCTCGAGATCGCAGTCGCGCGTTGCCTGGCGTAGCCGGTGGTCGCGGTCGGCAACAGCGCCGGATCGAGATCCGACCCATAGAGGGACACGTTCCTCAAGGTTCCTCCGGCGAGGAGTGCAACCCGTGCAGACCGCGAGGGATACGTGGTCAACGCGGCGGTCTGGTCCGGGCCGTTGATGTCGCCATCGAAGGCGGTGAACGACAGGCTCGCCGGGTACGCCCCAACGGTGGCATCGGTGAACGGACTGGCCTGCCCCGCCTTGCGCCAGGTCGCGCCGGTTGCCCCGTAGGCATAGCCGATGTCACCGCCTTTAGAAGTCAGCCCCGCAAAGCTGTTGGCCGAGTAGGTGAAGAACGAATGGAAATTGCCCGCGTTGGCGAAACTCGGGTCGGATGCCGGCGCCTCGCCCGTCACCCGGCCGGTCATCGCCTGCGACGTCGGGTTGAACACCCCCTGCAGCGAGATCGATCCGCCGGCCACCAGGTCGATGGAAGCGAGTTCCGGCACTGCGCCGCTGCTGACGCCCATCAGGTTGAGCTGAATGGGGTTTCTGTCCACGGTCGCCCCTTCATCGCTGGTGACGTGATGGGGCCGGATGTCTCCGCCCGCCTCCAGCCGGCCCGTGCCACGGCCGATGAGGAATGCACCGCTCACGATGTCGCCTGCGACCTTCACATCGAGATGGCCGCCGCCTTGCACGTCCACGCTCAGCGAGCCGCCCTCGAGGCTCGAGCGGCCGCTGGTGGGCAGCATCACGTCGAGGTGGCGCATGTCCCCGCCGGCCGTGATGCTCACATCGCCGCCGCCCAGGGTGCCCACAGCCTGTCGGAAGCGAGCGCGATAGGTCCACCAGTCGGTATTCGGCGCAGGCTCGACGCCGGGAAGGGTGTCCGTCGCTTCGCGCCCCTGGAACGCGAGCTGGGTCATGCGGCGCTTGCGCAGCCAGTCGTTCACCCAGAGGCTGCCTTGCTGGGACGCACCGGTGATGCTGCCGCCCGCCAGGAGGGTGATGGAGCCTCCATCGACGGACCATCGGGAGGTGGCGTCGTCCACACCGGTACGCCCCGCCGTGTAGATGGTCGCGTCGACGTTGTCGATGCGGATGTCGCGCCCCGCGGCCAGGGCGATGCGGCCGGTGCCGGTGCGCAGCTTGGCATTGGCACCGCTCAGCAGCAGCGAGCCGTTGTCGGCGGGCAAGGCGTTCAGCGGCCTCACGGCCAGCGGGTTGGCCGCGGAAAGGTCGGCGCCGCCAGCCAGCCGCAGGCTCCAGGTGTCGCCCGCGATGATGTTGTCGTCAACCGAGCCCACCGACGCACTCACGGTCAGGTTGCCTTCGGCGCGCACGGTCAGCGTGCCTGGCCGACCGTCGGCCAGCCAGCGCTCGTCGCGCAGGTTCCAGTTGCTGCCGAGGGTGATGTCGCCGCTGCTCGTATCGCTGCGGGCACTGCGTAACTCGGTGGCGCCGAGCACGCGGGCATCGCTCACCGCGCCGCTCTCGTCGCGCAGGCCGGCCACCGGCGCCTGCGTGGTGCCGGTGATGAAGTTCTGATGGTCTTGCGCAAAGCGATCGATGTCGCTGCTTGTCACGTCGCCCGCGACGTTGTAGACGCGCGTGGCCTCCAGGTCGACGGAGGCTGCAGTGCTGCCGCCTCTGCGCCGCACCGTCCCCTGCAGCGTGGCACTGCCCACCAGGTTCTGGTCGTCCCGGCTCACGCCGAAGTTCACCGAGCCCGCAGACCCGGACTGGCCGGCGCTAACATCGATCACCGCGTCGCGATCGAAGACCAGTGCCCCACCGCTGGTGGCCACGCGCACCTCGCCGCCGCGAGCCCCGGCTTCGCTGGCGCCGGCGCGCAGTTGGCTGCCGGCGCCGAGGGAGATGCCGCCATGGGCGAAGAGGTTGATCTGTGCACCGCCCTGTGCGGCACCAGTGCCCACCGTGCCGCTCACGTCGATGCGGCCGGTGTCTGCAGAGAGCGTCACGCGGCGCGCGGCCACGTGGTCCCCGGCGGCCACGTCGAGATCGCCGGTGCGCAGGCGGAGTTGCCGCTCCTCGGCGAACCCACCGGCGTTGAGGCGGTCGTTCACCGCGGAGAACGTGGTGGCACCGAGTGCGCCGAGGTCGAGACTCACGCTGCCCGAGCGGGCGCCGGCGGCTGCTCGTCCGGCCAGATCGCCTGTCAGGTTCACCGTGTCGGTCTTGATCGCCAAGCGCCCGGCGCCGCCACCCTGAGCAGCGGCCGAGACGTCCAGGCGCGCGCCCGCCTGCAGGTCAACCTGCGCCGCGTTCAGCGACACGCCGCCGCCATCTGCGGTGACGATGGTCCCGTTGAAGTCCTTGGCCTGGCCGCGCGCGTCGAGCAGCGCGCCCTGGGCGAGCGTGATGGTGCCGCCGGCAGCCCAGACGTCGATCTGGCCGGAGCGTGCCTGCACCGTCGTCGCCACATCGACGTGCCGTCCTTCCAGCGCCAGCCGGCCGCCGAGTTCGGTTTCGTTCGTGGGCACGGCGGCCGTGCCGCTGCCGGCCGACAGCGCGAGCCTCGCGTCCACAGCGCTCACGCGCTGCTGTGCGCCGCCGGCCACCAGCACACGCGGCGCCTGCAATGTGGTCCGAGCCGCCGAGTCCAGGCCTCCCCTGCCTTCAAGGGCGATCGTGTCGCGCGCGGTGAGGGCCACGTCGCCGAAGCCGCCCAGCCCCTTCGCGCCGTCCGCCAGCACGAGGCGATCGGCTGTCGCATTCAGCGTGCCGGCCCCGGTCTGCGCCGGGGCAACGGCCTCGCTGTTGTTGGCCAGGGTCAGCGTCCTGGCGCTCAGCGTGGCCTGCGCAGCTTCCCCCTGCGCGCCCACACGGCCGCGAAGCAATGGTGTGTCGAGCGTCAGGCTCTTGAGGTCGCTCGAGCCGAGCGTGGTGGCGCCCACGAGGTCGATCGCGCCGTAGCCACGCAGCACCAGCTCATCGAGCGCTCGGTAGTTCGCGAGTTGGCCGGTGCTCAGCACAAGGCCGCTCGTCACGGCGCCGGGCGCCACATCGCCGAGCGTCACCTGCCCCGACGAGAGGCTCAGCGCGCCGCCCGCACCGTTGTCGCCGCCAACGCGCAGTGTGCCGCTCGACTCGGTGGACTGGGTTGCGTCGATCAGCATCGACTTGCTCGACGTGAGCGTCGCGCCTTCGGCGATGCGCACGCTGCCGCGGGCGGCACTGGCCTCGCCCCGGTCCAGCCGGGCCTGCTCACCGGAGCTCAGGCGCAGCAGCGCGCCGGACGCATCGGCCGTGATGACGCCGGGCGACTGGGCCGGTGTGCCGGCGGCGTTGAGCACGCTGCCGACGCGCACGTCGATGCTGTCGCCGGCCACGAGCGTGATCTCGCGCAGATTCACTGCGCCGTCGCGGCTGTTGGCGACCACCACCTGGCTGTCGACCGCGCTGGCGGTGATCTTCTGGCCGGCATCGGTGTGGGTGCGCTTGCCGCCGAGCAGCACGTTGCCGTTGAGGCCCGAGAGCTGCTGGCCTTCGAGCTGCAGGTAGCCTTGCCACTCGGTCGCCGAGCTGACCTGGTCGACCACCGCGATGCGGTTGGCGCTGATGTCGATGTCGGCGACACGACCCGCGGTGTTGGCCGGCGAGTTCCCGGCGGCGGTGTTGAAGCTGCCGCGCAGGCGCACGTCGCTTGCGTTGTCGATCAGCAGTCGGCCTGCGTCCCACGGTGACGGTGGCGCTGCCATGCGCTCACGCTCGGCCGCATCAGCGAAAAAGCCGGCGCCGGTGAGGTTGTAGTCGGACGCACGCTGTGCGGCCGCGAGCCCGGGACGGATGACCACGCCGATGGTCTGCGATTCCTGCAGGTCGCTGCCGCTGGCACTGCGGCGGGCGGTGATGACCTTGTCACCGTTGAGCATGCGCAGGTCCTGCTGGGACTGCAGGTTGCGGTAGGCACTGCCGGTCTGCAACTCGACCAGGTAGGCGTTTGGCAACAGTGCATAGCGCGCGGACAGCAGCACATACTCGCCGGCCGGGATGCCGGCGCCTCGCTCGATCACGATGCTGTCGAAGCGCACGCCGTCGCGGCCGTTGGCCAGGCTGAAACCTAGACCCGGGTCGCTCACCGCAAGCGTGTGGCGGTCGTAGGGCATGGCCTGCAGCTGCGAGGCGGGGATGATGGCGTAGGTGTTGGCGGCCGTGGTGATGTCGTTGTCGCCGCCGTTGCCCTTCACGAACTCGACCGCGCGCACGTCGCCGCCGCCGCTCAGGTTCACCGTCGCCCCGGCCTGCACGTCGAGCATGGGGGCGTTGAGGGTCATGGTCTTGCCCTGGTCGGTGACGGAAGTGAGGGTCTGGTTGCCGCTGCCGTCGTCGTAGCGCCACTGGGTGCCGGAGTCAGTGCCGCCATAGAGCACCGTGAGGCCGTTGCCGGAGACCGAGGTCGTGCTGCCGGTGGAGAGCGTCAGCGACCGGCCAGCGTTCATCGCGATCTGTCCGAGTGGCGCCTTCACGGTGCCGCCCTGGTGGATGTCTTGCGCCTGCAGCGTGAGTTGGCCGCCGGCCGAGTACACGTCGCCGGCGGTGCGGCCGTTGCCGCTGATGGTGATGCGGCCATCTGCCACCGGTGTGCCGGTGGCGGTGTCTTTCACCGCGATGCCGAATTCTGTGCGCGTCGCGGGGTAGATCTGCGAGGCCTGGATCTCCACGTTGCCGGCGGTCGTGAGGCTGCCGACCTGGCGGGTGACGGCCTGGCCACCGGCGGTGCCGCTCTCGAAGCTCACCGAGCGGCCCACCAGTTGCACGTCGCCGTCGCTCTCGATGCGCGTGCGCTGAGCGCCGTTGACGGTGAGGTCGCCGTAGACGTTCACCATGCCGCCGCGCACCATCAGCTCGCCGGTCCCGCTGCGGGTGGTGACGGCGGGCGATACGCCGAGCGGCTTGAGGTTGTATTCGTCGACGCCGTCGAGCTCCTCTGCCACGCGCGGGCCCATCGACTGGCCGAGCGACACCGTCGACCCTGTGACAATCACCCGTGCGCCATCGGCCAGCTCGACCTGCGGTGCATCGAGGCGCACGCCGCGCTTGAAGTCCACGTTGACCGACTGCTGGAACTCGATGCGGTTTTCGGACTGCAGGCGCAGCTTGTCGAAGCCGCCGGCGGTGAGCGCGCGCACGTCCACGCGGGCATCCGCAGTGTCGACGTCGGCCGGCTGCACCGGGCCATTGCCGGGCGTGACGACGATGCGCCGCTCGGCAGGCATCTCGGCCTGCCGGTCGGGCCGCGTCAGTTCGAGCGCGAAGCTGCCGCCGGCGGCGGCATTCGAGCCGCCGTGGCCGAGCAGCGTGCCGTCGAGCACCGTGGCGCCTTGCGACTTGACCACCAGCGTGCCGGCATGGCCCTCGATCGTCTGCTTGACGAACGTGGGCGTGCGGCCTGGCTGCGCCAAGTCGACCACCTGGCTGACGCCCCCCACGTCGAGCCGCGCGCCCGCGTCGACCTGCACGCCGGCGCGGCGTGCCTCGAGGGTGATCGTGCCGCCATCGTGCAAGGTGCCTTGAACGAGGCCGCGCTCGTTGGGCGTGGCGACGAAAGTGCCGCGAACAGACACGTCGGCCTGGGCACCGAGGTGCAGCCGGCCGGTGGCCAGCGCGCCCTGGGAGTCGGGGCCGCTCACGGTGAGGCTGATCTTGCCGCCGGCGGCCCCCAGCCGGCCGTCGACCTCGAGTGCGTGGCGGGCGGTGAGCGCGATCTCGCCCTTCGGGTCGGTGGTGACGGACGCCCCCGCGCCGACGCTCAGCTCGCCGGCCGTCGGGCCCGGCGCGTCTCCGCGCGCGTTGAGGCTGACGGTCATGCTGCCGCGCTGCCCGTCGGGGAGCCGCTGCACGCTCGCCACGCTGGCGAGGTCGCCGCCGGTGGCCAGGCGACGCGCCGATGCGGTGTCGAGCACACGGTTGTGCTGCACCGCCTCGATGGTGGTGCCGGCGGTGATGGTGATGCCGCCAGCCGCCTCGATGCCCACCTTGGAGAAGCCGTGGTCGGCGAACAGGCCAGCATCCAGGCGCGTGGTGGCTGCGGGCACCGTGCCGGTGGTGCCCTCGGGCACGATCAAGGCTTCGCCAAGCTTGAGGTTCAGCTCGCCGCCCTTGCCGAGCGAGAAGCCGCGCAGCTCCGCCTGCATCCAGTCGGGGTTGGTCTGGCCCACAGAGCCGTTGGCGATGGTGAGCTTGCCACCGTCGCCCGCTGTGACGCGCTGGCTGGCCGAGAGCGAGGCACCGCCGCTCACGTCGAGCACCGAGCCTCGCTCGAGCGTGGAGTGGTAAATGCTCTTGTCCATCTCCAGCGTGATGCTGCCGCCATTGAGCGTCGACACGGCCGTGCCATTCGCGGCGGCGCGCCCGGTGGGCACAAGCGGCGGCACGCGACCGTCGGAGCTCGAGGCGTTGAGCCATTCACCCGCCGTCGCTAGCGTGGCCCCGCTACGCACGGTGATGTTGTGGCTGGTGTTGTCGGCCACTTCGGCCAAAGGAGCGGCCGCCTCTGCAGCGTGCAACACGAGCTTGCCGCCCGCGAGGCGGATGTTGCCGGCGATGTCGATCGCCTGCGCGCGCAGCGTCAACTCGGCGCCCGGGTCGGAGCGCAGCGAGACGCCCTCACCCATCAAGATGCGGCCATTGGAATTCAGCTCCACCGCACCGAAGCCGGATTCCACGCGCCCGTCGGCCGTCTGCGTGGAAGCGCCGAACACCTGGTCGGCGCCCAGCGTGAAGCCTCGGCGTTGGCCACCGCTCAGTTCGCTGCCCACGTGAAACGCCGCACCCAGGCTGTCGCTGGCATGCTGCGTCAGCGTGATGCTGCCGATGTTCTGTCGTTCATTGATGAGCCTGTGCGAGCTGCTGTAGTCGCCGATGCGCAGCGTCGCCCCGCGAGGCGCATTGCGGGCCTGGCGCGCCCCCACGGTCACGCCGCCCCGGAGCGTGCCGTCGAGGACCACGCCCGACTGCGCGCTGATGGTCACCGCGCCGCCCGACTTCCCTTCGACGTACCCGGGCTGGTAGGTCCGCACCATGCCGAGCGGGTTGCTGTAGCTGACCGTCTGGCCCCAGCGCGGGTCGGTCACCCTGTAGGTGTCGAGCACCTGCGTATAGCGCAGGCCCTGCGGCGCGTTGCCGATGTCGTAGACCTTTCCGTCGGCGCCCAGCAGGCGCGTCGTGCCGACCATGCCGCCGTTGTAGCGGTAGCCGCCACCGGACGCGTCGAGCGTGGCGCCCTCGCGCTGGATCACCGAGCCGCTGGAGCTGATCAGCAGATCACCGCCCACCGCCGCCTTCTCGGCCACGGTGCGCGCCACCAGGCCGCGGTAGCCGCTGAGGTCGAGGATGCCGTTGTCCTGCCGCAGGTCGACCGTCACCTCGGTGCCCCGCAGCACCCCGGTCTTCTGGTCGGGCGAGTTCTTCAGCTCGTTGGACGTGACGGTGAAGGTGACCAGGTTCTTGCTGAAGTCGACATCGGACCAGGTGCCCGCCACGCTGGTCTGGCTGCCCTGAGCGAGGTAGACGCGCGCGCCCTCGGCACCCTGGCTGCTGGACGCATCGAGCTTGATCACACCGCCCGCGGCACGCACGGTGCCGTGGTTCTCGATCGTTCGGCCCTGCACATCGATCACGCCGCGGAATTCGGTAGGGCTGCTCGCCGTGGGCGCATAGCCCTGGCTCTCGGGGGCGGTACTCGTGTCGTTGCGGTCGGGCGTCACTTCAGTGACGCTGCCTGCCTGGAAGCGGACGCTGCCCGACTGGGCCTTGTTCTTCGTGTGGGCCTTCAAGTAGATCGAGCCGTTGGCCTGTAGCGCCGTGTTGGCGGTGATGCGGCCTTCTTGGTTCACCGCCAGGGCGGCCAGCGTCACGTTGCCGCGGTCGGCGCTGACGTCGCCAGCATTGCGGATCAGGCTCGTCACGTTGCCGTCGGCCGGCACCTCCACTTCGACCACGTAGCCGCGCAGCGTGGTGTCGCTCTCGTTCGGGTTGATGGCAAGGTAGGCCTTGCTGCCCGCGGCCAGGACGACCTGGCCATCCGGGGCGCGGATCACACCGCCCTGGTTGTCGATGCTCGGCGCGAAGATCATGATCGAGCCACCTTGCCCAGCCTGCAGCACAGGCGCGGCCCGGCCGTCAGCGGCTCCGGTCAGCACGATGCTGCCGGTGGGCCCACCAGGAAGCGTGTTGCCCTGGTCGTCATAGCGGCCCTCGAAGGCGGGCGTGGCGCCGGCCAGCGCGCCGGACAGGAAACGCTGGTTGCTGATGTTGAGCGTTGAGGCGATCAGCGACTGCGTGTTCACCTGTGCACCGGCGCCAAACAGGATGCCGTTCTGGTTGACGAGGATGATCTGCCCGCCGCGGCTGCCGGCGGTCGCGCCTTCGCTCGTGAGCCGGCCCTGGATGACGCTTGGCCGTGCGTCATAGATGCGGTTCAGCGTGGAAGACTGGCTGCCCATCTGGTGGCGGAACAGCACCTCGGCGCTGCTGCCGATGTCGAAGGAACGCCAGTCGATGACACCGCGCAGCGAGGCCTGGTCGATCGTCAACTGCGCGCGGCCGGGTGCGGGTGTGGAGGGCGTGACCGTGATGCGGTCAGACACCACGCCGCGCAAGACCGGCAGTGTGTTGGGTGCGATCGCCCGCTGCGCGAGAGCCTCGTTCGGCAGCGAGAAGCTCAGCACCCCCAGGCCTGCAAGCACCATCAGGCTGCTGGCACTTTGGTGCCAGGGCTGGCGGCGGTGGACGGCGGTCGGGCGGACACGGAACGAGCGGGTCTTCTTCATGGTCGGGGGGCGTGATGTCAGCCGGCGGATTCTCGAAACCGGCCATGACATTTGCAGCGCCGCGGCATGCCCCGAACGAGCCACTCCCCACTGCCACGGGAGCGTCACACCACCGTCTCGGGCGAAGGCTAGAACCACCGTTGTCCAGACCAAAGCGAACCCCGATGAACGCCCCCCATGCCCCCGACTACCGGCAGGCCCCGCAAGCCCCGCAGTGGCCGCGCCGGACCCCGCCATCACCCCCGTCGCTGCGCCTGCTGGCGATGCTGCAAGAAGGCGTTGCGCTCGACGAACAGGGCCATGTGCAGCAAGCGATGAGCCGCTTCCAACAGGCCACGCAACACCACCCTGACTCCGCCGACGCCTGGGCCGCACTGGGCATGACGCAGTACCACCTCTTCGGCGCGGCTGCCGCAGAGGCCAGCTTCCAGCGTGCACTGCAGATCGACCCGGGGCGCGTGGACGTGATCGAGAAATTCGGTATCGCCCTGCAGGAGCAGCGTCGCTACGAAGATGCCGCGCTCGTCTTCGAGCGTCTGCTGCAGCTGGCACCTGCGTACCCGCTGGCCGCAGGCCGGCTGCTGCATTGCAAGATGCTCATCGCCGACTGGACACGCGCCGAAACGCTCCAGGCCCGCGTGGAGCAAGCCATCGAGAGCGGTCACAACGCCGCCGAGCCATTCGGCCTGCAGGGCTACTGCCGCTCGCCTTCCCTGCTGCGCCGTGCGGCCGCACAGTACTCCGCCACGTATCACCCGCCACGACGCGAGTTGCAGCGTCCGCCGGTGATCGGCTATGGGCCGAAGATCCGGATCGGCTACGTGTCGGGCGAGTTCCGCCAGCAGGCCACGTCGATCTTGCTGACCCAGGTGCTCGAGCTCCATGACCGCTCGCGTTTCGACATCGTCGCCTTCGACAACGGCTGGGACGACGGCAGCCCGTTGCGCCGCCGCATCGAAGCCTGCGTCGATGAACTGGTGCCCATCCGCGGCCTGCCGCACCTCGCCGCCGCGCAGGCCGTGCGCGAGCGCGGCGTTGACGTCCTCGTCAACCTCAACGGCCACTTCGGCCAGGCGCGCTCGCATCTCTTCGCACTGCGGCCGGCACCTCTCCAGGTCAACTACCTCGGCTTTCCCGGCACCATCGGCGCGCCCTACATCGACTACCTGATCGCCGACCACACGGTGATCCCGGAGGCCCAGCGGATGCACTACGTCGAGAAGATCGCCTACCTGCCCGACTGCTACCAGCCGAATGACAGCACCCGGCAGATCGCGGCCACACCCGCGCGCCGCAGCGACATCGGCCTGCCCGAGGATGCCTTCGTCTTCTGCTGCCTCAACAACGTCTACAAGATCGTGCCGGCGGTGTTCGACGTGTGGATGCGCGTGCTGCGCCAGGTGCCGCGCAGCGTGCTCATGCTCTACAGCGACACGCCTGCGACGCAAGACAACCTTCGGCGCGAGGCCCAGGCGCGGGGCGTGGCCGCGGGGCGACTGCACTTTGCCGGCAACCTGCCGCATGACCAGCATTTGGCCCGCCTCCGCCTGGCCGATCTCTTCCTCGACACCTGGCCCTACAACGCCCACACGACCGGCAGCGATGCCCTGTGGGCCGGCCTGCCGGTGCTCACCTGCGCGGGCGAGACCTTCCCGAGCCGGGTGGGTGCGAGCCTGCTGCAGACCGTGGGGTTGCCCGAGCTGGTGACGCACACGCCCGTCGCGTATGAGGCACTGGCGGTCACACTGGCCACGCAGTCGAAGCAACTGATCGCCCTGCGAGAGAAGCTCGCGGCGCAGCTGTCGCACTCCCTGCTCTACGACACACGCCGCTATACGCGGAACCTCGAAGGCCTGTATCACGCGATGGTCGACCGCGCCCGCGCCGGCCTGCCCCCTGCCCTGCTGCGGTAGCCTTGCGCCCTGGCGCCGAGTGGTGCAGCACAGGGCTTTCCGCATGAACGAACTTGAACTCAAGTTCCGGCTCGACGAACGCGCCGCGCAGCAATGGCAGCGGATGTTCGACGCGCAAGGGGCACGCCGCCTGCGGCTGCGTGCACGCTATTTCGACACCGATGACGGCAGCCTCGGCCGGGCGGGGATCGCGCTGCGGCTGCGCCTGGAGGGCGACCACTGGGTGCAGACGCTCAAGGCCCGCGGCGACAGTGCGGTGCACCGCCTCGAGCATGAAGTGGCCGTGCCGGCCGCGCCCGACGAGACGCCCGCCCTCGACATCGCTCACCACACGGGCACGCCTGCGCACGAGCAGCTGCTGAAGGCCATGGGCGGCACCGGCCAGGCTGCACTGGAGGAGCGTTTCGCCACCGACGTGTGGCGCTCGATCGTCGTGATCGAGGACCCGGCAGGCTCGCGTGTCGAGGCCGCGCTCGACCTCGGCCATGTCCACGCGGGCGACCGGCGAGCGCCAGTGGCAGAACTCGAACTCGAACACCTTGACGGCCCGGTGGCGTCGCTGTTCAAGCGCGCCGAAGAGGCGCTGTCGGTGGGCGGCCTGTGGTTGAGCACCATCTCCAAGGCCGAGCAGGGCGAGCGCCTGCGTCAAGGCAGCCCGACCCCGGCGACCAAGGCGCGGGCCGTTGCCTCGATGCCCAATGCCACCGGCGCCCAGGTGCTGCGCATGGTGCTCGCCAACACGCTGGCGCAGGTGCTGCCCAATCTCAGCATCGCCGCCGAAGGCCAGGCAGACGACGAGCACATTCATCAGGCCCGTGTGGGCCTGCGCCGTTTGCGCACCGCCCTGCGAGAGTTCGCCAAGACGGGGCCTCGAATCGACCCAGTCTGGGAATCTGCACTGGCGAAGACCTTCCGCACGTTGGGAGAGCAGCGCGACCATGAAGCCGTGTCGGCCGCCGTGCGGCCTTTGCTCGAGGCGGCCGGTGCGCCCAAGACGGTGTGGGACGCACCTACCGCCGTCGACACCACGGCCGCCGCACGCGCGCCCGCCCTCCAGCAGACGCTGCTGCACCTGCTCTCGCTCCTGCACGACAGCGACGAGTCGCTCAGCCCGCTGTCGCACGAGGCCGTGCTTGAACTCTTCGCCAAGCGACTGCAGCGCCTGCACCGCCGTGTCGAACGCGCCGGGCGCGTGTTCGAGACGCTGTCGACCACCGAGCAGCATGCGGTGCGCAAACGGCTCAAGCGCCTGCGCTACCTCAGTGAGTTTGCGCAACTGCTGTGGGCTGCAGACGAGGTGGATGCCTATGTCGACACGCTCAAGCCGATGCAGGAAGCGCTCGGCCACCACGCCGATTGCACCGTCGCGGCCGAACACTTTCAACGTGATGCCAAGACCGACCCGTCTGCGCAATTCGCTGCCGGCTATCTGCGCGGCCACCTGGAGACGACCGCACGCGTGGCTCACAAGGCGCTGCGACGAATGCGCAAGCTCCAGCGCTTCTGGCGCGACAGGCCCCCGCCGCTCAAAACAAAAGAGTCAGCGCTCTTGCGAGAGCGCTGACTCGGGCTTCACGAGGAAGGAACCGCCCCGCGAGAGGCGGTCTGAGGCAAGCGGATCAGAAGGCTGCGAGCTTGCCCGGCTGGCAGTTGTTCAGGTCCGTGCCGCCCACGAGACGTGACCAGGGGTTGCGGCCCGAAGTGCCGGTGAAGTCGGGCGCGGGGATGGAGGCTTCGAGCGCATCGAGGGCCATCAGTCCCGACGGACCGAACGTCTGGTTGCCGGCGTTGATGACCGAGATCACGGCCGGGTCGGCGAAGTCGTTCTTCAGCACCGTCAGGAACGCGCTGTAGCCAGCGGCTGAAGCCGTCGGCAGCGTGGTGCCGATGCGAGTGTTCAGCGACGCGTCGGTGTATTGCGTGTAGCGGCCGCTGGCCACGTTGGCGTGAGTCGGAGCGGCGCCGTTGATCTTGACGAAGCGCAGCGAACCACCGGCGGTCTGCTTGAACTCGGTCGAGATGGTGCCAATGGCACCACGGCCACCGGCCTGGTGGGCGTTCAGACAGGCAAGCACCTGGCCGCTGCCCGAGCCGTTCACCACGAGGTTGCTGCCGTTGCACAGGCTGTTGGCGGCGGTGTTGTCGAGCGCGGCGGGGCCGGAAACGAAGGGTTCCACGTCGGACTGGCACTGGCGAGCGCCGCCGGTTCCGTTCGTCGTGCGGGCGACAACGGCTTCGAACGACTTCTGCGTTCCCGAGCTGTCAGCACGGCGGGCCACGTAGACCATGTCGTCACCCACGGTGGCGCCGGTGAGACCGGACCAGGTCTGGCCTTCCTGCGTGTACAGCGAGGTGACTTGACCTTGCGTCAGCGAAGGCATGTTGGCTTCGTCGATCGCGCCGACGGTCAGGCCTTGCACGCCTTGCAAGGCTTCATAGATGTTGCGCGTGACGGGCACACCAAAGATCACCGTCGCCAGACCTTCGGCGCGAAGGTTGTTGTAGGTCGAAGGGCCGCCGAAGAATTGAGGCTCCACGTCCGACACGCCGATATAGCTCACGGCGTTGGTGGTCAGGGCGCTGGAAGCGCCGGCGCAAGCGATGTCCTGGAAAGTCGGCAGCGGACCGGTGCCGTCGACGTCGGCGGTCGACGAGGTGCCGGCGCAAGACGTGGCGAGGCGGGTCAGGTCGAGGAAGGGCAGCGGGGTGGCCGCGTTGACGGGGCCCACGCCAGCGCCGGAGCCGCCAACCGAATACTTGTAGAAGGCGACCTTCGTGGCGCCGGCACGTGGGGTGATGCGCGATGTGTTGGCAGTGCAGAAGTAGACGAAGTTGTTGCTGATCGAGTAGCGAGTCATCGAGCCGGCCGTGCAGTAGCGCAGGGCCGAAGCGAGCAGGCCCGGGTCCTGGGCGGTGGCGCCCGAGACACGGATGTTCATCGTGTCGCCGGTGAATTCGCCGGTGTTCGTGTAGGCGGTGGCCAGCAGGGCGTGCGCCGGGGCCGACAGAAGGGCGCAGGCGGCAGCGACGCCGAGGGAGATCTTGGTGAGCTTCATGGTGTTTCCTGGTAAATGCGTGGACGACCGGAATCTGGACGAGCTGCTCCCGTCTGCCATGACACTGTCATGGCAGGTGAGAGAAGCAAAAGGAAATTGCGAGGCCTTGGACGAATCAGGCCCCGAGTCTCATCAGGCCAATGCTGCAGCCTTGCGACGGCGCGCCATGGCGCCCAGGCCGAACAGGCCGCTGCCGAGCAGCCACACGGCGGCCGGCACCGGCACGGCGGAGACGGCCGGCGCAAGCGCGTAAACCACATCGCCGTCGGATTCGAGCGTGATGGAAGCGAAGCCCGCCGAGTTGCCGTACTGGGTGCGTTCGGCCTGAACCGTGGTGCTACCGGTGTAGGTCGTGCGGGCGAAGTAGAACAGGCTGGCAGCTTGGTCCAGGCTGGCCAGACCGTCGGCACCCAGGCCGAAGTTCGACGTGAAGTTGCTCGGAGCACCCGTGCCCGTCATCGACAGGGTGGCCGAGCCGAAGAAGGCCGACAGGCCGCCTGCAGCGCCGGAAGCGGTGTAGCCGTCGATGTTGCCGTTGGTGGCGGTCTCAGCCGGGTTGATGGACGACACCAGGGCGCGGCGCACGCTCTGAGCGCCGGAGTTGGCCGTAGAGTCCGAACCTGTCACCAGCCAACGGATGTCGGCGGCGTTCTGTCCGCCCACCCAGCTGGAGAAAGAGGCGTCGGAGAAATTGGCGGTGTTGCTGCTGTTCAGCAGCAGACCGGCTTCAGGCGTGCGGGTGCCGGTGACGGCGCCGTCGCCCGGGCGGGTCGTGATGCTGCTGGGCAGGAAGTCGTTCAGCAGGAAGCCTAGGTCGCGGATGTAGTAGTCGCCGGTCGACACGTTGACGGCGAGCAGCGCGACGCTGCCGTTGCCGGTGCTGGCATCGACGAGCGCCGCGTTGGCGCCGGCGGCCGACACCATCGCCACGGCGGCGGCGATCATCTTGAGCTTGAGTTTCATAAAAGGATCTCTCCTGGGTTTGAAAGTGGATAACGCAACTGAGCCCGCGCCGCACCGCGAGCCCGCCCTGAGGGACAGCGGAACGCTCGACAACCACGACATTGGCCGCATCGGCGTGCCTCCCTGAGGCGGGAACCTTCCGACAGCGGGCACTCTAGGAGTGCGCTGTGTCGTCGACGTGTGTCATGCACCCGAGAGAGTGGCTACTTCAGCCTAGTCCTGCGCAGACATCGCCGGATGTCTCGGCGCCGCCTGGCTCGTTCGGACTACCCGGCCTGGCCCGCAAGCGACCAGGCCTTCATCAGCGCGGCCTCGATGTCACGGGTGAAGCCCTTCTCGTGGAAGAGCGGGCCCGATGCGAGGTGCCGACGTGCACCGTCACGCCACTGCGCGAGGGACTCTGCGTCGTTCGCAAGACGCACAGCGGTGGCGACATAGGCCTGGTCGCTGTCTGCCACCCATTCGCCTCGGCCGATGGCGCCGAGGATGGAGGCCCCCATGCGCGAGGTGTGCGTGCGACCGCGCCGCGACACCACCGGCACCCCCATCCACAAGGCTTCGCAAGTGGTGGTGGCGCCGTTGTAGGGATAGGGGTCGAGCGCCACGTCGACCTCGTTATAGAGCTCGAGGTGGCTGGCCTTGCCGGCGATCCAGGCGCGCAGGTCGAGCCGGTCGGCCGAGATGCGACGCTGAGCCATGAAGGATTCAATGTTGCGCCGGTTGCCGGCCTGCGCCATCGACGACGACTTCAGCAGCAGGCGCGAGCCCGGCACTGCGTTCATCACCGCCGCCCAAAGTTCGAGCGTGTGGTCGGTGACCTTGGCGATGTTGTTGAAGGAGCCGAAGGTCACATGGCCCCGACGGAGATACGGCGGTGGTGCGATCTCGGGCGCCTCGTCGGGCCGGTAGCAGAACATCGTGCGGGGCAGGCACAGCGGCTTTTCGGATTCAAGCGGTGGCATGTCGCCCGGGTCGATCACCGCGTCGGTGATGCGGAAGTCGATTGCCGGCACGCCGCTGATGGTGGGATAGCCCAGGTAGCTCACCTGCACCGGCGCTGCTCCCAGCGCGAACATGAAGACGCGGGAGTTGGTCGTATGCCCTGCCAGATCGACCAGGATGTGGATGCCGTCGGCGACGACGCGGCGGCGCAATTGATCGTCGGTGAGCCCTTCGCACTCCACCCAGCGGTGGCCGTAGGACTTGAAGCGCTCGGTGACCGCATCGCCCCAGGCCAGGTTGTGGTAGCAGGTGACGTCGAATCGCGAGCGGTCGTGGTGCTCCAGCAAGGGGCCGATGAAATACGACACCGAGTGCCGCACGAAGTCACCCGACACATACCCCACGCGCAAGCGCTCGCCAGGTGCCAGCGGCGCCCACGCGGGCCGGGGCTCCGCACGCTTGAGCGTGCGGCCGAAGGCGGTATGTGCCTCGAAGACCGGTTGCGGGTCTTCATGCCAGTAGGTCGTGCCGAGCAGCAGCGTGGGGTACAGCTCGGCCCGTCCGCCGGAAAGAGCGACCGCCCGCTGGCAGTGCACCAGCGCCTCTTCCACGCGCCGGCATTGCAGCAGCGTGCTGCCAAGCTGGACCAATGCATAGGGGTCGGGGTCAAGCGTCGCAGCCTGGCCTGCCCACGAAAGCGCTTCGTCCACACGCCCTTCCCGTGTGAGCAGGCCGGCGAGCGCGCGCATCACCGCCGCGTCGGGCCGGTTGTGCTGCAGCCACTTCTCGAAGGCCTGGATCGCCAGCTTGGCGTCACCGAGTGCGCGCAAGCAGAAGGCGAGGTTGAGGCAGGCCTCGACGTTCGACGGATCGTGCGTGAGCGACTGGTTCAGCGCCTGCGCCGCCTCCACACGCCGGCGCGCCCGCAGCAACAGCGCGCCCTGGTTGCGCAACAGAACCGGGTTGTGGGGGTCCAGCTGCACCGCACGCGCCTGCGCCTCGATGATCTCGTCGCCGGGCGGATCATCCGCCCCGTTTTCGGCGCTCAGCGCTGTCTGCAGCGCCAGCGCGGCGGCCTTGTTGGCGTGGGCGGCCGCGCAGCTTGCATCGAGCTCGAGCGCCCGGTCGTAAAGCGCGACAGCGCCGCCAAGATCGCCGCGCAGCTTGCGCACGATACCCAGGCTCACGAGCGCATCCACATACCGGGGCTGAAGGCGCAACGCCTCGCGGTAAGCTGCCTCAGCCTCGTCGACCTGCGCTAACGCCTTGTACGCGCGGCCGAGCACGAAGTGGAAGCGCGCTTCCTCGGGCGCTGCCGCGACGGCCTGGCGCGCGTGAGCGAGGCCCTCGTCCAGCCGCTTCGTCATCTGCGCAGCGATGCTGAGCAGATGGTTCACCTCGCCACGCAGCGCACTCACACGCAGCAAGGGCCGCAGCAGGGCCTCGCCTTCCGCATGGCGCCCGGTGGCGAGCAGTTGCTGAGCCTGCGCCAGGACGGGAATTGCCGCGACGATGTTCATGGCGCCGCTCAGAACTCGAGGCTGCCGCTCACGTGGCCACGCACCTCACCCTGCTCGGTGCTGCCGGCGGCACGCATGGCGCGCGCCACATCCAGCGACAGGCTGCCATGCTGGCCGATGCGCAGCCGTAGGCCTGCACCCATGCCGATGAGCCCCTCGCGACGGTCCTGCTCAGGCAACACCGCTTTTGTCCAAACACCCGCACCGTCGAGGAAGCCGTGCACGCGCAGGTCCCGCAGCCAAGGGTCCTTCTGCAGTGGCGACAGGTCGGGCGAGCGCAGCTCGAATGAAAGACGCAAGCCCTGGTCACCGACCGAACCGCCCTGGAGGTAGCCGCGCACGCTGTCCACACCGCCCGCGGTGAACTGCTCGTCGCTGATCAAGGGCTGGTTTGCCACCTGGCCCTCCATGCGAGCCGACAACTCGAAGCCGCGCCGCAGTTTCTGCGTGCGGCTGAAGTCGAACTTCAGGGACGCGAAATTGCTCTGGGCTTGGTAGCGCTTGTTGGCAAACTGCGAGTTGTTGTCGATGAGCCCGCGCAAGCCAAGCACCAGGGTGACACCGCCTTGCGTGACAGCGCGCTTGCCCACCTCTGTGACCGAGTAGCCGGTGCTCAGCGGGAGGTAGCGCACCGGGGTGCAGTTCTGGATGTCAGAGCAATCGACGGTGTCGTCGGTCTTGCCGTTCATGTCCTTGTAGTCAGCGCCGAGCGTGAAGGCGGTCTGGCGCTTGTCGGTCCCGCCGAAGTACATGCGACGCAGGCCCCAGGTCTCGCCCGATCCGGTGGCCTGCGAACCCGTGAGCGCGACGCGGGTGCTGCTGCGCGACACGGTCAACGACATGAGCCACGCCCCTTCCCCCTCAGGCACCTTGTAGGACCCCGAAACGATGCGTACTTCGTCGGTGTCTTGCGGCGACGTCTGCACCATCAGGCTCGCGCTGTGCTCGCGCTGCCAGAGGTTGTCGTAGCGCAGTGTGCCGACGAGCCGCATCGGCGTGGTGTTGGGTGCGTGCTTGTTGTTGAGTTCAACACCGCCGTGGAAGGCCGACTGGTCCTCGACTTGCAGGTCGACCTCGCTGGTGCCGGGCACCTTGCCGGGCCGCAGCAGCGGCGACACGCGGCGGCCGGCCACACGGTTGAGGCTGCCGAGTTCTTCGGTCAGCCGGTTGTAGTTGACCACCTGGCCTTCTGCCACCGACGGCACCTGCTCGAGGATGCGGCCTTGCGAGTAGTACTTTGCGCCCACCACCCGCAGTCGCGACACACGCGCCTCGATCACCTGCAGCGTCACCACGCCCCCAGCCACGCGCTGCTCGGGCGTGTCGACGAGCACCGAGCCGAAGCCGGCCTGCTGGTAGGTCTGCTCCAGTGCGGCGCGCGCGGCTTCCACGTCGTTGACGGTGCGCTTCTCGCCCAGGAATGGCGCCACCGCGCGCTCGATCTTCTCGCGCGGCAGCACGGTGTTGCCGAGCACACGGTATTCAAGGATGTCGAAACGCGCCACCTCCACTTCGGCCTGCGGGGTGGTCTGCGCGAACACAGGTGAACCGATCGCGGACGCGATGGCCAGCTGCAACCCACCTCGGGCGAGCAGCGCGAGCACTGAAGGCATGAACTGTTCTTCTGATGAAAGCCGGACACACGGGGCAAGCCCTCCCCGGCCCGTGCGCACTGCCGGGCGACGCGCATTCTTCCGGCGCAAGATGACAAATCGACGAGGACGAACTCAGCTGTGCTCGCCTCGTGGCGTCACGCCGCTGGCAGCAGGCGCCGGCCCCAGCAGCGGCACTGCGCTCGGGGCGATGAAGCGCCACTCGCGGTAGGTCCTGCCGCCAGTGATCCCGGGCGAATCGGGCGGCCCGCCGATCGCGGTGCGTGACGACAGGCTGTGCACGCCGACAATGCCGCCATCGGCCAGACGGACCAGGCCCCACTCGGGTTTGTCTGTCATCGGATCGACATACGGCTGCCGCAGGAAGCGGCGCACACCTGGCACACGCGGGTCGCGCAGGAGGTGGGCCACCTCGCGCGGATACGGTGCCTCGGCGCCATGGGCCTGCTGACGGTAGCGCTCGATGGCGAGCTGATACTGGCGGCCGGCGAAGGCCAGCTGCCGCTCGTGCTCGCGCTGCTGCGCTGTCGCCCACACGGCACTGGCCATGCCCGCCGTCAGCGCGAGCAGGCTCACGAGGAAGAGGACGCCGAGGTAGGTGAAGCCAGCGTTGCCTCCGGCGCGTCTTCTCGTGCGTCTCACGCCGGCATCGGCACCGTGTCGGCCCGGGCGCCAGGCGCACCGCGCATGCGCGTGCCCACCAGGCCGATGACCGCCATCACGAAGAGCCACACCACCCCCGGCAAGGGCACCGGCGACACCTGGTTCTTCTCGATCTCCCACACCGTCTTCGCACTGGTGTTCACGAGGTCGAAGGTCTTCGCCTTCTGCTGCGCCTGCACGGTGGCCACGAGGTTCCACAGCGCCACGTCGGACGCGCCACGCAACACCTCGTACACCCGCCGGTGCGGCCCATCGGCCAGCGCGAAGACAGAGCGCGCGCCTTCAAGATCGACGCGGGCGGCTTCGATCGACAGCGCCACCGTGGCGCTCGCGAGCTCATCGCTCACGTTGGGCACGCCAGCCGGCGTCATGCCGGACCCCAGCACGATGGCCGCCTGGCTGCTCGCCGGTGCTGCCAGCGCGAGCACGGTGAGCACGGCCGCAGCCGCCTTCTGAACACGTTTGTAGCTCATGACTTTCCTTGACTTCTCGGTTGCAGAACCCCGCCGTCAGGCCGCAGGCTCGTGTTTCGCTGCGACGCCAGTGGTGGCGGGCAGCGGCGTGGTGCCGGAATCGACGTAGTCCTCAAGCAGCGCCTCCATGCGCTTGCGGCGGAAGCCGGCGGCGCCCACGCGCTGCAGCAGCGCCTCTTCCAGCAAGGCGATCGCCTCCTGGTTCACCGAACGTCGGTTGTCGAAAGCCTCACGGGTGATGAGTTCCTTGACCACGTGCGGCATCTTCTTGATGAACAAGTCCACATCCACGGCGTTGACCTCCTCGTCTTGTTGGCTGATCGGCACCACCGCGGCACCCTCTTCCTACCGCGGTGGTGATGTCGTGACGATAGGCTGGTGCCGTGACGGCACCACGAAGGCACCACTTCGCGACCAGACCGATCGGGCTAGTCCAGGGCGGTGCCCCGGGCAGGGCGGTCGGTGAATGCGACGCAGCAAACGAAACGCCCGCCGCGGCCTGGGCCGGGCGGGCGTTGGGTGACGGCCGGGCCGTCAGGTGCGGGGCAGGCTGCTCAGTGCGGCATCAGTCCGGATTGAGGATGCCGAGGCTCATCGCGCGGGCGATCGCATGCGTGCGCGTGGTCGAGTCGAGCTTGCGCAGGATCGCCTGGATGTGGTTCTTGATCGTCCACGGGCTGCACTCGAGCACCTCGGCGATCTCGGAATTGGTCTTGCCGCTCTTGATGAGGTTGAGGATCTCTTCCTGCCGTGGCGTGACGATGCGCCCGGCACGCTGCGTGGTGACGGCGGCGATCTCGCGCTCGGTCGACAGCACGCGCAGGAAGGCGTTGTGCACATGGGGACCGAGCAGTTCGATCAGGTAGCGCAGGCGCGCATCGAGCGGCACGGCAACGCGCGAAAACACGTAGAACGCCTCGAACTTGCCGCGCGTGCCCATCACAAGCTGCGCAGCCATGTTCTTCATCTCGTTGCCGATCACGAGCGCCAGCAGCCGGTCATCCGCTGCCTGCACCGGCTCGCTCGGACAGAACACGACATTGGCCCGTCTCACGGTAGCGACCGCCAGCAGGCGCGGCATCAGCCCGTTGAGCGGGTCGGAGACCACGTCGAACTGCTCCTGCTTGAAATAGCGGCTCGCGCTGAAGCGATGCATCGCCATGCCCTGGCGGGAACCATCCTCGATGCCGCAGATCAGGATCTCATGCGGAATGAGCGCCTGCACCGAGCTCTGGCTCCACACGAAGAACTGCTGTCGGCTGGAAACGCGGAACGACGCCTCCACCGCGTCGGCAAAGCGGCTGCGGTCGACCTCGTCGAGTAACGGAACCTGATTCACTTGCGTCTCCTCTCCACGCCGCAAGACGCGGCCCCCATGCGCCCACTACCAGCTGTCATATGCCTCGCCGTCGAGGCTCGTCCCTGCTGCACCGCTGCGCACGTCGTACACCCCCTCGCGCCCGTCGGTGGTCGGCGGCGGCACCACGACCCAGGTCGTGGCGCTGTCGGTCACCGGGTCGACCGGCAGCTTGCGCAGGTATCTCTTTTCCGCCAGCTCCTCCAGGGTGGCCGGATAGCGGCCACGGTCGGCGACAAACTTGTCGATGGCATCGCGCATCGCCGCGAGGTCGTGCTTGAGCACCGCCTCGCGGCTGCGCTCGACGCTGTGGAAGTAGCGCGGCAACGCGAGCGTCATGAGGCTCGCAATGATGGCCATGACCACCATCAACTCCATCAGCGTGAACCCGGCGTGGCGCTGCATCGTGCTCACCATTCGCGATAGGGGCGCCCGCTGATGCTCGTGCGCGGCGACAGCGAATACACATCGAACACATCACGCCCTGGCCGCGGGTCGGCAGGGTCGCTCTCGTAACTGCGCACCCCCCAGGTGGCCTCGGGCGGGAGCGTGGGCTCGGCCAGCGGATCGCGCGGCAGGCGGCGCAGGAAATACAGCTTGCGCCCGGTAACGCTGCCGACCTCGGGCACACCCTCGGTCAAGGCCGCGAGCGTGGGCGGGTAGCCGTTGTCGTCGGCGCTGCGACGGATGCGCCCCGCATCGGCGGCGACCTTGTACGCATCGATCGCCTCACGGATCTGGCGCAAGGCGGAGCGCAACTCCTGCTCCTGGCTGCGCTTCACAGCCAGGTCGGCAAAGCTCATCGCACCACCGGCCAACAAGGCGATGATGGCCACCGAGATCAGCAGCTCGACCAGTGTGAAACCGAGGGCGTGGCGGCGCATGGTCATTCCCGGTTGTTGGCACGCTGAGGCGCCGCCGGCGGCGCCACCGGAGGCGGCGGCTCGGCGGCCTCCTGCGGCGCATCTTCGGGGGCCGGCGCCGCGGCGTTGCGCACCACCCCACCCCGCCCGGGCGCCAGCGCCATGCGGCCCGTGCCTTGCAAGCGCAGGCGTGCCGCGCCGACCTGCGTCTCCGTACCGCCCGCGTGCTCCTGCCGCTCGAGCGGCACTTGCGCCAGGTTGCGCACTACGCGCGGCGTGATGAGCAGCACGATCTCGGTCTTGCTGCGGTCGTTGCGCTCGCTGGACAAGATACGACCGAGCACCGGCAGGTCAACCATGCCCGGCACACCGGCGGCGCTCTTGCGGTCTTCATCGCTGATGAGGCCGGCCAGCGCCTGAGTCTCGCCGTCCTTCAGTCGCAGCGCGGTGGTCGCGAGCCGCGTGCCGATCTGGTAGGTGAGCGAGCCCGAGCGGCTCTTGACCTCGCGCACGATGTTGCTCACTTCGAGGTTGACCTTCACACCCACCTCGTTGTCGAGGAAGACGTTGGGCTCGACTTCGAGCTTCAGGCCGACGTCCAGGTAGCTCACCGATTCAGACACGCCGACGTTGGCGGTGGAGGTGGTGGTGATCACCGGCACGCGGTCGCCGATCATGATGCGGGCCTTCTCGCGGTTCTTCACGCGGATGCGCGGGTTGGCGAGGATGTTGGTGTCGCCGGTCTCGGCGCGCAGGTTGAGCGAGGGGCTGTCGATGCCGATGCTCGAGCCCTGCACATTGCGCAGCTTGTCGAGCGTGAGCTGGGTGGTGGTGAGCGTGTTGTCGTTGACGATCGTGGAACCGGTGGCGCTCGTGACCACGGTCGCCGGGTTGCGCACGATGTTGAGCAGCGTGAACTTGCCCGGCGGCTCCAGGCCCAGCTCATGCAGCTGCGAGCGCTTCACTTCCAGCACCTCCACGTCGAGCAGCACCTCGGGCTCGGCGATGTCTTGCGCGGCGATCACTTTCTCGGCCAGGCGCACCGCATCGGCGCTGTCGCGGATGGTGATGGTGTTGAGCTTCTCGTCGGCGAACATGTCGCGCGTCTTGAGCACGGTCTTGAGCAGGGTGAACATGGTCTTCGCTTCGACGTTCGAGAGGTAGAACGTCTTCACCGCGAGGTCCTGGTAGTCCTTCTGCTTGGCCGGGGTGTTGGGGTAGATCAGCACCGTGTTCTCGTTGAGCACCTTGCGCTCGAGCTGGTTGGTCAACGTGAGCACGCTGATCACGTCGTCGATGCCGATGTTGCTGATCGACAGCGTCACCTTGATGTCGGGCCGCACCTCGCGGTCGAACACGAAGTTGATGCCGGTGGTCCGGGCGAGCGCGTCGAACACCGCCTTCAGGTTGGCATCGCGGAAGTCGAGCGAGACCGGCTTCCTCAGGTTCGACTTCAGCACCGGTGGCGAAGACGCATCGGCACCCTGCCGGCCCGGCAACTGGTCAAGGTGCTGCTTGAGGCTCTGGGCGCGCGCGTGGGCCGGGTTCTCGGCGAGCACGCGGCGCACGCGCTGCTCGGCGTCGTCGTGCTTGCCTTGTGCGATGAGCGCCTGAGCCTCGTCGAGGCGCTGGGCGTGGCGGCGCGCGGTGTCCACCGCGTCAAGGCCCTGTTTCGCCCGTGAGTTCTGTGCGTCGATGCCGAGCACCCGGCGGTAGAGCGCGGCCGCATCGTCCAGCCGGTCGGCGGCGCGCTGCTGGTCGGCGCGCGCCAGGAGCTTGCCGACCTCGACGTCGCGCTGGCGGATGACGAGCATGCGGTACTCGCGGTTCTCGGGCTCGGCAAGCAGGCCCTTCTCCATCTGTGCAAGGCCCTCTTCAAGCCTGCCCTGCTCGATCATCTGCTGGCCGTTGCGAACGAACTCACGCCCCGGCGCGCAGGCGGCCAGCAGCGTCAGCACCATCACCGGAACGAGCCAGCGCCTCATCGCCCACCCTCCAGCGCCACGGTCATGGTTTCGTTGAGGGGCAGGTAGGTCAGGGTCATCTGCTGGTCGTTCATTTCGTCGATGCGGTAGGCGGCATCGACCACATCACCGGCCTTCACGGGCAGCACACGCTCCCCCTTCATGAAGAAGGCAGTGCGCACGCCGTCTTCGGACAGGCCGCCCATGTAGGGATAGGGAAACTGCGGCGCCGTCGGCTTGGGCGGCGGAGGCAACGGTGCCGTCTTGGGCGCGGGCGGCGCCCAGCCCACGATCTCGAAGAGGCCGCCGTGCTCGGCCGCGCGGGCGGCCGAAGCCGGCGGCGCCGCGCGCTGGGACAGCCGGTCGAGCTGCACACGCGCCATGGATGCAGACGCTGGCGCGCGAGGCGCATCGGCCGGCGCACGCTCACGCGTCGGCCTGGTCAGCTCCGGCTCCGGCGTGTCGTCGCCTGACAAGGCCACCACTTTCTGCACCAGCAGCACACTGCCCACCGCGACGACCAGCATCGCGATGCGCTTGCGCGCGGGTGACATTGGTGCAGCGGCCATCGTCATGGGCTCCGGTGGAGGAACAGAACGAAACGCAGCTGGGCCTCGACCTGTGCCGCTCGGGCGTCGCCGCGGCGCAGGCTCACCTCCTCCAGCGCAAGGCCGGGCAGCGTGCGCAGGGCGTCCTGGGTGAAGCGGCGCAGCGCGCGGTAGTCGGTCTTGACGGGCAGCACGATGGCATAGCGCCACAGCGGGTCGCGCGCATCGCCGCTCAGCTTGAACTCGGCCTGGTCGAGCTGAAGCCCGTGCTTGCGCGCGACCGCATGCAATGCGCCCAGCGAGCCGCCCAGGCTTTTTTCATCGCCGAAGCGCGTACGGAACTCCGCCAGCTGCTCACGCACGCCCTGTGTCCCGACCGCCTGGTCGCCAGCCGCGCCGTTCAGCCGGCGCTCGAGGCGCGCACGCTCCTCCTGCAGGCGCTCGGTGTCGTCACGTGCGGGCAACACGAGCGTGAGCCACACCGCGCCGGCCCCCACCAGCATCGCCAGCGCCGCTCCACCCGGCAGGCCGAGCCCGTTCGCCGCGCGGGCCAGCTCCCAGCGCAAGCGCTTCATGGCGCCACCTTCCAGCTGGCCGCGAGCGTGAACGAAATCAGCGGCGTGCCGTCCTTGACCACGGTGCTGTAGCCCAGCAGGTGAACCTGCCCGAGCAGCGGGCGTTCGGCCAGGCGAGCCACGTAGGCGAGCAGTTCGTCCATCTGCCGCGCCTCGCCGGCGAGGCGCAGCGTGTGGTCACGCGCATTCGGCGCCAGGGAGAGCACGGCCACGCCACGCGCATCGGCAGCTTCGAGCGCCCGGAAGAGCTCGTCCCACGGCACCGTCAGCTGGTCGATCACGGCATTGGCGCGTTGGGCGCCAGCCACGTCCTGCGCGTCTGCCATGCTGTCGGCCTTGCCGGGGGGGCGCTTGCGGAGCCTGTCCTGCCGCTCGGCCTGGTCGAAGCGCTCTTGCGCCTGCTCGCGCTGCACCGCGGCATCCTGGTAGGCATCCGACACCGGCACCAGCAGGGTCGCTGCCACGGCCAGCAACGTCCAGCGCCAGCGCGGCGCCGGTTCAGCGCGCACGAAATCGAAGTGGATCGGGGGTGCACTCACGCGGCCTCCTCCGAAGCCATCGGCACGGGCGACGCTGGTCCGAGCGCCGGCAACTCGACGATGTTCCACCCACCTTCATGCGTGGACAGCCGCTGGTGGCCCGCTACGCGCGCCAGGTAGACCGGACAGCGCGGGACGTCGATCGCGGCGAGGAACCACTCGCGGTCGAGCCACGTGGCAAGCGGCACAGGCGCAGACGGCAAGACCTTCAGGTGCAACGGCTCGCCCCGTCGCCACAACAGCAGCGTGGTCACGTCTTCTTCTTCCCAGACGAACCAGAACATGTCCGCCATGAATGCGCGGCGCAGCCTGTTGTGGGCGTAGGGCAGCGAGGGCTGCAGGCCTGCCAGCGTCACCCCCCGCGAAACGGCAGCCTCGCTCAGACGTTGCGCCCAGCTCGCGTCGATCGCGCAGGCCAACCCGGCGGCACCATGGCGTGCCACCCTGTCAAGCACCTGCCAGCCGCGCGAAGCCTCGCCATAGGCCTCGTGAAAGCTGCTGCACGCCAGCACCCGCCGCTGGTGCGGGCTGGTCAGTGCGTCGTTCCACGGCACTACACGGTAGCGCACGAGCGCGCCGCCGAGCACGCAGTTCACTTGCGCACGGCGGCGGGGGGCCAACGCGTCGAGCTCGCGCTCGAAGCAGGTCACGATGTCCTGGTCCTTGTGCGGCGACAGCCACACCGTGATGTGCTCAGGCCACCAGCGTGACACGGTTCACCTCCTCCAGCGTGGTCTCGCCGGCCAGCCACAAGGCTAGAGCCGACTCACGCAACAGGCGCGTGCCGCCCCTGCGCGCCGCCTCCTTGATCTGTCGCACCGGCGCCCGCGCGACGATGAGCTCGCGCAGCGCGTCGTCGAGCAGCAGCAACTCGCCCACCGCCTTGCGGCCCTTGTAGCCCGTGCCCCGACACTTGCCGCAGCCCTTGCCGACGCGCAGCACCCTGCCTTCCACGAGCGCCGGGTCGACGGTCGATTCGCGCAGCAACGACGGATCCACCCTCACCGGCTCGCTGCAGTGCAGGCAGTTCACCCGCAGCAGGCGCTGCGCGAGCACCCCCGAAAGCGCCGAGACGAAGCTGTAGGGGTCGACGTCCATGTGCGTGAAGCGCCCGATCACGTCGAAGGCGTTGTTTGCGTGCACCGTCGACAGCACGAGGTGCCCGGTGAGCGCCGACTGGATGGCGATCTGCGCCGTCTCGGGGTCGCGGATCTCGCCGACCATGATGCGGTCGGGATCGTGGCGCAGGATGGAGCGCAGCCCCCGCGCGAAAGTCAGCCCCTTCTTCTCGTTGACAGGGATCTGCAGGATGCCGGGCAGCTGGTACTCCACCGGGTCTTCGATGGTGATGATCTTGTCGTGCCCGTGGTTGATCTCAGACAGTGCCGCGTAGAGGGTCGTGGTCTTGCCACTGCCGGTGGGGCCGGTCACGAGCAGCAGGCCATAGGGATCGCGCGACAGTCGGCGGAAGGCGTGCAGCGTCGCCGCGTCGAAGCCGAGCACGTCGAGGCGCAGGCCCGCCACCTGGTCGGCGAGCGAGCGCTTGTCGAGCACACGCACCACCGCGTCTTCTCCGTGGATGCTTGGCATGATGGACACACGGAAGTCGATTTCGCGGCCCAGGGCGCGCACGCGGAAACGACCATCTTGCGGGATGCGGCGCTCGGCGATGTCAAGCTCGGACATCACCTTCAGGCGCGACAGAACCTGCTCGGCGAGTTCGCGGCCTTCAATGTGGCCCACCTGTGCAAGCGTGCCGTCGAGTCGGTACTTGACGAACAGGCCGTTCAGGCCCGACTCGATGTGGATGTCGCTCACGCCACTCTTGAGCGCGTCGTACAGCGTGGAGTGCACGAGCTTCACCACCACGCTCGTGCCCTCGCCGATGCTGCGCAACGTGAGCTCTTCGAGGTCTGACTCGCCGCTCGCCGTCGTGTCGGCGGCAGGCAGCGCGGTGTCAATCGCGCGCAGCGACTCCTCGTGCCGTGCAAGGAAAGCGGTGATGTCGGCCGACAGCGCGAGGCGCATCTCGAAGGGGGCACCGATCCGGTCGACACACCACGCATGCAGCGCGTCGTTGAAGGGATCGGCCCACACCACGACCAGCGCGTCGCCGTCGCGGAAGGCGAGGCACTCGCGGCGGGCCGCGTCGCCGTAGCCGATCAGGTCGAACGCTGGCTCCAGGTGCTGCAGCGCCGTGTGATCCGCGGTTGCGAGGCCCAGCGCCTGCGCAAGCGCCGGCAGCAGCGCCTCGGGCGAGAGCGCCAGTTCGTCTTCGAGTGCTGCAACCACGCTGCGCTGCTGGGCCGCGGCCTTCCCGCGCGCCAACCGCAGCAAGGCGGGCGTGAAGAGCAGCGTGGCCACCTCCGCCTGGACGGGCTTCTCGCTGTACGGATTCACTGCAGGCTCCCTGCCAGCTCGAAGATCGGCGCATACATCAGCAGCACGACGACGCCGATGATCATGCCGATCGCGACCATCAGCATGGGCTCGAACAGGCGGATGAACCACTCGATCGCCTGCGAGATGTCTTCTTCGTGGAAGCCGGCGGTGCGCTCGAGCATCTCGCCCATCTGTCCGGTTTGTTCGGCGGCGCGCAGCAGGCGCACAGAGACCGAAGTGGTGAGACCGTTCAACTCGAACGCCGAGGAGATGGACCGGCCTTGTTCGATCTCACGGCGCGCGTTCGACAGTGCCTGCTGCATGTCCGCCGGCAGCAGACCGCGCACCAGCTCCAGCGAGGCCACGATGGGCATGCCGGCCTGCTGCAACATCCCGAGTGCGCGGTAGAAGCGGGCCAGACGGTACACGCGGATGATCTCTCCAAGGTGTGGCAGGCGCTGCAGGGCGCGCGCGATGCGCAGCCGCACAGCAGGGCGCGTGAGTGCGTAGGCGACCGCCGCCAACGTGACGGCTGCTGTGCTGAGCAGCCCAGTTGCGTGCGCGTGTGCGAACTGGCCCCACTCGAGCAGGAGGCGAGAGCTCGCCGGGATGCGGTCGCCCAGGTCCTGGAACACCTGGCTGAACCGCGGCACAACATAGAAAAGCAGGAAGGCGATGACGAGGGCACCAACAGCCAGCACCATCGCTGGGTAGATGGCCGCACCGACGACCCGCTTTCGCACGAGGTCAGCCTGTGCACGGTAGTGGATGAAGCGTTCGATGGCTTCCTTGAGAGCACCGGTGCGCTCGTTGGCACGCACGCTCGCCACATAGAGCGGCGGGAACGCTTCGGGCTGAGCTTCCAGCGCCACCGAGAAGGAGCGTCCTTCTCGCAGCTGTATCAGCAGGGCTTGCAGCACACGGCGTGCTTCGGGCCGCGTCTCCCGTTCGGCCAGGGTCTCGATCGCCTCCACGACGGAAAGCCCGGCTTGCAACAGGATCAGCAGGCTCTGGTTGAAGTGCAGCAAGGGAAGCGCTGCAGCACGCCCGAGGCGCATGCGCGCGCCGGCAGTCCTGACGGCCACCACGGCGTAGCCCAGTGACTCGATCTGGCGACGCGCATCGCGTGCATCCACGGCCTCGACGACAAGGGACGCAGCTTGCATGTGGCGGACTGCCTCGACGGCGTATTGCATGATGAGGGACAACGGGTTCGCAACCGATCACCAGTTGGTGATGTCGGCGTCGGGCCCGTCTCCGCCGGGCCGGCCGTCGCGTCCCGCGGAGCTGATGTCCACCTCGCCGTGCTCACCGGGTGACACGTAGGTGTACGGGTTGCCCCAAGGATCGAGTGGCACGCTTTTTTCGAGGTACGGGCCATCCCAGCGGCTCAGGTTCGCCGGCCGTGTCAGCAGCGCCTGCAGGCCTTGCTCTGTGGTGGGATAGCGTCCGACATCCACGCGAAACTGCTGCAGCGCTTTCTCGAAAGACACGATCTGCGCACGTGCTGTCTTCACCTCGGACTTGCCGATCTGAGAGAAGTACTTGGGACCCACGTAGGCAGCCAACAATCCGATGATGACCATCACGACCAGCAATTCGAGAAGCGTGAATCCGCGAGCGCGGCGAGCGGTGGTCATGACCAGAAATCCGTGCGGTGTTTAACGGATTTGAAGTGTGGGTTGCGAATGTGACGTGGGAGTGAAGTGGCCCGCTCGGACTAGCTAGGTAGCTGAAGTCTCTGCAGCAGGTGACACAGTCGCCGCACCGATGGCGGCGCGTTTCTCCCCGAAACCATGGAGACGGAATTCGAGGCGGTCGAACACTTTGCGCGCGTCGAGCATCTGCGCCGCATACGCACGGCCGGCGTCTCCGAGACGCCTGCGCTCCTGTGCATCACCTGCCAGCTCGACAATGGCACGTGCAAAGCTCTCTGCACATTCGGGCTCGACGACGACGCCGCAGCCGGCCACGATGGAGGCGATCTCGGTGTCGGCCTGCGCCGCAGCCACCACCGGTCGGCCGCTGGCCAGCATGCCGGCCAGCTTGGACGGCATCACCAGATCGGCAGCGCCGCGCAGCTGCGGCAGCATGTGCACGTCGGCCATGTTGAGCAGCTCGTTCAGATGAGAGAGTGGCTGCAGGTCCATGAAGCGCACGTTGTGCATGCCGGCGGCCTGGGCCTCGAGTTCTGCTCGCAGCTCGCCGTTGCCGCACAGCACGAACACGACACGTGCATCGTGCTGCATCAGGCGGGCCGTCTCGAGCAGGACCGACAGGCCCTGCTTGCGGTTCATCGTGCCGGAGAAGAGGCACACCAGCTGGGACGGAGAAATGTCGAGCGACCGGCGCATGTTGCCGCCAAGGGCCCCAGCGTGGATGGTCGAAACATCGATCCAGTTGGGAAGCAACTCCGCCTCGTGCATCGGCACTCCCTTGACGGCCAGCTTGCGCATCATGCGGCTGGAGATCGTCGACACCACGTCGAATCGGCGCAGGATGGACCGCTCGACCGCGAGCGCGATGCGCCGCATCAGCGGCTGCTTGAGCATGCCAAGCTCGAAGGCGGCGTCGACTTCCAGGTCCTGCATGTGCAGCCAGGCGCGGGCACCGGACAGGCGCGCGGCGAGCCAGGCGAAGGGAGCGCATGCGAACGCTGGCGCCACGGCGAACACCACATGCGGCTGCCAAAGAACAAGGCGCAGCAGCACCGGCAACGACGTCAGCGCAAAGGAGGCGAGGTGCAAAAGGCGCGTGAGGCCGCTCAGCCGCTTGGGGATCCACACCGGGCAGCGATGCACCGTCAGGCCGGGCTGCATCTGCTGCGTCTGATAGCGGTCAGCGCGGTAGCCGGGCTGCACCTTCCAGCTCGGGTAATAGGGCGGCGCGCACACCACGTGGACCTCATGCCCGCGGGCCACCAAGTCCTCGGCCATCTCGCCCGAGTACTTGCCGATGCCCGTCATCTCAGGCGCATAGTTCATGCTCAGCAGCACGATACGCATGGTGCTCACTCCCCAGTGTCAGGGATCGGATGTTGTCGACCCGCGATGACTGGTACATGTCGCGCGGACTAGTCCGCCCAGGGCCGTCATGGCCCCGTCACCACGGCTGACAACACTGAAGGCATCCATCAACCTTCAGGACTTTCCATGACACAGAGCGCCCACCCGAACCGCCGTGACTTCATCCGCACCGTGGCCGCAAGCACCATCGTGGTCGGCAGCGCGACCGGACTCTCGGGCTGCGAAGGAGGCTTGTTCGATTTCCTGCACGGCGTGGCCAGCGGCGACCCGCTGCAGGACCGCGTGATGCTGTGGACGCGCATCACGCCCGATGCCGCGATGCTGGACGCGTTGGCCAGACTGGAGCGTGAGGCACGTTCCGACTCACGTGCGCGCGATCAACTCGCGGAGGCAAAGAACGTGCAGGTGCAATGGGAGGTGGCAAGCGACAGCCATTTCAGGCAAGTCGTGGCACGCGGCAAGGCCCACGCCACCGCCGAGCGCGACTACACCGTGAAGGTGGATGCAGCCGGGCTGCGCGCCGGCACGCGCTACTGGTATCGCTTTCAGTGCCTCGGGCACAGCTCACCGGTCGGACGCACCCGCACGCTGCCGCGCGGCGGCGTGGAGCAGGTGAAGTTGGCGGTGTTCTCGTGCTCGAACTACCCAGCCGGCTATTTCAACGTGTACGACGCCGCCGCCAAGCTGTCCGATGTGGACGCCGCGCTCCACCTCGGCGACTACATCTACGAGTATTCCAAGGACGGCTATGCCAGCGCGCTCGCCGAACAGCTCGGCCGCGTGAGCGAGCCCGCCGGTGAGTTGCTGACGCTCGCTGACTACCGCAAGCGTTATGCGCAATACCGTCAGGACGCCGACCTGCAGGCCGTGCACGCCGCCCTGCCCTTCATCGCCGTGTGGGACGACCACGAGATCGCCAACGATGCCTGGCGCGAAGGTGCCGAGAACCACACGCCCCCCATCGAAGGCGACTGGGTCACGCGCCGCGCCGCCGCGCTCCAGGCGTATCACGAGTGGATGCCCACGCGCCTGCCCGAGGTCAAGCGGCCCGAGCGCATCTTCCGCAGCTTCGACTTCGGCGACCTGGTATCCCTCCACATGCTCGACACGCGCGTGATCGGGCGTGACCAGCAGCTCGAACTCACAAGCTACATCGGCGCCAGTGGTTTCGATGGCGCGCGCTTCGCATCCGACCTTGCCAACCCCGCCCGCCAGCTGCTGGGCGCGGAGCAGGCCGCCTGGCTCGGCACGCAGCTGGCCCGCTCCAGTGCCCTGTGGCAGGTGCTGGGTCAACAGGTACTGATGGGCCGGATGAACGTGCCAGCGCCCCTGCTGCTCGGGCAGATCACCGTATCGGGCTACGCCGCCCTGGTGGCGAAGGCCAGCAGCCACCCGGGCTCACTGACGCCGCAGGAACTCGCGATCCTCCAGTCACCTGCCATTCCATACAACCTCGACGCCTGGGACGGCTACCCCGCCGCCCGCGAGACGGTGCTGAGAACCGCCCGTTCGCTCGACAAGAACCTCGTGGTGCTGGCCGGCGACACCCACAACGCCTGGGCAAGCGACCTCACGGATGGCCAAGGAAACGCGGTGGGCGTCGAATTCGCCACGCCGTCGGTGAGCTCGCCGGGCTTCGAGGCCATCTTCCCGAACGAGCCCCCCCTTGCGCTCGCCAGTGCGTTGCAGGAACTCATCGGACCATTGGTCTACGCCGACACCAGCCGGCGAGGCTTCATGCTGATCACCGCGACACGCGATGCCCTTCAAGCGCAGTTGACCTACGTCGACACGGTCACGAGCCGCCAGTACGGCACGACGCAGGGCCCGACCCTGCGCACCCTGCCAGGCGCCACGGGGCGTCGCATTCAAATCGACGCGGTGTGAGCCGGTCGGAGAGCCTCAATCGCGCCGCCGGAACGCCAGCCAGCCGGCGACGGCGGTGAACACAGCCACCAGAAGCACCACCAGCACGAAGCCGGCCGTGTGCTCCGCGAATGGAATGCCGCCGACGTTCATGCCAAAGAAGCCGGTGGTGATGTTGATCGGCAGTGCCAGCACGGTGACCATGGTCAGGGTGAAGAGGCTGCGGTTGGTCTGCTCGCTCACCTGCGCGGCGATTTCTTCCTGCAGGAGCTTGATTCGCTCCTGCAGCGCCGAGAGATCGCGGATGACGAGAGAGAACTCCTCGGTCGCCTGGCGCAGCTCCTCGAGGTCATGCGCCGGCACCCACGGCGGCGGCTGGCGCAGCAGTCGAAAGAGCGCGCCCGGCTCGGGCGCGAGCAGCCGCTGCAGGCGCACCAGCACACGCCGCAGGCTGCCGAGCTGGGAGCGCTGCTGCTGAAGCCGCCCGCGCAACAGGCTGTCTTCAATGCTGTCGACCTTGTTCGTCGCCTCACGCACGATGCGCACCAGCACGTCGCCCTGGTCCTTTAGCAGGTGGTTGAGCAGGTCGACCGAGGAGCTGAAACTCGCGCCCTGCTTCACCGCTTCGCGCAGGCGGTCGATCGAGCGCAGCGGGTGGGCGCGACAGGTCACGGCCAGGCGGGTGTTGACGCTCATCCACAGCGTCGCGATCTCCGACGGGTCGAACGAGAACTCGTAGGCGACGTCGTTGACGACGGCGATGAGCTGGTCCTGCGCATCTTCGATGCGGGTCGAACGCGAGCCCTGGCGCAGCGCTTCGAAGAACTCGCCCGGCAGTGGCAGGTTCGCCTGCATCCATGACTCGGCCGCGGCGGCGGTCAGGTCAAAGTGCAACCAGAGGAAGCCGCCGGCCTCGTCGGCCGGCGCGGCGAGCCACTGCACGGCCTCTTCCAGCGTGACGGGTCGGCCCGCGCCGCTGGCCTCGAAGCTGTAACCGTAGAGCAGGCCGTTCTGTTGTGCGCCGTACGAGATTGCCACGGGAGGGTTCCTTGTCGTCGTGCGGCGGGCGTGTCACACATCACATCCGGGCCCGCCTGTCATGAAGATGTCACATGCCGCCGTCGCGGCTGCGTACGCTGCGAGTATCGGCACAAACGTGCGACCCGATGTCCAACGTGTACTCCTTTCCCGACGCGCCGCATCCGAGCGGCACAGCACCCACCGCCCGCGCCGGCTCGGCCCGCGCGGCCATGCTGCAGCTGCTCTCAAGCCCCGGGTTGACGATGGTGTTCCAGCCCATCGCCGCCACGCGCGACGGCGAGGTGTTCGCCCACGAGGCGCTGGTGCGCGGGCCCGAAGGCACCGCCCTGCACACCCCGGATGCGCTGCTCGCCGCGGCGCGCGAGATGGGGCTGCTCCATGAATTCGAGCTGTGCTGCGCGAGGCTCGCGATCGAGACCTGGGGCCGCCGACAGGAACCCGGCCGCCTCTTCCTCAACCTGAGCGCCGACGCGCTGGTACGCACGCTCGCCGACAACCCCGCCGACACCCTCCGTCGCATGCTGCTTGGCCTGGGCGTGCAGCCGCGCATGCTGGTGCTCGAGCTCACGGAGCATGAGCGGGTGTCCAACATCGAGGGCCTGCTCCACGCCGCGCGTGCCGTGCACGCAGCGGGCGTCGCGCTCGCGCTCGACGATTTCGGAGACGGCCGCTCCAGCCTGCGCCTGTGGTCGGAACTGCAGCCCGACTACGTGAAGATCGACAAGTACTTCACCCGCGACGTGAGCCGCAAGGCGCACAACCTGCTCACGCTCAAGGCCCTGCTGCAGATCGCCGACACCTTCGGCACGGCCCTCGTGGCCGAGGGCCTCGAGACGGCCGACGACGCTCGGGTGATCCGCGACCTCGGCATCCCCTACGGCCAGGGTTACTTCCTGGGCCGGCCGTCGCTGCACACACGCCACCGCATCGAGACCGAAGCGGCCGAGGTGCTGAACGACCGCCGCGTGGCAGTGTTCCCCGAGCGGCGCCGCCCCTTCCCGCTCGCGCAACTGCGCGACGTCGCCATCGTGCCGGCACCGGTGGTGGCCCCCGGCGCGACGAACGACGACGTGGCCGATCTCTTCCTGCAGGCGCCCGAGCTGCATGCCGTCGCCGTGGTGGCCGACGACCGGCCGCAGGCCATCATCAACCGCACAGGATTCCTCAACAGCTACGCCAAGCCCTACTTCAAGGAGCTGCACGGTCGCAAGACCTGCCTGATGCTGGCCAACACCTCGCCGCGCATCATCGAGCGCGCACACGACATCGACGACCTGGTGGGCATCCTCACCTCGCAGGACCAGCGCTACTTGAGCGACGGCTTCATCGTCACCGACAACGGCCGCTACCTCGGCCTCGGAACCGGCGACCAGCTGGTGCGCAAGGTGACCGAGGCGCGCATCGAAGCGGCGCGCCACGCCAACCCGCTGACCTTTCTGCCGGGCAACATCCCGATCACCCAGCATGTGGAACGCCTCGTTGCGCGCGGCACCGACTTTGTCGCGTGTTATGCCGACATGAACCACTTCAAGCCCTTCAACGACCTCTACGGCTACTGGCGCGGCGACGAGATGATCCGACTGGCCGCCGAGCTCGCGGTGGCGCACTGCGACCCACAGCGCGACTTCGTGGGCCACGTGGGCGGCGACGACTTCATCTGGATCTTCCAGAGCGAGGATTGGCAGGCACGGGTGCAGCGCATCCTCGACGATTTCACACCGCGCGCGCGGGCACTGTTCGACCACGAGGCGCAGGCACGAGGTGGCATCGAGACGGAAGACCGGCATGGGGTGATGCGCTTCTTCCCGTGCACCACGCTCTCGGTGGGTGCAGTCAGCGTGAGCGAGGGCATGTACCGCAACGCCGAGCAGGTGGCCAACGCCGCTGCCTTCGCCAAGCAAGATGCCAAGCGACGCCAGTCGCCGCTGACATTCGTGGCGCCGGCACGCCGGAGCTAAGCCGCATACCGTCAGGCGCATCAGGACCGGCTCGCTGCGTGCCCCTGTGGCGAAGGTCGCGCCGCGAGGCGCCTACCCGGGGTTTGGCGTGCGCGGAGCCACCTGCCAATCCGTTCGGAGAAGAACCACTCTGTGCCCTGCATCGATCCGCAGCCGACGGGTCAGCGGACGAATGCGGCGTACGCCTTGCCACGTGGGAGCAGCAGCATCGAAGCCCGCGACCCGCCCACTGCTATCCTGTAAATCCACTCTGCTTGATGAGGAGTCCTCATGAGTCGCACCCACTGCGGTATTGGCACGGCTGAGCGAGCAGCGTCAATGCGCGCATGGCCGCCCACCGAGCGCGATTCACACCCCCGGGTGCGCGGGCACCAAGGCTGATGCTCCGACCTATCCGGCAAGGCTCCGATTCCTCGGCCAGAGTGGGCACCTCGTTGCTGGCCGCGCCCTTTGGGTTCTTCGGGAGGGATTGATGCGGACGCCCGGACTTCCAGGATGGCAGCTCCTCGGGCTGGCCCTGCTCGGGGTGTTGCTGGGCGGGTGTTCGCCAGAAGAGACCGAGCCTTCGCCCGTCGTCGAATCTGCGGTCGTCACCACGCAGGCCGGCAGGGTGCGCGGCGAGCAGGTGGAGGGCGTCGCACGTTTCCTGGGCATTCCCTACGCGGCCCCGCCGGTGGGTGCGCTCCGCTGGCGGCCGCCTCAGCCCCCGCTCCGCTGGGACGCCGTGCGGCCTGCGACGGCGTTCGGTTCACCGTGCGTGCAGTCGGCGATGCTGGAGGGCCCGGGCTCGGAAGATTGCCTGTTCCTCAACGTGTGGACGCCGGAGGTCCGCGCGGCGGCCGGGCGGCCCGTCCTGGTCTACGTCCACGGCGGCGGCTGGGCGCGCGGCGCGGGGAACATGTCGGTCTTCGACGGCATCGCGAACATGCAGGACGGCCATCGCCTCGCCCAGCAGGACGGTGTGGTGGTGGTCACGCTCAACTATCGGCTGGCGAACCTGGGCTTTCTCGCGCACCCGGCGCTCGCGGAAGCAGGCCAAGCCGGCAATTACGGCGTCATGGACGTGATCGCGGCCTTGCAGTGGGTGCAGTCGAACATCCGGGAGTTCGGCGGGGACCCTCGCCGGGTGCTGCTGTTCGGGACTTCAGCGGGAGGGTCGCAGACGTGTGCGGTCGCGGCCTCGCCGCTGGCCCGCGGCCTGTTCTCTACGGTGGCCAGCCACAGCGGTGGCGGCTGCGACTGCTTCCGAAATGACCAGAAGCTCGCCGCGGCACAGCTGGTGACCCAGCGCGTGGGCTGCGCGGGAGCGACCGACGTCGCAGCCTGCCTTCGGCGAGTTCCAGCCGCCGACTTCGTGTCGTTGCCGGGCGTCGGGGCCACGGCGGATGGTGTGGTGCTGCCGTCGTGCCCGCTCGAGATGTTCCGTGCCGGGGGCGGCCCGGCACTGCCGATGGTGTTCGGAACCAACGTTCACGAAGGCCTGGGCTACCTGGACGACGCGGCTCGTGCCCTGACCTGGGAGTCGCTGCGGCGGCTGTTTCAACGCTCCTTTCCCAGCCAGGGCGACGCGCTCGCCGCGCTGTATGGCCCGAGCCGCTACGACGTGGCGCCAGCGGCGTGGGCCGTCTTCATCGGCGATTGGATCTACCACTGCCCGGACCGACGCGTGCTCAGGGCGCTCGAGGGCCGTGCCACACCGGTCTTCCGGTATCTCTACGGCGGCGCGCTGTCAGATCCGCGCCACGCGGCCAGCCTGGCGGGCCATGGCGTTGACGTGCCGTTCGTGTTCCGCAACTTCGGCTCACTGGCAACCACGGCAGCCGAGCGAAACCTCTCCAGCGCCATGGCGAACCGCTGGGCGGGCTTTGCCTCGACCGGCCAACCTTCGCGCGACGGCAGCTGGCGCCCGTGGGACAACCGCGGCGCGCTGCTGGCACTCGGCCTCGACGAGATTCGCATGGGCGAGGGCTTCCGCGACGCGGAGTGCGACCTCCTGGACAGGATCCCTCCTCTCCGTGAGCAGCCCAGCGATCTGCTGCCGTTCCCGGCCGGCACCTAGCTCGAGGTCTCGGCGCCAAGCAGGTCGGAAACTTCGTGCCGACGCGGGTTCGCGTCACGCAACGCTGCAATTTGCTTGGGTGACTGACCATGTTTTGGTGCAGACGCGACAATGAGACGTCGCACAGCGGATGAGTCGCACCCGGGCTTCAATCGCCTCGAACGGGCGGCAGCAACTAGGTGACTGGACCGGCCCTACCCTACCGCCGTGCAGCAGCCATCGCGCATGCGGAAGTGCGTAAGACCGCTTTAGGTCCTTGCAGTCATTCAACGCTGGTCCGCGACCGGCAGCACGCAGTCTGGAGCGGACTGTCCCAATGCAAGCTGCCGATGGCACTTCACCGGAAATCCCGGCTAGAAGTCGCCAGCCGCCCGAGCAGTGCCGTGTGGTCGATCAAGCGCGCCGCGATGAGGTTGCCGCTCTCCTGCATCTGCCAGGTGCCGTAGACGGTGAGCAGCCGAGCTCGCAACAGCGCATCACGGTCACGGTCGCGTAGGCTCCTCCACACGATCACCTGCACCGAGCCGGTCTCGTCTTCCAGCGACAGGAACACCGTCCCGTTGGCGGTCGATGGCTGCTGTTTGACGGTGACGATGCCGCAGGTCTTGGCCAGGCGTCCGTTGGGAAGCTTGAGTAGTTGCTCCGCGGACCGCAGCCCCTGCGCTGCAAGCCGAGGACGTAGAAGAGCGAGCGGATGACGACGCAATGTGAGGCCCACCGCTGAATAGTCGAACACGATTTCCTCACCTTCTCCCGCAGGCTCGAGCTCAAGGAAGTCTTCGTCTACGGGTGCTTCCCTCAGCAGAACCGGCGGCCGCTTCATTGCACTGGCATCCCACACCTGCTGCCGCCGATGCCCGCTCAAACTCGTGAGCGCATCGGCAGCAGCGAGCAACGTCACCTCGTGCTGCTCCAGTTGAGCGCGGATGGCCAGGTCCTCGGTGCTTGCAAACGGCCGCTCACGACGGGCATCAACAACCCGCTGCGCCGATTCAGCCTTGAGCTTGTCGACCAGCCGCAAACCAAGGCGAACGGCGGGTGGATGGGGAAGTCCTTCCAGCGTGCAATCCACGTCGCTGAACATCACATCGATCGGCCTCACCTCCACGCCATGCCGCTTGGCGTCTTGCACGAGCTGGCTTGGCGAATAGAAGCCGAGCGGCTGGCTGTTGATGAGCGCCGCCAGGAACTCTGCGGGGTGGTTGTGCTTGATCCAGCAACTCGCATAGACGAGCAAAGCGAACGATGCGGCATGGCTCTCAGGAAAGCCGTACTCAGCGAATCCTTTGATCTGCTCGAAGATTGATTCGGCGAAGGCCTTGTCATAGCCGCGCTCGACCATGCCATCGACGATCCTGGTGTAGTACTTCTCCAGGCCACCCTTACGGCGCCAAGCCGCCATAGAACGGCGCAAGCCGTCAGCTTCACCTGGCGTGAACCCGGCCGCCAGAATGCTGATCTGCATCACCTGCTCCTGGAAGATCGGCACGCCGAGCGTGCGCCCCAGTGCTTCCTTAAGTGCCTCGCTCGGGTAGACGATGGGCTCCTTGCCCATGCGCCGGTTCAGGTAGGGATGCACCATCCCGCCTTGAATGGGGCCGGGCCGCACGATCGCCACCTCGATCACCAGGTCGTAAAAGCACCGCGGCTTAAGACGCGGCAGCATGCTCTGCTGTGCGCGGCTCTCGATCTGAAAAACACCGACTGTGTCGGCCTTGCAGATCATGTCGTAGGTGCCCGGGTCCTCTGCAGGGATGTCCTGCATCTCGAAGACATAGCCTTTGCGGTCACTGATGAAGGCCAACGCCTTGCGGATGGCCGTGAGCATTCCCAGTGCTAGCACATCGACCTTGAGCAAACCCAGGGCGTCCAGGTCGTCCTTGTCCCACTGCACCACCGTGCGGTCGGGCATCGAGGCGTTCTCGATGGGCACCATCCTGGACAACGGCCCTTTCGTGAGCACGAAGCCCCCCGGATGCTGCGACAGGTGGCGAGGCATGCCGATGAGCTCGCTCGTGAGGCGCTGCAACTGGAGAACGCGCAAGTCCTCGGGCGAGAGGCCCGCTTCGCACAATCGCTCGGCATCCACCTCCTGCTCGTCCCACCATTGGTGGCTCTTGGCCAGCCGGTCGACTTCTTCCAGCTCGAAGCCCAGCGCCTTGCCCACATCACGGATGGCGCTGCGGGGCCGGTAGCGGATCAGGTTGGCGGTCAGCGCAGCCCGCTCACGGCCGTACTTGCGGTACAGGTACTGGATCACCTCTTCACGCCGCTCGTGCTCGAAGTCGACGTCAATGTCGGGCGGCTCGTTTCGCTCACGGCTGATGAACCGCTCGAAGAGCACCGACATCCGAGCCGGATCGACCTCGGTCACGCCCAGGCAGTAGCAGACCACGCTATTCGCCGCCGATCCCCGGCCCTGGCAGAGGATGTGTTGCGAGCGCGCGAAGTTGACGATGTCGGCGACGGTCAGGAAGTAGTGCTCGTACTTCAACTCGCAGATCAAGCTCAGCTCATGCTCGATCTGGGCCTGGACCTTGGCAGTCAAGCCACGAGGCCAGCGCCGGCCGGCACCTTCATAGGTGAGCCGGCGAAGGTAGGACTCTGCGGTCTCACCCTTCGGAACCACCTCGGCTGGGTACTGGTAGCGCAGCTCCTCCATCGAAAAGTCGCAGCGCTCCATGACGTGCAGCGTTTCCGCGAGCAAGTCGGCGGGATAGGTCTGCGACAAGCGAAGCCGCGTCCTCAGATGCCGCTCCGCGTTCATCTGAAGATCGAACCCACACTCGGTCAACGGCTTCCCGACGCGTGTAGCCGTCATGACATCCTGCAAAGGCTTACGAGAGCGCACGTGCATGTGAACGTCGCCACCAGCCACGAGCGGCACGGCTGAGATCTCGCTGACCTCTCGCATGCGGTACAACCACGCCGCATCGTCCAGCTGACGCAGCATCGCGATCACAAACCAACATCGCCCCAGGAATTCGTTCAGCAGCCACTTGCCCGTCTGCAGCATGTGTTCGGGCCGGCTCCCTCGACGCGGCGCAGCCAGCACGACGCAATCGGCCAATGTCTGGCCGTCGATCTCGTCCTGGCTGACGTGATAGGTGCCTTTCCCAGAGCTGCGCCGAAGTCGAGTGATGAACTCGCACAGGTTGCCGTAGCCATTGAGATTGCAGGCCAGCACGACAAGCGTGAACGGCGCTTCGACCTGCCTTCCGGGCGCCACCTCGAATTGCGAACCGACCAGCAGACGCATGCCGTGCTCCTTCGCTTCGACGTGCGCTCGTACGATGCCCGACATCGAGCATTCGTCAGTGAGGGCGATCGCCTTGTAGCCCAGCTGATGCGCTCGCTCGACCAGCTCTTCCGGAAAACTCGCACCCCGCAGGAACGAGAAGTTGCTCAGGCACCAGAGCTCAGCGTAGTCGGGAAGAGTGCTGCGCGTGGCGGTCATGCGAATCGCCCCTGCAGGTACCAGGCGGTCTGGTCGTCGGCGAGCCTTTCCTGGTAGATCCAGAGCGTGCCGGCGTAGGCACTGTTGGCCACCCAGTAGTCGCGCTGGACGTTGAGCGCCGTGGCGCCCTCCTCCGCTGACACACGGTGCCACCAACCCCCTTCGACGCGATGCGGACCGGTGATGAGCTGAAGCGGCCCTTGGAAGCGCGGCCGGTTCTCGTGGGTGTCCAGGCGCAGCGGCTTGTCGAGCAGGAAGTTCGGTTGCGGCAGCTCGTCCTGGCGCGCGAGTTGGCGCGGGTGAGGCAGCGGTGCTGGCTGCCAATGGACGCTCCATTCGGGCCGGTGATCTTCGCCCGTCACCGGCCGCAGGACCTTGTCAGCGCCAAGTCGCGCGGCAATGCGCTCGAGTACCAGGGTCAGCGATTCGTCACCTGCGCGTGGATCTGGGATCAGAGACGCGCTGCGCTCCTCCAGCGGGATGACATCGTCTGCCAGCAGCTCCAGGTCACCGACGGGCGCCTTGAGTTCGACCTTGGCCAGGTGCTCGGCGAGAAGACGGCTCAGGTGCTCCAGGTCGCGCATCGGCTCGGCGGTGCGGATGGTGAGCTCTCCACCATCTCCAGCCGTCTTCGACCGCATGACGTCATGGCACCACTTCAAGGTGCAGGTGGTGACACCGGCATGCCGAGCGGTCAACCAGCCGCACAACTGCATCAACAGCCGACGTGCCCCGAACAGGATGGCCGGTGCGTGCTCGATGCGCGAAGGCAATTCGAGCCGGGAGCGGAAGGTCTCTGGCATCACCACCCGTTCGTGAGCTTCCGGCAGAAGCCCATACGCCTGGTCGAGCTGGCAGAGCAGTTCCTTGTCGAAGCGGCGGCTCAGCCCACCTCGGGGCAGTTTCCGCACGTCGCCCAGGGTGCGGCAGCCAATGCGCGACAGCGTGGCCTCATGGCGCGTAACGCCCACCAGGCATGACATGGGCAGACGATCGAGCAGCCGATCGAGAGGCTCTCGAAAGCCATTGGGCACGCCAGCGCGTGCGAACGCCACGGCGGCCAGGCTCGTCGGAGCCCACGACACCTGCGTGACGCCCAGGTCCTTGGCTTCCTCCTCGACGCGGGCACGCAAGGCCTTGCCGCCGCCGAAGAGGCGCACGCTCGCCTTGAGCTCCATGACGACGGCGGATTCTTCGACGATGGCGACCCGGGGCGTGAACTGCAGGCACCAAAGCGAAAGACCTCGGACCGCATCAATGGGAGGCGACTCGGCGTCGGGTGCGGATGGCAATAGCAGTGCTGCCCACAACATCGGCATGCACCTCGTGACGAGAAGGGGTGAGAAGACTTGGGCGGAGGGTGCGCGGCGTCAGCACCGTTTCCAGGCCACCCGGGACGGCCGCCAGTTCCATGACACCCTCGTGGACCGGCCCGCGGCGCTTCAGCACCTGCACCTGCAGTTGCCAGTCGGTCCCGAGCGAGGCGTGCACGCGCAGTGGTGCCGCCGACGCTTCATGACGCGCCCGCTCCGGTCGGCACAGCACCGCCATGCCTTCAAAGCGCTGTGCGCACACCTGCAGCCTGCGGACCTGCTCCGGCCGCACCTGATCCAGCCATGCCACCAAGGCGCCACAGGCGTTGGCCTTGAGCATCTGCTCCACGGACCAAAGACGGTGAGCGGGGGTTTGCGCATCGATCCAAATCAGGTGCCGCTCGCTCAGGCCCAGCTGCTGCAGCCCTGGCATGTGCGGCCGCATCGGTGATGCAATGACGACGACCGTCTGGTGACGCGCGGTCACGTCCCTCAGTGCCGGCGAGAGCAGCCGCCACTCGAGTACGGAGGGCTGGGCTTGGAGGAGTTCAGTGAGCGCTTGGCAAGGCCACCCGCCACCCGGAAGCTCTTGATCGAGAGCAGCGAAGCCGCTTGACACCACAGCATGCGTTGATGCGCCGAGCTCGTGGCCATGCCAAAGCGCCGCCTCCACGGCGGGCGGCAAAACAGGTCGACGAGAAGGTGGGGCACTGGGCTGGAGCGGCAAGGGCTCCTGCCAAGCTGGCAGCTCTGGCATGGATAAATCGCTATACTGGATGCCCATACAGTACCCGTCCGGCTGCGAAAAAGCCAGCCCGTTACACCGTAGGAAGGGTCGGACAACGCCCAATCACCCTGCGAGCGGTGAATTCGCACAATGGCGACGTTGCAGTCACTGGAGATGCCATGTGCTACTCGGCGCTTGTGTGGTCTGACTATCGAACCTACGTTCGAGACTTCAACGCGCGCATCAGCATCAAGGAGTTCTACGACCTCTTCTATCGGAGACTGTCGGACCCCAAGATCTCCGTGCCGAAGGCCATCGAAGCGTGGTTCTCCAACCCGACCAATGATGATGAGCGCCAGGTCAAGGAGTTGATCGACCGCTTTGCAGCGCAGCAGCAGCTCGAGTTCGAACAGCGCCTGTTCCAGCAGCGCACCCGGCTCGCCAACGCCGAGCGCAAGCTGCAGACGAAAACCACCGACGCGGCGCTCAATGATCAGCGGATCGCCACCAACAAGATCCGGCAGATCATGGGCTGGATCGACGACCTCAAGCGCACGGAACTGCGGGAGGACGATTCACGCATCTACCCGATGCACTACGTCCCCGTCATCGTGCTGGAAGACGGACAGCGCGTCGTGAAGCCGATGCGCTATCAGTGCCTGCCTGCGGGCAAGGCTTTCGAGAACGACAGGAAGTTTCCAGGCACCTACAACGCTCGGCGAGACAGCCTGAATCGGTATTGGAAGACGACCTTCGGCACCTCGCACGGCGTGATGCTGGCCACCAAGTTCTTCGAGAACGTCGAGACCCATCGCATGGAAGGCCGGGAGTTGCGGCCGGGCGAGAAAGTCAGCAACACCGTGCTGGAGTTCCAGCCGCGTGGACTGCCCTTGATGGTGGTGGCCTGTCTCTGGTCGCAATGGACCGGGCCTGAGATTCCCGATGGCTTGCTCTCGTTTGCAGCCATCACCGACGAACCGCCGGCAGAGGTGTCGGCTGCCGGCCATGACCGTTGCATCGTTCCGATCCGGGCTGAGAACCTCGATGCGTGGCTCCAACCAAATGCCGCCGACCTCAATGCGTCATATGCGGTCCTGGATGACCGGGAGCGGCCGTACTACGAACACCGTCTTGCTGCGTGAGTTCGCGATGTCGAAGGGTCAATTCACGAGCGCAACGATCGAGGCGAAGATCTTCGAGTTGCTGGCTGCACGCAGACCCGGCGCCACGATTTGCCCTTCCGAGGTCGCTCGCGCGCTGGAGGCTGAGGCATGGCGCCCTTTGATGCCGCAGATTCGACAAGTGGCGCAAAGTCTTGCGGACGCGAACCGCATCGTTGTGACGCGAAGCGGCGCTCCTGTCGACGCGACGCAGCCAGGCGGACCGATTCGACTACGAAGCGTCTCCAACAACGGCTAGTTAGCGGCGGCTGGTGCGTACGACGACTTGGGTGCCAGGGAGAACCGAGGATCTCTGTGGGCATCTTCTGCTTGAACCATCGTTCGGCCCATTAACTCCTGACGAACACCGGCCTCCACAAGAGCGGTGGTGTTGGATGCGTAAGCGGTCTTCGGGTGATGAGCGTGGCACGTCGGCTGCCAAGAGGTCACCTGAGAGGCGGATATTCCGGTATCTCACTACGGCCCGGTGCTCTCACAGGCCGGCGTTTTGAACACACGACATCGGAGTGCTATGACTCATTTCGCAAGAATCGCCGGCACCGTGACCTATACGCCTGGCGATGGTGTCCCTATGGAGATTCCCCAAGGCCGCGTGGAGGTCGACCTGGCGCCAGACAGTGCAACGCTGAGCTGGGAGGCTGAAAAGGGGATTGTTGGATCGGCAGCGATCCCTCGGACCTCTTACGAAGAGTACGTACGCTCCGGCAAGATCGTGCCCGAGAGCGAGGTCGACAAGTGACGTGTGGCTTCAAAGTCTGAAGGGAAGCGACCCTGGAACCCCTGCTGGGAGTGTCTCGTCCGTGGCCGGGGTGAGCACGACTGAGAAAACGACTCGTCCATCTTGAGAGGCAACGTCGACCGTCCCACCGTGACTTCGCAAAATCTCGCGCGCCACGCAGAGGCCAAGCCAAGGGCAGCGACAGCAAACGCCGCGTGGTTGCACCTGAGCTCCTGCGGCGTGACCACATCGGGCTTCGCCGTCCATTCATGCGAGAAGCAGTGGGAGCCGCTTGCGGATGTCGTTGACGTTCCAGGTCGCAAGGCGTCGGGTCATTCTGCGGATGCCTTGCGTCTTTCGGTCGCAGGTGCGGAATCTTCCGCGCGCCTTGGCGGCTTTCGCTCTTCCACTCGAAGCGTCGTCAACAACGCTTCGATCTCCTTCGCCAGGCACTCGCCGCAGCGAGAGCCCCACTGTGGTGAGACGGCCGCATAGTCGCGGCCGCAGTTCGAACACTTAGCCACGCTCCCCACGCTTCAGGTGGGCTTCCACATCCTTGGCGCGGTCGCCGACCTTGGCCACCGCCTTCTTCAGCTCGTCCGGGCTCACCTGGTACTTCTCGGCCCAGTCGCGAAGCTCGTAGTCCTGGTTGACGTTGATCCGTTCGCGGTCCTGGCCGCCGCTTTGCTGCTTGTTGTCCGACATGGTGGTCTCCGAATACAGGGAGCGATCAAGGTAGAACAAGGAGCCGCAGGCTTCCGTCAGCGCAAGTCGCAAGCTGCCGTAGGAGCGTGCTGCCTTCGTCTCGATGCCGCGCTGCGGGGCCATCTTCGGCATGCACGTTGCTGGTGTTCTCCAGCAGGAGAAGCACATGGAACTTGAGATGCACATCAAGGGCGCCCTCGCCCAACTACCCGGCGACTTCGTCTCCGACGGACAATTCCGAACCGAACTGGAAAGACGCGGCCTGGCACCAGGTGATGCCGAGCAAGCGATCGAGAAGGCCCTGCTCGAGGGCTGGGTGAGCAGGACCGGGGATGGGCTCACCAAACTCGGCCGCGCACGCTCCGGGGCCGTGCCAGGCAACCTGGCCCAGTCCTAGGCACCATGTCCACACGCCCTGCCCGTCCTTCGGCGCGCGCTGAGGCGAGCGAGGATGCGCTGCACCGGTACCGCACCAAGCGCGACTTCACCAAGACGCAGGAGCCGCCAGGCCTTGCCGCACCGCCGCGCAAGGACTTGAGTTTCGTGATCCAGAAGCACGCCGCGAGTCGCCTGCACTACGACTTCCGTCTGGAGCTGGACGGCGTGCTGCTGAGCTGGGCCGTCCCGAAAGGTCCGTGCTACGACCCGAAGGAGAAGCGGATGGCGATCCACGTCGAGGACCATCCCGTGAGCTACGGCGGCTTCGAGGGCACCATCCCGCCAGGCCAATACGGTGCCGGCACCGTCATCGTCTGGGACCGCGGCACCTGGGACCCCGTCAGTGACCCGCGCGACGGCATGCGCAAGGGCAAGCTCGTCTTCCGACTCCACGGCGAGAAGCTCGCAGGCCTGTGGGAGCTGGTCAGGATCCGCAAGCCAGACGACAAGCAGGACCCGTGGATGCTTTTCAAGAAAAGAGATGAATGGGTGCGGCCGCTGGACGAGTACGACGTCGTCAGGGCGCTGCCTGACAGCGTGATCGCCAAGCCGCTGGGGTTGGTGGAGGCGCGAGAAGGCAGCTCGAAGGATGGGACGACGTCGCACCAGACAGGGCAGTCCACCACCCTGACTGGCGCCGTCAAGGCCCGGCTCCCCGCCACACTCGCCCCACAGAAGGCGACATTGATCAAGGGCTCGCCGCCGGCGGGTGACTGGATCTACGAGATCAAGTTCGACGGCTATCGGATCATGGCGCGCATCGACGCCGGCAAGGTCAAGCTCATCACCAGCGGCGGCCATGACTGGACGCACAAGCTGAAGCCCTTGGCTGCGGAACTCGAACAGCTCGGCATCGACTCGGGCTGGCTCGACGGCGAGGCGGTCGTCATCGACGAGGACGGCCGCACCGACTTCAACGCGCTGCAGAACGCCTTCACGACGTCCGGAACTGAATCGATCAGCTACTTCCTGTTCGACATCCCCTTCCTGGGCGGCTACGACCTCCGGGCAGCGCCGCTCTACGCCCGCAAGCAGCTTCTGAAGCAACTGCTCGAGGGCAGGCTCAGCGACCGGGTCCGCTACAGCGACGAGTTCCCCGCCGACGCGGGTGCGGTCGTGCAGGCGGCGTGTGCGCTCAAGCTGGAAGGGGTCATCGCCAAACGGCGGGACGCGCCGTACACGTCGGGCAGCCGCACCGAGACCTGGCTCAAGCTCAAATGCAAGGAGCGGCAGGAGTTCGTCGTGCTCGGCTTCAGCGACCGGTCGGGTGCGCCCGGCGAAGTCGGTGCCTTGCTGCTGGGCTACCACGAAGGCGGCGGGCTCGTCTATGGCGGCAGCGTCGGCACTGGATGGGACCACCCCACCGGGGTCGCGCTGCGCAAGGCCCTCGAGCAGCTCCGCAGCGACAGGCCGTCGGTCGACCCAACGTTGATCACGCCGGGACGGTGGTCGAAGCGCAAGCCCGGCGACGAACACTGGGTCAAACCGCAGATGGTGGTCGAGGTGACGTTCTCGGAATGGACGCCGGATGGAAAGATCCGCCACGCCACCTTCCAGGGGGTGCGCAAGGACAAGCCCTGGACCGCCATCACGAAGGAGCACGCCGTGACCCTGGCGCAGCCCGGTCCGGCGACGACGAAGTCGAAGCCCAAGGCGTCCTCGGTGAAGGTCTCGAACCCGGGACGTGTGATCGATCCCACCACCGGCCTCACCAAGCTGGACCTGGTGCGCTACTACGAAAGCGTTGCCGAGTGGATGCTGCCCCACCTGAAAGGCCGACCTGTGTCGCTGGTACGCGGACCGCAGGGCATCACCGGCCAGCTCTTCTTCCAGAAGCACGATGACAAGCTCAGCATCCCCGGCATGAAGGAGCTGGACCCTGCCCTCTGGCCAGGTCATGCGGCCCTGCTCGAAGTGCCCAACGCGCAGGCACTGGCCAATGCCGCGCAGATGAACGTGATCGAATTCCACACCTGGAACTCGGTGGCAAGGAACATCGACTACCCGGACCGGGTCGTCTTCGACCTCGACCCCGGCGAGGGCGTGAAGTGGAACCGGGTGCAGGAGGCGGCACTGCTCACGCGCACCTTGCTCGAAGAGTTGAAGCTCGAGGCATGGCTCAAGACCAGCGGCGGCAAGGGACTGCACGTCGTCGTGCCGCTCGGCCAGAAGCACGACTACGAGACCGTCAAACGCTTCTCCCATCTGATGGTGCAGCACCTGGCGCGCGTGATCCCGGACCGTTTCGTCGCCAAGAGCGGGCCCGCCAACCGGGTCGGCAAGATCTTCGTGGACTACCTGCGCAACGGGCACGGCCAGACCACGGCGGCCGCGTATTCAGCGCGGTCGAGGCCAGGCCTCGGGGTGTCCGTGCCGGTAGCCTGGGAGCAGTTGAACGAGCTCAAGAGCGGTGCCCACTGGACCATCGCGACACTTCGCGACTACCTGTCGTTCCGCCAGGAAGACCCCTGGAAGGCCTACTTCAAGAAACGCCAGACCATCACCCAGGCTTTGCGGCTGCTGACCTCGGGCTGATGCAATTCACGCCTGCATGGACGCAGTGCCGATTCCAATTGAAGCCGACTCGGCCTCCTCTGATCTTTTGAAGCGAGCTGCTGTAGCGGCCAGTTCATTTCTTGGAACGGCACACGGGGGCGCGAGCCTCTGCTCAACAGGCCTCGTTTGGCGAAACTCGTCGGCGAGCTTCCTCAAGGCAAGCGCACGTCCAGGAAACGCTGGGAAGGCGACCAGCTGACATTCAGCCTCGCCACCCGTGCTACCGCGGTGGCCGGCGATGTCCTCCAAGGTCATCGCCGCCCGCCCTGCCCTGCAAGTCGGGCCAGCAGCGAGAGCAGGGTTTGCGGGTCAGCCGGTTTCACGATGTGCTCATCGAAGCCTGAATCGAGCGCGCGCCTTCGGTCTGACTCCTGGCCGTAGCCAGTGACGGCGACGTATCGCCCCTGCGCTGTATCGGCACGCGCCCGCAGGCGTCGCACGACCTCGTAGCCGTCCATCGACGGCAGGCCGATGTCGATCAAGCCGACCTCCGGAGGGTGCTCGGCCGACACATGCAACGCCCGGTGCGGGTCGTGCTCAACGCGCACACGATGGCCGGCGTCTTCGAGCAGCAACCGCAACGTCTCGGCGGCGTCTTCGTTGTCGTCGACGACCAACACGTCGAGGCTGCGGCTGGGGCTGGGCTCAGGTGCGCCGGCCTCTGAGATGGGCCACGGCTTGCGAGACTTCAGCAGCGGCAGAGAGATGGTGAAACGGCTGCCGGTGCCCGCACCCTCGCTGAACACCGACACCGTGCCCTTGTGCTGCTCGACCAGGCTCTTGACCAGCGCCAGGCCGAGCCCCAAGCCCCCTTGCGACCGGTCGGGTGATCGCTCGGCCTGCGAGAAGAGATCGAAGATGCGCAGCTGCAGGTCCTTGGGGATGCCGATGCCGTCGTCCGTGACACGCACCAACACCTCGTCTCCCTTCATGGTGAGCCCGATGTGGATGTGCCCGCCCGGTGGCGTGAACTTCGCGGCGTTGATGAGCAGGTTGCCGACCACCTGGACGAGCCGTTTGCCGTCTCCGCAGACGAAGGTGGCTTCGGGTGGCAGGTCGAGCGTCACCTGGTGGCGGTTGACCTCCATGAGCGGCCTCACCTGCTCGCTGGCGTTGGCGAGCACGGTCTTCATGTCTTGCGGCGACTCATCGAGCGTGACAACGCCGCGGGTAACGCGAGACACGTCGAGCAGGTCGTCGACCAGGCCGGACATGTGGCGCACCTGCCGCGCGATGATGGCGCTCGTCTTCTGCAGGCGATGCTCGTCGAGCTGGCCGCGCACCAGCAGTTCTGCAGCAACGCGGATCGGCGCGAGCGGGTTGCGCAACTCGTGGGCGAGCATGGCGAGGAACTCGTCCTTGCGGCGGTGACCCTCGCGCAGCTCGACCTGCGCGCGCGCGTTTTCTGCGGACGCCCAGGTGCGCTCGGCCACGTCGATGGCGAGGTCGATCTCGGCGTCGTGCCAGGTCCGAGGCTCGTCGTGCTGCAGGCTCAACACCAGCGTGAGCCGGCCTGCCTTCACGAGCGGTATGGCCAGGTTCGAGCGCACACCAATGTTGGCGTAGGCAGCCGCCTGCTCGCGCGTTCGCGGGTCGGTGCGGACGTCGACGATGACGAGCGGCTCGCCGCGCCGCAGCGTAGCGACGATCTCGGCCCCGAAGTCCTCCAGGTGACGCCTCTCCGAGACGGGCTCGGCACCGGACTCGCCGACCCAGTGCCGCTGGACGAAGGTGCCTGCGACGTCGTCCACCTCGACATAGGTCGCCCGCTTGATGTTGAGCCTGGCCCCGAGCATGGAGGTGGCGGCGGCCGCAATGTCGTCGGGCGATGTGAGGTGGCGCAGCCGGTCCACCAGCCGCAGCTGAAACTCCTGTCGATCGGCGCTGCGCGCAAGGGCCTCCGACACTCGCTGGCTTTCGGTGACGTCTTCGGTGCGGTGGGCAATGCACACCAGTTCGCCCGAGCCGTCGAAGATCGGAATGTTGACGGCGTGCCAATACCGCTCCTCAAAGACCTCGGTGCCATCTGGTTGCGTCACCCGCACGGGGTAGCGCTGCAGCGCCATCGACTGCGACTGACCGGTTGCGATCACGTGGGCGAGCGAGGCGCGCAGGGCGGCCACGCCGGTGTCGCCGGTGTCGTCAGGGTTGCCGGGGAAGGCGACGAACAGGTGTTGTCCGAGCAGGCTTTCGCGCGTGCGCGCCGACGCTTTGAGGAAGGCATCGTTGACCGCCAGGATCACCGGGTCGTCGCTGGGCGACAACAGGTACTCGCCAATCGGCGAGCCATCAAACACAGCCTTGTAGATCGAGGGTGGAAGCAAAGGCAATCGAGAGGCTCCTGGATGTCTCGAAGGTACTCTCAACGACGCTCGGAAGGTCACCCGCTGCGGTGTCGGAACAATCTCACTCGACACGTGCCGCGCGACGTATGGCATGCCGCCTGCCATTGAGAGGCACCATGCCAAAAACCTACACCGATCGGCCTTTATTGCAACTGGCGCTGCAAGGAGGCGGGGCGCACGGCGCCTTCACCTGGGGCGTACTCGATCGTCTGCTCGATGAGCCGCACATCGACATCGGGCACGTCAGCGGAAGCAGCGCAGGCTCACTGAATGGCGCTGCGCTGGTCAGCGGGCTTGCCACCAGCCGCACTGCCGCGAAGGCAAGTCTGCAGTCCCTGTGGACCAAAATCGCAGAGGCGGGCTCTTTGATGACGTTCCTGCTGCTTCCGTTGCGCAAGCCGGGCATGGGCCTGTGGGACGACGCGATGCCCCTGCTCTCCCCGTATCAAACCAACCTCCTGGGGATGGAGCCGCTTCGCTACGTGGTCGAGCAAGTGATCGACTTCGACGCGCTCAATCGCGCTACGGAGCGAACGATGTTTGTGAACGCCATGAACGTGCGCAGCGGTTGCGCCCGGGTGTTTTCGGCTCCACATCTGTCCACCGACGTGCTGTTGGCGTCGTCCTGCGCACCGCTCGTCTTCCAGGCAGTCGAGATTGAAGGAGATGCCTATTGGGATGGAAGTTATGCGGCAAACCCGCATCTCTGGCCGCTGTACCACCGCGAGCCGGATTGCGACATCCTTCTGGTCGAGCTGACGCCGCTCAATAGGCCAGAGAGGCCAACGACGGCCAAGAACATCTTGAATCGCATCAACGAGACCGCTTCCATCAACGGGCTGATCAGTGAGCTGCGCGCCCTCGACATCGTCAATCGCACCGCGCGAGGTGCGGACGTCCGCCTGCATGTCGTGAGTCTCGATGACACTGGGAGCCAAGAGCAGAGCGAACCGTCGGTCAAGCGAACGGTCAGCCGGGTCCTGTTCGAGCGGCTCCGACTGGCCGGCAGCGAGGCATGCGAGCAGTGGTTGAAGAGCCATGGGGCGAAGCTGGGAAACGCCTCGACGGTCGATATCGTCGGCAGGTACCTTGCCCCTTACGCGCAGCCGCCGGTGGCCGACTGACACACCGTCTTGAAATATTGGCCAGCGGCCGCCCATGGGCGGCGTGGACGCCGCACCGACCTCCCGACACGACAAGAACCAACCCATGGAAAAAACCCTCATCCCACATGGTGTGCGCCTCGAATTCGATGCGGACAGCCTGGCCTGCATCAACCTTTCAGGTGCGGCATTCAGCGGCGAATGGCTGTGGGTGGTGGGCGACGAGGCGGCGGCTGTCGAGCTAATGCAGCGCCAAGCCCCGGTCAGCGGGGAGGCGCTGCACTACGTGCGAGCAAGGTCGTTTCCGCTGTCGGCCCTGCTGGAATTGCCGGGTGACGCAGACGACGAAGCCGATCTCGAAGGCATGGCCGTCTGTGACGGGTGGCTCTGGCTCGTCGGCTCGCATGGCTTGAAGCGCAAGAACGCGAAGGCCGCCCGGTCGGACGGTGCCAACGCCAAGCGCCTGGCCTGCGTCGAACTCGACGGCAACCGTCGACTGCTGGCGCGGGTGCCCATCGAGTGGGATGCGTCCGGCATGCCACGCCTCGTGGCCGAAGCCGCCGATGGGCGGCGTGCCATGCGCCTCAAGGGAGACGCCAAGCGCAACGGCCTGGTGGACCTGCTGACGGAAGACCCGCACCTCGCGCCGTTCCTCCACATCCCGGGAAAAGACAACGGCTTCGACATCGAGGGTCTCGCGGTCAACGGCAACCGCCTGCTGCTCGGGCTGCGCGGCCCTGTGCTGCGTGGGTGGACGCTGCTGCTCGAAGTGGCCATCGAGGCAGGCGGCAAGTGGCTGCACCTTGCGCCTCTCGACGACGAAGGCACCCTGCTGCGCAAGCATTTCCTGCAGTTGGGCGGCCTCGGCGTGCGCGACCTCACCTTCGATGGAGACGACCTCTTCCTGCTCGCCGGCCCGACCATGGTGCTGGACGGCGAGGTGCGGCTGTTCCGCTGGAAGCAGGCGCGCCAGACGCTCGACCTGAATGGCCAGCCAATGCGCTTCGAGCACGAGCTGGCCGAGGAAGTCGAGCTGCCACATTCGCCCGGCCACGACAGGGCCGAAGCCTTCTGTGAACTCCCCGAGGGGCTGCTTTCAAGCGGCGCTGGGTGGCTCGTGCTGTACGACTCACCGAGCGCCAGGAGGCGTCCTGACTCGGGCACGGTGTTTGGCGACCTGCTACGCCGCGGAGAGAGCCTCGATGCCAGCGACGACGCGAACAACGAGCGGTCATCGCGTCGCCCGAGCTCGACGCGCAGCACCTGACGGATTCACGGCATCGTCGTCGAGCGCTGCATCGGCGCTGCAGGGCCATTTCGCAAGTCCGGACGAGGCGGAAACGGATGGGTCGACCGACTCGGCGGCGCCAAACCCTGGGAAAGCGATCGGACGGGCCTGAAGCACGGCGTGACGTCCGAGCGACAGCGCCGGCGTAGAGCGGCTCCTACCATCGCACTCCCGCAACATCGCCCGTCATGTGAACAGCATGGAGTTCGACAATGTCATCCTGGGCCGCCGCAGCATTCGCGGCTACAAGCCCGACCCGGTGCCGCGCGTGCTCATCGAGGAAATCATCACGCTCGCCATGCGGGCACCGTCGTCGATGAACACGCAACCCTGGAACTTCTACGTCATCACAGGTGAGCCGCTCGAGCGCATCCGCAAGGGCAATACGGAACGAATGGCCGCCGGCGTGCCGCAGTCGCGCGAGTTCCGCATCGGTCAGCCATTTGCGGCTCAGCATCGCGAGCGTCAGGTCGGTGTGGCCAAGCAACTGTTCACTGCGATGGGCATCGCTCGGGATGATCAGGCAAAGCGCCAGGACTGGGTGATGCGCGGATTCCGCCAGTTCGATGCACCTGTCTGCATCATCGTCACCTATGACGGTGTGCTCGATGGAAGCGACGACACCCCTTTCGACTGCGGTGCCGTGACCACGGCGCTCGTCAACGCGGCCTGGTCGCGCGGCCTGGGCTGTGTCATCAACAGCCAGGGGATCATGCAGTCTCCGGTGGTGCGCGAACACGCGGGCATCGCGGACGACCAGGTGATCATGAAAAGCATTGCGCTCGGGTGGCCCGACGAGACGTTTCCCGCCAACGCGGTGGTGTCCGAACGCAAGAGCGTCGCCGACGCTGCAGTTTTCGTCGGCTTCAACGACTGAGGACCGCGCCCCCTCCTGCGCCGAGGCAGGGGGATGGCCGGTGAGTCACCATAAGATCAAAGACTTCTGCCTTCGTGCCAACGGCCGGGAGTTCCACGCCTGCGCCGCAGGCCCCAAGGACGGCCGATCAGATCTCACACCGTCGCTGCCGAACTACGACGCGTGCGGCACAGAGCATGCAACCACCTGCGACAGCTCTGCCAGATCTGCCGGCTTGACGAAGTAATGATCGAATCCCGCCGCCGCACCACGCTGTCGGTCGACATCGCTTCCGTAGCCCGTGAGCGCGACATAGGTCGCCGGCCTGCCGCCAGCCTGCTTCCTGATCCGCTCGGCGAGTTCGTAGCCGTCGAGGCCCGGGAGCCCGATGTCGAGGACGTAGACGTCGATGTCGTGCCGAGCCGTGGAGATGGCTCGCATGGGATCTTGCTCCACGATGACCGTGTGCCCCAGGCTTTCGAGGAAGAGACTCAGGGTCTCCGCCGCGTCCCGGTTGTCGTCAACGACCAGCACCCGCAGGGCCCGCGCGGCAGCCGCAGGTTCCGCACGGGCTGCGGGTGCGTTTCCAAGCAGGCGGTCCGAGTCCAGAAGCGGGAGCGACACGATGAAGCTGCTCCCCTTCAATGGGCCCGCGCTTTCGGCGCGCACGCTGCCACCGTGGAGCTCGACCAGGGTCTTGACCAGCGCCAACCCGAGCCCCAGGCCGCCCTGCGAGCGGTCTGGCGTGCGCTCGCCCTGCGCGAACAGATCGAACACATGAGGAAGCAGGTGCGCATCGATGCCGATGCCAGAGTCGACGACGCTGATGGTCAGGCGATCGCCCACCTCCAGCGTCACGCGAAGGGCGCCGTTCGATGGCGTGTACTTGGCGGCGTTGTTCAAGAGGTTGGCCACCACCTGAACCAGCCGCGTGCGGTCTCCCAGGATGTGGATGTCACCCGACGCCATGCGCGTGGTCAGCTGATGGCCGCGCGAGTCGACCAACGGACGTACCTGCTCGATGGCGCTCGCCACCACGCCCTTCATTTCCACCGGTAGCTTCTCTAGCTCGACCAACCCGCGCGTGACGCGCGAGACGTCCAGCAGGTCATCCACCAGTGCTCTCATGTGCCGCACCTGGCGGTCGATGATGGCGGCCGAGCGCTCGACCCGTGACGCGTCATGCGGTGCGGTCTTCAGCAGGTGGGCCGCGGTGCTGATCGGCGCGAGCGGATTGCGCAGCTCGTGCGCCAGCATCGCCAGGAAGTCGTCCTTTCGCCGATTGGTCGCCAGGAGCTCGTCTCGCACGCGCTTCTGTTCATCGATGTCCGTGCAGGTGCCCATCCAGCGGATGATCTGCCCGCCGTCGTCGCGAATCGGCAGTGCCCGCCCGAGGACCCACCGGTATTGCCCCGATCGATGTCGCAGTCGGTATTCGATCTCGTAGGTTTCGCCAGTGGACAGGCTGCGCCGCCAGGTTTCCCAGGCCCGATCCTGATCGTCGGGGTGGAACATCCCATTCCAGGATTCGCCGTCCGTCGAATTCCGGGGCACGCCGGTGAATTCGTACCACTGCCGGTTGTAGTAGTCGTGGTAACCATCCGGGCGCGTCGACCAGACCATTTGCGGGATGGCATCGGCAATGGTCCTGAAATGTTCTTCGCTGGCCCGGAGTTCCTGGTCGGCGAGAACGCGACCCGTCACGTCCTCGTGGATGAGCATCACCTCCAGCACGCGACCCTCGTCATTTTTGATGGGACGCGCTGTGGCCTCCACCCACCGCGAGGCGCCCGGCTTGCCGAGCGCTTTCGGGTCATACAGGATCGTTGGCAACCGCACTGCCTCACCAGCAAACGCCCGCCTCAGCAGCGGCGTGACGCCCTTGGCCTCGAGCTGGGGGTCGGTGAGCATGTTGTAGTCGGAGAGCACGAACTCCAGGAGCGGATCGCCTTCCTGGCTCGCCCACAGATCCTTCCATGCCTGGTTGACGCGCAAGGTGCGTCCATCGAGCGAGAGCAGCTGCACGCTGAAGGGTGCCTGCTCGAACAGCGTCTGGAAGCGGTGTTCTGTCTCGAGGTCCGCGGAGGTTCGTTGCTGGGGTGTCATCACCCGCCGATTGTGCGCCCGCCCGCCCGTCTGGCAGGCGAGGCCCGTGCCCTGACCTAGGCGGCGTGACGTTGTGCGGAGGGGATGGAAGACGGCAGCACCACGTCGGCGCCATAGGCCTGCAGCGTCTCGAACAGCTGTCGCCCGTTCGCCTGTGCAAAGTCTTCCGCGTTGTTGTTCATGACCACGTGAAGGTTGAGAGAAGGAGCGTCGAGCTTTGCGATCTGCGCAGCAAGACCTTCGAGCTCTGCATCGTCGTACCGGTAGTTGAACCGTCCTGACGAGCTCGCGCCGTGGTGGTTCCAGGTGTGTTCATTGCGACCGTGCATGCGCACCAGCGCATGCGTGCCATGGGTGACCTCCCAGATGGACGGAACGCAGTTCGCAAACCCCTGCGGCTCGTCGACGATCGTGTGCACCACCCCGAGCGCGCGCTGCAAGGCCATCGTGTCCCGTGCGTTCACGCCATCGAACCAGCTGAAGTTGCGGAACTCCACGCTGACCGTGTGACCCGGCATGCGCTCGACGCAATGCGCAACATGCGCCCGGCCGGCCCGGTTGCGGACGACCCAGGGCGCAAACTGGAAATGCACCAGGCCAAGCCTGCCTGCGTGCCGAAGCGGCGCGATGCCGTCGACGAAGCGCGCCCACAGCACGTCGCGCAGCTCCGGCGGCACATCGCGGTAGTACAGGATGGACTTGTCGCGCAGGGCGACGGGGAGCGCGTCGCGCACATCCGCCGGAAGCGCCTGGGGCGAGGTCTGGTGGCCAGTGAAGAGCCTGAACGCCTTCACGTTCATGACGAAGTCGTTGGGTGTCCTCTGCGCCCATTGATGCGCCATGGAAGGTGGCGTCATCGCATAGAAGCTCGAGTCGACTTCGACCAGCGGGAACTGCATGGCATAGAAGCGCAGCCGCTCTTCGGCGCTCATGTGCTCCGACGGATAGAAGCGCCCGGTGTCGATGAGCGCAGGGTGCGACCAGGAGGCAGTACCGATCCGGATGCTCATAGGAAACGCCATTAGCTGTAGATTCATACAGTATATGATCCGGCCCGAGATCCAGCCATGGGCGAGCCCAACGCATTCCCCGAACCATCGCCGTCAGCCAAACCTGGTACGGCGAAAGACGTGTTCGCGGACCTCAACGACCAGCAACGTGCTGCTGTCGAACACGGATTGCTTGAGGACGCGCCGCGCGGTCCGCTGCTGGTCATTGCCGGCGCAGGGACAGGCAAGACCAAGACGCTGGCCAGCCGGGTCGCGCGGCTTGTGCAGACCGGCGCGGACCCGCACCGCATCCTCTTGCTCACCTTCGCCCGCCGCGCCGCCGGAGAGATGGAGCAGCGCGTCGGTCGGATGCTGCATCGGCTCCTCGGGTATGCGACGACCCAGGCCCCGCCGCATTTCCCGTGGTGCGGCACCTTCCACAGCGTCGGGGCGCGCCTGCTGCGCGACTACGCCGACCGGATCGGCCTCGCGCCCAACTTCACGATCCTCGACCGCTCGGATGCCGAAGACCTGATGGGCATGGTGCGGCAGGAGCTCGGTCTGGCCGAGACCGTCGAGCGATTCCCCCTCAAGGGAAGCTGCCTCGCGATCTACTCGCGGGTTGTGAACAGCCAGTCGCGCCTGGATCAGGTGCTCCAGACCCACTACCCGTGGTGCTTCGCCGCTCACGATGGACTGAAGAAGTTGTTCAAGGCCTATGCGCAGGCCAAGCACCAGCAGCAGGTGCTCGACTACGACGACCTGCTCCTCTACTGGTCACACATGATGGCGGATGCGGGTATCGCGGAAGACGTGCGGAAACGCTTCGACCACGTGCTGATCGACGAGTACCAGGACACGAACCGCCTGCAAGGCTCCATCGTGCTGGGGCTGAAGCCACAGGGCGAGAACCTCACGGTGGTAGGGGATGACGCACAGGCCATCTACTCGTTCCGCGCCGCCGACGTCGGCAACATCCTCGACTTCCCGGACCAGTTTAACCCACCGGCACGCATCGTGGCGCTGGAGCAGAACTACCGCTCCACGCAGCCGATCCTGGCGGCCTCCAATGCCGTCATCGGCCTGGCGAAGAAGCGCCACACCAAGGACCTCTGGTCGAACCAGCCCTCCAGCGAGCTGCCACGCATCACGGCGATGCCCGACGAGGCGAGCCAGGCACAGTGGGTCGCAGATCAGGTACTGCGAAAACGCGAAGAAGGCATCCGCCTGATCAAACAGGCCGTCCTGTTCAGGACCTCGAGCCACAGCGCTCCCCTCGAGCTCGAGCTGACCCGCCGCAACATCCCGTTCCGCAAGTTCGGTGGGCTCAAGTTCCTCGAGAGCACGCACATCAAGGACGTGCTGAGCATCCTGCGGTGGGCTCAGAACCCCCGCGGCCGCCTCGCCGGGTTCCGCGTCTCGCAGTTGCTGCCCGGCTTCGGACCGGTCAGTGCAGGCAAGCTCCTGGACGAGATGGAGCGCCAGGCCGATCCGCTGACGGCCATTGAAGGCTTCACGCCACCAAAGGCTGCCGCGGAGGACTGGTCCAAGCTCGCCGCATTGGTCGCCAGCCTGAGCAGGGAAAGCGAATGGCCGGCCGATCTCGAACGCGCGATCGAGTGGTACCAGCCGCACCTGGAACGCCTCCACGATGACGCGGAAGTGCGCCTGGCCGACCTGGAGCAGATGGCGCGCATCGCGCAGGGTTACGGCAGCCGGGAGCGCTTCCTCACCGAGCTGACGCTGGACCCGCCAGAAGCCAGCAGCGATGAGTCTGGCGCTCCGCACCTCGACGAGGACTACCTGATCCTCTCCACCATCCATTCAGCCAAGGGGCAGGAGTGGAACGCGGTCTACGTGCTCAACGTCGTCGATGGCTGCATGCCTTCGGACATGGCCACCGGCCGCGAGGAAGACATCGAAGAGGAGCGGCGCCTGATGTACGTGGCCATGACGCGTGCCAAGCACCATTTGGCCTTGATCACGCCGCAGCGCTTCTACGTGCGGCAACAGCGCCGAGGCGGTGACAGCTACATCAACGCGACACTGACGCGGTTCATACCCGGCAAGGTAGCCCGACTTTTCGAGCAAGTCACGCCAGTGTCGGTTCGCGGCGACCCTCGCATTCCAGTTGCAGCATCCCCGATCGATGTGGGCGCCAAGCTGAGAGCGATGTGGGACTAGGCGGGCAGATTCCAGACGACCAAGCCCCCATCATCGGCAGACCTTCGCTCAAACCCGATTTGGCTCGTCGCCCGACGGCACGACACTCGCTCCGTCTTCGCAGACACGCATTGCAGGAACCGTCGACGGCCAGGACTGCGCCTCATCAAGGCCGATTGGGATAGTCCCGGATCGGGATGACCAACGCACCGTTGTTGCCATCACCTCTGAAGAATCCCGCAACCGAGCGATGTGCAACCACAACGCTAGGCAAGCTGTCCATCTGGAACAGCAGGCGATCCTTCAAAGGAATTTCGCTTAGACGTTTTTCGTCGAGAGCGAAGTCATAGACGGTCTGCAGCGTGTCGCTGCCGACAGGAACCCCGCGGCCGAGCCGTGACTTGTTCACATCCCAATAGCGATGCGTCTCAAGAAAGGTGAGGAACCAGTAGTCCTCATGCCAAGTGTCCCAGTCGTCAATGAAGATGGCTGGCTGAAGCACAAGGTCTTGAATGTCCAGAGCCAACAGCTTTTCCCGCACAGTGCCACGGACCAGCGGGTTGTCTCCGTCGAAGAGTACAGAGGGTGGTGACTTGACTGTTGTCATGCCCTTTCTTTGCCGCGACTCTTTCAACGCGTTGATAAAGATCAGCGGCTTGTGTCCTAGCGGCAATGCCTCGTCACGGTACTCGAGATCCGCGGTGTCTTCGTCGGGGCCGAGTGTGGGAAGGAGATCGTGCCGCTGATCATCCTGACGCGGACGCGTCACCACATAGTATTCGTCGTCAAGCATGAGCGTTACTGGCTGGGTTTGGGTACGTAGTGTTCGCTGCTTTGATACTTGATGCCTTCGTCTTTCTGACCCGTTGCTCGGCGGCCCTTCAGATGGTTTCTTCCGACTTGGCACGCCGTTGAATGCTTGTGGTCACCCACGCTGTCGGCACCTGAGCATCCGATCTTCACTCCGCGCTTGAAGTACTCGGCGATGCTGGTCAAGCGAAGCTCGGACGGTTCATCGCTGAGCGTCTCGAGAATGCTCTTGCTCAAGCCGTTGATCCCCTTCCGAAACTTGCTGCTCATGTCCGGGTCACCGTCGCACTCTCGCTTCAGCCGGCGAACCGTCGCGGCAAGCAGCTTGGCGACGTGGACGTGATAGCTCTCGGGGTGGTCATCGTCATCGTCGTAATCGTCCTCACTGAGATTGAATACCTTCAATGTGGGTCGATCGCTCTTGGCCGTGTGGTCACCTCGATGCGGCTGTATTCCCAGGTGGCAAGCACCCTGCAACGTGCACGGCAAGAAGGCGAGGTTTTTCACATGGTCGATGTTGTAGCCCATGGAGACAAGCTTGGCGCCCAGGCCGGAGATCCGAACCCCTTCCTGTGACACCAGATGGTGCGCCTGCATCTTGACGCCATGGTGCCGAGGATGGCTCGGGACCTTGAGGATCTCAAGCTTGAGGTCCTTGAGATAGGTGGTTCCCTTGACAACGCTTCCGATCATGAACCGTTCCTCCCTGTGCTACCTGTAGACAACGTTTCCGAGTTCATGGCGGGGTGTCGTGTGTTGTGCGCTTCCGCAGATTTGGCATTGCCGATCGCGTTTGATGGCTTGCTTCCGCGCCGCGACCGTTGTCTTCGTGTTCCCCCGCAAGACGACTCCGCGTTGGCGGGCCCTCCGAAGCTTGTCGCCCAGGGCTCGCAGGTCGGTTGCGGCCTGGTAGAAGTTCTCGACGGCGCGAATCAGAGCGTCAATAGCTTCCTTTGCGCGCTCGATCTTTTTGGCGGCGTTGGCCAGTTTTGCGCTGCTGGCAGCCAGGCGTGCGACCAACGACGCCACGCGTGCCGCAGCTGCTGCCCCTGCGGACAGAATCGCTGTCACGAGTAGCAGCACCAGCTCGATGAGCAGGTAGACACCACCTTTCGCGGCGGCATAGCCCAAGAAGTTCGGCGGGATCGCCTCGATCATCAGACCGACGTAGGCGAGGTAGGCAAGGATGCTGTCGTGATCCGCGATCAGCTCCAGCACCATGTAGAAGTTCGGATCATTCTTGATCTCCTTGGCGAGCTGTGGGTCGATGTCCATCAGCACCGTGTCGACAAACGCCTGCACGGGCTTGGGATCTCCCTTCACCAGGAGCTCAGGCAGGCCAAGGATGGCCTCACGGTGCTTGTACGCCTTTTGCGCCTTCTTGGCCGCCTCGGAGAGCGTGTGCGCCGTGGCCTGAGCAGACTGCACATAACCGTCGACCTTCTGCGTGAGTGCCTTCTGGGCCTCGTCGGCCGCTTCTTCGACGTTGCGCTGCCACCAGCCCCAGTTGTAGATGGTCTTGTCGGGGTTCTCCAGTACCTTGCCGGCACGCCTTGCGGCCGCTTCGGTGCTGGCTGCGATGTCGTTGTAGACGCCCTTGCTGTAGTTGCCCGCCGCATCAAGAGCGCTGCCGGCCAGGTCCTTGATCTTCACGCCGAGGTTGGTCCACATCTCCTTGCTGAACATCTCGGCGAAGTCATCGCCCCACTCAGACGCACCGGCCGCGGCACCGGCGCGCACGCTGGTGATCAAGGCGGTGAGCGGCCCTGCATCCCATTCCTTCTGGAACGGAGCCATGCGATCAGTGAGGTTCAAGTAAGCGGCGTCGAGACGCTGCTTGATCAGTTGACGATCGTCGTGGATTTCTTTTTCACTGACGGTCGGCTGTGCCGTGACCAGCACCGATCCATCATCTGGCGCCAGCACCTGGCGCCCGAACTGAGGCTCAGCCATCAGGCAATCTCCTGCGTCATGTCGACGGTGACTGACTTGGCCACCGTGCTGCCATTGATGTCGACCTTCAGGCCATCGAGCGGCCAAGCGGTGTTCCAGGCATCTTCGTAGCGGCCTTCGAGGTTGACCCACGAGATGTCATCCTTGGGCATCACTGGCAGCACGTAGTCTTCTTTCGCTCCTCCAACGAAGCTCTTGCTCGCTGCCTTGACGGTGATCTTCCCGGGACACTGCACAGTGATCCCCTCACCACTGAGAACAATCTGCGCGCCACCTGACGTGGTCAGGGTGATCTTCTTCGCCGCCGCCCAATCGATGTGGGCATTGGCGGTCTGGATGTTGACGAGATTCTTGGCGGCGACTTCGGCTTGATCGGCCTGCGCCTGCATCTGCACAGGGCCCTTTCCGGCGATCAGGGTCAGGCCGGTGCCTTTGGCGCCCTGGCCTGCCTGCACCGCGCCGGCGAGGATGCCGATGCTCTGGCCGGTGTGTACACGCATCTGCTGGCCACTGCCGAGATGAATGTCCTGTCCCGCCTGCCAGCTGATCACTTCTCCACTGGCCACCTGAATGTCTTGGCCAGCTACGGTCGCAAGCCCGGCCTTTGCCGTGATCGCGACGATCGGGTCGGTGGTGTGCGGCAGTTTGCCGTCGCTGGCCTGCGTCGCCTTGTTGCTGGCATCGGTGATGGCCTGCTCCAGCGACGCAGCGCTCACCATGCCACTCACCGACTGGTGCAAGGCCTTCATCGGTGCGAGCTGGTCTGCCAAGCTGCTTTGATTCGCCCGCATCGCGCCAATGGCGCTCGCCAGCGCAGTGGTCTGATGAGTCTTCGCTGCCTTGCTGAACGTGTCGGCCAGCGTTGCGGCTTGCTTCAGGAGCGCCATGCCGGGGGCGTTGTCGCCGGCGGGGTCGGCCTCGCGGGTGCCGAATGTCGTGATCAGCAAGCCGTTGGTGGCGCGCACGGCGCCATACGCGTCGGTCCTCAGTTCGAAGCCTCGGCCGCGGTAGTGGCCGCGGTGGTTGTCGGCCTGGTGGATCAGGTGGCCGAGGTTGAGCTGGGTGGCGTGCTGCGTGGTGGCGAGCTGCACCCGCAGCTCGCCGGGGGTGTCGTCGAAGACCAGCTGGTTGAAGCCCTCTCCGCCGAACTCCTTGCTCTTGAAGCCGCTGAGCGCAGCGGTGTTGTTCTGCGCGGCCGCGTCCTTGCCGGCCGGGCCGGGGGCGCCGCCGTGCCAGGCCGGGCTATGGCCGCCTGAGCCCCCGCCGACGAGGTTGCCCTGGGCGCTCGGGCCGTGGTTGTGGCTGGACTTGTAGGCGCTGGTGTCGGCTTCAGCCGCCGCACCACCGGGCGTCGGCGGCAGGCCGGCTTCGCCGCGGCCGTTGTAGAGGCTTCCGAGCACGATGGGGCGCTCGATGTCGCCCTCGATGAAGTCGAGCAGCACTTCCTGGCCGATGCGCGGGATGTGCTGCCAGCCCATCCCGGCACCCGCCCAGCGCTGCGCGACGCGCACCCAGCAGCTGCTGCGGTTGTCGGGCCGGGCATCGGCGCCTGGGGCCGATTGCCAATGGAACTGCACCCGGATGCGGCCGAGCGCATCGGTGTAGAGCTCGTCGGCACCGTTCGGGCTGGTGGCGCCGCCGGGGCCGACGACGATCGCGGTCTGGGCCCCGAGGGCAGTGCGGGTGGTGGGCGGCAGCGGCCGCCAGGGGATGAGGCGGCGCAGGGCTTCGAAGCGGTTGGCGTAGCCGAGCTCGGCGGCCTTGCGGCTCAGGGCCGGGTCGTGCTCCAGGCTCTCTGACAGCGTGCTGGCAGGCTCGCCATCGAGTTCGGCGAAGGGGTCGGATGCCGGCTGCTGCATCAGGCGCTTGCTCAGCTCCTTGGGCAGGTTGTTGACGCCCAGGGCATGCACGCTGCGCACACAGAACTCGCGATCGGCGGCGCTTTGCAGCTCCGAGAGCGCATCCAGCGTGCTCTGCGTGAGGCCGAAGTGCTCGCCGGCGCGCAGGCTGCGCACGGTGCTGCGGCCGAGCCAGGTCTTGTGGCGTGCTTCGTGGGCCTGCTGGCGGCAGGTGGCGCGGTGCTGCAGCTCGGCGCTGCTGCAGGTGCCGGTGTCGGCGGTGGCGCCGATGGGCTCGTACTGCTGCAGCCACGGCGCCATGTCGCGCATCGACTCGCTGGTGTAGTCGTAGGCAGTGGGGGACTCGGCGGCGATCGCGCGCTTGGCCTGGTAGTCCCACTGCAGCACGGCACTCGCGGCCGGCGTGAGCTGGCGCCACCCGCCGAAGCTCTGGATGGCGTCTTGCTCTTCGGCGGCCGAGCCGCGGTGGAATCGGATGCCGGCACCACCGAGCGCGCTGCGCGAGGTGGTGTTCTCGGGCCAGCGGGCGCTGTCGGCGAAGAAGACGATGCGGTGGCCGCTTGGTGCGTCGTCGGCTTCTTCCACGCGCCAGCCGAGGCCTTCTTCGGCCAGCAGGCGCTGCAGGAAGGCGAGGTCGCTCTCGCGGTATTGCACGCAGTAGGCGCGCACGCCGCCATTGAGGCCTTGGGCGACGAAGGCGGCGAGGTCTTCGGTGTTGCCCTCGGCATCGGTCTCGCCCCATTGCCAGGCGGCGTGGGCCTTGTAGGCGTCGGCGCCGAGCACGTCGTCGAGGATCTGGACGATGGTCTTGTCTTGCCACACGCGGCTGTTGCGCGTGTGGCCGAGCAGGGCGAGCCACGGCTGGATCAGCAACTGGTGGCGCACGAGGCCACCGTCGGCGCCCGCATCACGGGCCTCGAAGACGAGGCCGCTGCGGCGGTGGCGGCTGCCATCGGCCAGGGTGCTCAGCAGGGTGATGCGCTGGCCGAGCAGCGCTTGCAGCGGAGTGCGGTTGTGCACGCACAGGGTGTGCAGCTGCAGCTGGAAGGGCTCGCTGATGGTGTCGACCACGCTGAAGCGCTCGACCATCAGGTCACTGACCGGGGCCGCACCTTCGAGGTTGTAGAGGCGTTGTGCGCTGGTCCAGCTTGCGAGCAGTGCGCTCAGTGCGCTGTCGAAGCCACTGAGCATGCGTCCTGCGGCGCCGCTCATGGCGTCGCTGAGTCGGTCCATCATGCTTTTTATACGTCCCTTGCTAGGGGCGCGATTTTGGAGGCAGTTGCCCGCGCGGCAAGCGGTTGCAACAGGCGCTTACACCGATCCCCACCTAAGGGGGTGCGGTTGCGAGGGGGTTTCGCGTTCGATTAGCATCGCCCGCGATCCTGACCAGGCACTTTGCAGCAGATGGCACAGCAGACTCCGCACCTGTCTTCGAACTCGTCGGAGATCCTCGAGCGGCAGAAGAGAGCCGAGGCACTTCGGGCGAGCGGGATGACGGTTCGCGAGGTGGCCATCGAGCTGCGCTGTTCCATGCACGTCGCCGGAACGCTGCTGGCCCGATCACATGATCCACGCATCGACACTGGCAACTCTGACTGGCTCAACGGGCTGCCGCATCGAACCGCCAGAGCGTTGCTGGCGCTCGGATTTAGCAGTCAGCATGGAGTGGCAAGCGCGCTGGCCGAAGGATCCCTCAACAGCGGCACGCCGGGCTTGGGCCCTAAGACGGTCGCCGCCATCGAAAAGTGGCTGAGTCGCGTGCGCGTCCCGAACTGAATCGAGGCCAGTGACTCGCGGAGCGAGCCGTCAACGAATCAGAGGCCGGGAGAACCTCCGATTGAAGGCCGTTGCGCTTAGCCTTTCAGGACAGCGACACCGCTCATGTTCCGACTCAGCCTCTGCAAGTCCGAGTCTTAATTCGCCTGGAATTCAGCAGCCCGTGACACCAGAGGACTGCTTCAATGGGCTCTCCTTCTCATCCATTGGAGGCCTTTCGTGAAACACCACGGTCTCGGTTCGCGCCGCGAAGGCGATGGCGTTGCAATTGCCCGGTCCGACGGCCCACCGCGGCCCGTCCCCCACAGCAACATCCTGCGACTGCCGGCGGTCAAGACGAGGACGGGCCTGGGCAAGTCCACCATCTATCTGCTCATCAAGAAAAAGCGCTTCCCGCAGCAGGTCGTGCTGTCCACACGTGCCGTCGGCTGGTACGAGCACGACATCGACGACTGGGCGCGTTCTCGCCGCAACGCCGCCAAGTGAGGGTACGAACGCGTCAAGGCGGGTCGTCAGCCGCCATCGAGCACGGGGGCCTCGGCCCTCGGGGTCAGTCGCCTCGGCCGCCGCCGCGAGTGGTCGAGTCTCGCGCGACCAGCGCGGTCGCTTCGTCCAGGATCCGACGCAGCGGCGTCTCCAGAATCTGACGGTCGACCGATCGCCGCCGGCACGCCGCCATCTGCTCACTGAGCGTGGCCTTGGCCCGGCCGAAGTGGCGCGCGACCGACGACGCCGAACAGACGCGGTGCCGCAACGCCAGCAAGCCGACGAGCGCCCGTCCACGCGCCCCCTCGGAAGATGACAGCTCGCGCAGCGGCGTCCCACGTCCCAGCTGCATTTTTGCAGCGACCCAAACCTCCAGCAACCGCAAGGCGCCTTCGACCTGCGACGAGCCACCTGCGGCAATCAGTGCCGCTGCCGCTCCGGTGACGGCCTTGGCACCGCTCGGGCGTGGACCCAGGGCGCCGGTGGCCAGTTGCAGGCCTCGCCCGAGCTCCCACTCCCGCCATGCCTGTTCGGACGGACGTTCAGCAACCCAACGGCGAAGGGATGCGCGCGCACCCTGCACCGAGTCGCCGAACAACTTCAGCACCGGTCGGGCGTCGAAGCCGCGGGCCGGCGTGAGGCCGAGCAGGATGCGGAAGGCTCCGTGCGGATAGTGCGTTGGCGTCGCACTCAGGCCGAGCTCCACCGGACGCCAGGCGAGTGCCCTGACCTCATGCTTCAGCGCCTCCACCGTCTCGATGCACCGCGCGGAATACCGACCGGCCATCACAGGACTTCGCAGGGGCTGCGCCTCACGGACCCAGCGCGACACCACATTGCCCACCGCACGTGCGACGCTGCCCACGGAGTCGCCGGAAGCGATCGTCGAGATGGCGTGGAGTTCACCGGGCAGAAGCAGGTAATCCACCAGCTCCCTTCCCTCTCGCTCGTGCGCTCCGAGCAGTCGCTCGCGTATGCGTGCTGCCAGCGAGGGGTCGGCAAAGAAGCTGCGCCCCACGGCGGCCTGCCACGTCAAGGCCCAAGTCGTCGATGAACGGTCGTGCCCTTGATCTCCTGATCTTGACTTCGTCATGCAGCAATGACGATCCGGCCGCCGTTTCACTCAGCGCTGCATCAATCTCCATACCGTCGTGCGAACTCGCTCGGCAAAGCTTCAGAAATTCAGGGCGAACCAGCGACAGCACGAGTCCCTCCCACTCGCATGGGTGCCCGTCTTATCCGACCGACGTCGGTGAGCAGTTATGCTGGCGCGATATGGCGGATGCGTTGGAGCAGGTTTCGCCCACTCATCTGCCTCCGCCGTGGAACACGACCTCCGAGAAGTTCCAGCGCATGGCAGCCTTCGCCCCGGCGACATGATTGCCACCGTGACGCCAAGAACCCGCCACGCGCAAGACAGGACTGCGATGGAGATCCGCTTCACCAAGCACGCACGCGCGATGCACAGCATCGAAGAGACGCATCGTGCATCGGGGCCGGACCTCCGCATGCGAGCACGGGAGACGGGCCCGACACTTCCGCATGATCTGGTGCACGCCGCAGTGGAGGCCGCGCTCGGTCTGGAACGCGGCTTCTGGGGAGCGGTCAACCGGGGTGCCACGTTCGCCGGGTTCGAACCGATGTGGCCTACGCGTCACGCGCGAAGCGGGCTGAAGCAACTCCGGCAGGTGGGCGAAGTCGAGATGGCGGTGGAGCACAAGGTGTCCTGGGCACACCGGGTGTGGAGCGGACAACGCACTGAAGGTGCTGGGCTCGGCCCTCCTCCGCTCGCGCCGGTCGAACTCTCCGTGACCTCCCTGGCGCTGGACAGGGCGATGGAGAAATGGCGCCTGACGCCCGAGGACGGCTCGCTCGTGTGGTACTGGTGAAAGCAGGCCGCCTGCTCTGCACGGCGATCAGCCCTTTGTCACGAGACCGCCAGGAGATATCAGCGCACCACAACTGACGAGTCGCGGCTCCGCCGGGGGCTCGAGAACTTGCGCTCCGCAGGCGCCGACACGACGCCACCCGCTGGTTGAGGGGTATGCGTACAACTCCAGTCGTCCTCCCGCTTCCTGCAGGTGCAGATCGTGCAAGTTGGCCATCGCCCGTGCGAAGCCCATCAAGTCCGCGGTCTTGAACTCCCCGCTGACCCGCAACGAAGCCAGCCTCTCGCGATCCACCAGCACGATGGGCGTTCGGCTGTAGCGGTTCATCTCGGCCACCGCATCCGCGAGCGACACGTCGACGAAGCTGGCGAGGCTGCGCTTCCACGCCAGCAGGCTCTCGATGTGGGGGCGGTCGAGCGTCTGTGTCCATCCACCGATGCCGGCGCGGTGGATGAGCTGCAGGCGCTGGCCGGCCTGCAGGGCCAGCGGCGAGGGAAGCGCGTCCTGGCCGGATGCGGTGCCCTCGGCATGCCAAACGATCACCTGGCCCTCCACCAGCGTCACCGACAACGAATTGGCCACGTCGGCACGGCCGCCCTGCAGGCGCACCGCGAAGGTCGTCCCGACCGCAACGACCTCGGCCCCGGCGGCTCGCACGACGAAGGGCCGCCGTCGATCCCTTGCTACTTCGAAGAGGGCTTCGCCCGCTTCGACCGTGACAAGGCGCTGCTGGCTGCCCAGGGACACGCGGACGCGCGAGGCGGTGTTGAGGGACACCCGGCTGCCGTCGTCGAGCACGATCAGCTGCTGCTCGCCCACGTCGGTCACATGCCGTCCCAGCTCGCGCCACTGCTGGATGCCGATGCCCACCGCCGCACACACGACCGCCAGGCCGGCGCCGAGCACCCACCGCGCACGACGCCAAGCCCGCCCGGACACGCGAGCCGCGCCTGATGGGGAAACCGCACGGGCGTAGGCATCGCCCAGCGTCAACCGTGGAACGTCCTGCCACGTGTCAGTGCACTTCTCCAAGGCCCTGCGATGCGCTGCGGAACGTGCCTGCCAGGCCAGGCAGTCGCGCTCCATGCGCGCAGAGCGATCCGGCCCATGCAGGCGCGCCACCCAGACCGCCGCTTCCGCCAGGACCTGCCGCGGAACGACGAGCGGTGCGTCGCCACGGTCGCCTTCTTCCAAGACAGTCTGCGGACGGCTCACGCTACCAGCCCTCCATCCCGCTCGTCAGCAGCAGCGTCGCCTTCGCGATGTGCTTCTCCACCGCACTCACGCTCACCCCGTGATGCCGGGCGATGTCCTGGTAGCGCAGACCGTCGACGCGGTGCGCCAGGAAGATCTCCCGCGTTCGAGGCGGGAGCTGACCCAGGCACTCGCTCAGGCGGACCATCCGCTCGCGGGCCAGCACGATGTCTTCGGTCCCGGGCGAGCCGTCGATCAGCACCACCTCGTCCACCACCAGCTGCTCGCCGCGGTTTCTCGCCACGCGGTGGGCGTCCAGGGACAGGTTCAGCGCAGCACGCATGAGGAACGCCTCCGGTTCGATCACCTCCTGCTCATAGCAGGCCAGCCGGACCCAGGCCTCCTGGACCAGGTCCTCGGCATCTTGTTCGCTGCGACCACGCCGCATCAAGGCAGATCGCACGCGCGCGAAGGCTGAACGCCAGTTGCAGATCATCGACGTAGCATCCTTGCGACGGACTCGGCACTCGAACGACAAGACCGGCAGTACACCGGCTTGAGCGGACCCTCCCAGGACCTGTCTCCGGGCGGGATTGTGCGCGAGCCCCACCGAACGAAAGTGCCGGCATTCCGACGCAAGGTCCAAGTCCCAAGGCGCCCAACCACCGCCCCACACCACCAGCCGGTGCGCATCGTGCGAACCGGCGGTGCCACCTTCAGCGATGTCACCCCGTCGCGTGTTCGGCCGTTCCCGCAAACGGTCGGCACCGACGTCCGATGGACCGCCACGAACGAACGGAACCGCGGACATCGACCGAACGTCCGGGCATCCATTGCCACCCCAACGTTGATGCAAGCCTGCACCGCCGCGAGATTCACGCACCTGCTGCGGACGAACCGCAGCGCCGGGCTCGAAGTCGAGCCCCTACAGGAAGCCCGTCATGCAGCAACGACACACGGTTTCACCTGCACAGATCACCGATGGAAGAGCCTGCGTCCGCGGAGAGCGCTGGCACACCCATCTCGTCCGAGTCGGGTCCGGCGTGGCCGCCCGAGATCGGGAGCGGTTCCGACCCGGACTGCGCGCGGAGTCCTGGGCCCTGTTCCAAACACGCGAACAGATCGACACGTACGTCCAGGAAGACCCGCGCCGCTTCACCGACCCGTTGCCACACGCTCAGCTGCAGTCGGCCTTCGCCCGGGTCTTCGATCGCGCCAACCAACGCATGGCGGGCAACGAGGCGTGACGGCGGAGAACGACTCCGCACGCGCGCTCGACGCGATCACGCGCATCGCGAGCGCCATAGACGCGCCCGAACTCCTGGAATGCCTCCACGTGGCCACAGATGCCCTCGGTGCCAGCGGCAGCCTCTACACCGCTTCCATCCCGGAGAACGAACGCGAGACGCTCAATCTCAGCCTCTATGCCTGCGATCCCACCTTCGCCCAGCAGCAGCGGCAACTGGGCCCCCTGGTGGACCACCCCTGGTTCCGATTCGCGCGCTCCCATTCCATGCCCGGCACGCACCTGGAGGTCGAACTCACCCATGACTCCGATGCCGCCGCAGTGGCACTGGCGGCCCGCTACGGGTTCCGCGCGTGCCTGATCGTGCCCGTGTCCCAGAGCGCGGCGGCGAACCGCGTCGAGATGCTGTGCCTGGGCAGCGACAACTCGACCCTTTTCGAAGACCCCCAGACCGCTCGAATCAGAACACTCGCACGCGCCCTGGCCGGCGAGCTGCACGATTGGCTAAGCCGCTACCTGAGCGCACGCCTGCGCGAAGCTGCCCGCCTGCAACCCTCCGACATCGAGCTGCTGCGCATGGAATACGAGGGCTTGGGAACGAAAGAGATCGCGCAGCGCACCGGCATGACCTCCGCGTCCGTCGACTCCCGCTTCCAGCGCATCAACGTCCGGATGGAGTGCGCCAGCCGCAAGGCATCCGCCCGGCGCGCGGCCGCCTATGGCCTGCTCGAAAAGCGCTGACACACCCAAGAGGGGGCTACCACTCGAGGCCGCGAGCGGCAATGTCGGCTTGGTGATCTGCGGTACGACGTTGTGAACGAAGATCCCACGCCCCCGGGGCGATCACTTCACCGCCCCTCGTCGATCCAACGGCCGCGACGATGCCCCGCGACTTTTCGCGTGCACAACGAGCGCCGTGAGCTCGTCTAGCAGCTAGGCGATCACCCGTGACTCGATTGAAGGCCAGGAACACCCAAGCCGACGCCCGCTCCTCCCAGCCGCCGATCCGCACGTCTCAGTACCGCTTCAACCTTGGTGAGCGCCACCTCAGTACTACTGGCGAACATGCCCCTGCCCTTCAGGCGCCGAGGAACTTTGAACGGGCCAAATGACAACGACTGCCGAGACATATCAGACACGGCCTCATACACCCTCGCCGTCGGGAAGTGCACGCTCAGAGACTTCAGGGCCGCTGCACTGTCGGCTCCAGTCACGCGGCCAAGCAAGTCCACGCCCCGCCGAGCCAAGTCGCGAAAGAGCTCGTCCCAGCCAACCTCTGGCGATACGGCCCAGGGGCCCAGCAGCTCCAGCTGACCGTCCTGGGACTCCGCGACAGCCCATCGAACGCCCTCCTGACCAACTGCGCTTGCGTCAATGGGGCGTATTGGAACCGTGTGGAAGGTGACGTTCCGATACCGACTACAAAGCGGAAGTGCGCGCCAGGCACCGCGGATCATCGTTGGCTGCACATCCATCTGGACCTCCAAGGTGCATTCATATCGCGGACGCGATGTAGAGAAGGAGTGCACAACATCCGCTGAGTTAAATATAACGTGGTTTAAAGCGATCTCAAGTTTGACGCTCCTGTGCATGCAGAAGCGGGCAGTTCGAAGGGGTCGACCAGCAGGCGCGAAGTCATTCGATGGCGTGCTCGCACGCGCGTTTGGTTCAGTTGTTCGCGCCGCCAGAACTGAGGAAGGGGTCGCTCAAGAGACGCTCGCTCACATGGCGGGTGTCGAGCGCTCGCACATGGGAAAGATCGAACGTGGCGAACACATGCCAACACTCGCGATGATCATCAAGATCGCACAGGCACTTGGACGCAGCTCAGGCGAGCTACTGTTGGAGACCGAAGCTCTACTCCCGCCAAATCTGAACGTGTCGCCGAAAGAAATTCACCCGACGTAGGTCGGGCTGCGATCAAGTCAGTTTTCGGAGACTCTAGGCATTGAAGGCCGACTGGCGCAACGCGCTGGCTGCCCTTCGACGGGCAAGTACGGTGAACTTTAGAGCTGCATGCGAGCGCCATGGTCGTCTTCCTCCAAACAAGGCGCACCGTTCGCGGAGAGTCGTGGCGGGCACAACGGTCTCTGAATGCCAGCTCTAGACTGACTGCTGTCGGTCGGCGTTGGAGGCTGAATGACGGCAGTGTCTGAAACAGGTCATTCGACGATCTCTCGTCCTGACAGCCGCTGTACGCAGAGCGGGCGCCGGGCCGCTTTGGGATGATTTCGCGTGATCAGCGCAGGTCCGGGCGCGCTTTCTCAAGGCCTGCTGCGCGGTTGTTACGATGCTGCGGCGCCCGAGGAGCGCCCGCACACCGATGAATGCCGTAGAAATCGAACAAGCCATCTCTGACTTGGCACTCCAGCCGTTTGACGCTGCCGAGTTCCCCTTCGCCTTCCTGGCCGCCTTTGGCAACAAGGAGGTCACGCTCAAGCGCCTGCGCGCGGGCAACAACAATGCGTCGGACGTGCCCGGCGGCGTGCTGCTGCGAAACCACATCCACATCGCCGTCTGCCCGCCCGGCGGCACGGGCGCCGGGTTGCAGGCACTGCGCAGCAGCCCGGCCACCGCCAAGGGCAAAGCTAAGTTCATTCTGGCCACCGATGGCCAGACGCTCGAAGCCGAAGATTTGGTCGGCGGCGACACCATCGCCTGCGACTACCCCGCCTTCAGCGATCACTTCGGCTTCTTCTTGCCCCTGGCCGGCATCACCACCATCCAGGAGATCAAAGACAACCCGGTCGACGTGCGCGCCACCGGCCGCCTGAACAAGCTGTACGTGGAGCTGCTGCGCGAGAACCCCGACTGGGCCACCGACGAGCGCCGGCCCGACATGAACCACTTCATGGCGCGGCTCATCTTCTGCTTCTTTGCCGAAGACACCGACATCTTCAACGGCGAGGGCCTGTTCACCCGCACGCTCGAACAGTTCAGCGAGCGCGACGGCAGCAACCTGCACGAGGTGCTCGAAGCCATCTTTCGCGCCATGAACCTGCGGCCCGCCGAGCGGGCACAAGCTGGCCTGCGGCCCTGGGCCGACCAGTTCCCCTACGTCAACGGCGGCCTGTTTTCAGGCAGCACGAGCGCCCCGCGCTTCACCCGCATGGCGCGCACCTACCTGCTGCACGCCGGCACGCTGAACTGGCAGCAGATCAACCCCGACATCTTCGGCAGCATGATCCAGGCCGTGGCCGACGATGAAGAGCGCGGGGCCCTGGGCATGCACTACACCAGCGTGCCCAACATCTTGAAGGTGTTGAACCCGCTGTTTCTTGACGACCTGCGCGCCCAGCTCGCGGCGGCTGGCGACAACAAGGCCAAGCTCTTGAACCTGCGTCGCCGCATGGCGCGCATTCGCGTGTTCGACCCGGCCTGCGGCTCGGGCAACTTCCTCGTCATTGCCTACAAGCAGATGCGCGAGATCGAGGCCGAGATCAACCGCCGCCGGGGTGAGGAGCATTTGCGCAGCGAGATCCCGCTGACCAACTTTCGTGGCATCGAGCTGCGGCACTTTCCGGCCGAGATTGCGAGGCTCGCCTTGATCATTGCCGAGTTCCAGTGCGATGTGCTGTATCGGGGGCAGAAGGAGGCGCTGGCGGAGTTCTTGCCGTTGGATGCAAAGAACTGGATCGTGTGTGGCAATGCGTTGCGGCTGGATTGGTTGAGCATTTGCCAGCCGACGGGAACAGGCGTGAAGATCATTGCTGACGACCTGTTTGGGTCGCCGTTGGAGCAGGCGGAGATCGACTTTGAGAACGAGGGCGGGGAAACCTACCTCTGTGGTAACCCGCCCTATAAGGGAAGTCAGGATCAGACCCCGAGCCAGAAAGCCGACTTGGCGGCAGCGTTCGGAGGAAGAATCAAGTCCACCAAATCGGCGGACTACGTCGCGGGATGGTTCATTCTTGCGCGTGACTACATCGCGAAGTCTGATGCCGCCTCAGCGTTTGTGACGACAAATAGTATCAATCAGGGGCGGCAGGTTTCGCTCCTCTGGCCAGCGATTCTTTCGAGCGACATCGAGATCACGTTCGCCAGGCCGTCGTTCCCGTGGAGCAACCTTGCTTCCAAGAAAGCCGTTGTCACGGTATCGATTGTTGGACTGGCTAGGAAATCTAGCCGGACCAAGCTGGTCTTTACAGGAGAAACGGTAAAGGAGGCCACCTACATCGGGCCGTACCTCGTTCCCGACCAGGATGTGATCGTTGCACCCTCCAGCCGTCCCCTGTCAGTGCTCTCGCCGATGACCAATGGCTCGATGCCTAACGATGGGGGCGGACTCATCTTTAGCCCAGACGAGGCTCGCGATTTACTGAGCACTAATCCAGAGGCATTCCCCTTCGTGAAGAAGCTATTGGGTTCGAATGAGGCGATCCACGGGGAGCATCGATTTTGCCTTTGGATACCAAATGAGTCGCTCGCTGATGCGGTCTCAATCGAACCCATTCGTCGGCGTGTAGAAGTCGTTCGGAAGCATCGGCTGCAGAGTGATCGGGAGACAACCAACGAATTAGCAGCGACGCCGCACCTTTTCGGTGAGATTCGGCATACCGGGGAACCTGCTCTCGTGATCCCACGGCACAGCGCGGAGGACAGGCCGTACCTGCCATTCGACTGGCTGGACGGGAGCACAGTGATTGGTGACAGTGCGATTTCCCTCCCTAACTACAGGATGTGGGAAATTGCCCTCTACGCCTCTCGACTGCACCTTGTATGGATTGCTACGGTATGCGGGAAGATCGAGATTCGGTTCCGTTACTCAAACACCCTCGGATGGAACACCTTCCCCGTTCCGCGCCTCACCGACCAAAACAAGGCCGACCTGACCCGCTGTGCCGAGAACATCCTGCTCGCGCGCGAGGCACATTTCCCTGCCACCATCGACGAGCTCTATGACCCGGAAAAGATGCCGGAGAACCTGCGCCAGGCTCACGAGCACAACGACGAGGTGCTGGAGCGCATCTACATCGGCCGCCGCTTCAAAAACGACACCGAGCGGCTGGAGAAGCTGTTTGACCTGTACACGAAGATGACCGCAGTGGCAGCCAAGGCCGCGCCCGCGAGGAAGACGGCCAGGAGGGCCAAGGCATGAGCCGGAAGAAGCCCACGAAGCCCGCCCCCGGGCTCGACCTGCCGCCCGGCCTGAGCCTGCAACCCGAGGGCTACGCCGGCTGGCTGCTGGAGCTGAAGGGCCGCATCTACACAGCACAGCAGCGCGCGGCGCTGGCGGTCAACCGCGAGCTGGTGCTGCTGTATTGGCAGATTGGGCGCGACGTCTTGGTGCGCCAGGCCAGGCAGGGCTGGGGCACGAAGTCGATCGACCACCTAGCGCACGACCTGCGAACCAATCAAATGGTGGATTCTTTGCCGCCGGAATTGCAGACCAGCCGGCCGAGCATCGAGCAGATTGAAAGCTAAATGACGGGCAACGACAGCCCCGACGACCATCCCATGGGCGACAAACCATGAACAACCCAACCAACTTCGACACCGTGCCTTCGGTGTCCATCACCACGGCGCGCACGGGCGCGGCTGCGAAGGCCAACGAGCTCGGCATGCGCACGATGCAGGAGCGGGCTTACGCAAAGCGTGGCGAGCAGTACCTGCTGATCAAGTCGCCACCGGCCTCGGGCAAGAGCCGGGCGCTGATGTTCGTCGCGCTGGACAAGCTGCACAACCAGGGGCTGCAACAAGCCCTGGTGGTGGTGCCCGAGCGCTCGATTGGCGGCAGCTTCGCCGACGAGGCCCTGACCCAGCACGGCTTCTACTGGGACTGGCAGGTCGAGCCGCAATGGAACCTGTGCAACGCGCCGGGTGTCGATGAGCCGCGCGTGGCCAAGGGCAAGGTCGAGGCCGTGAAGAAGTTTTTGGCGAGCACCGACAAGGTGCTGGTCTGCACCCACGCGACTTTTCGGTTCGCGGTGGAGGAACTGGGCATCGAGGCCTTTGACAACCGCCTGATCGCCATCGACGAGTTTCACCACGTGTCGGCCAACCCGGACAACAAGCTGGGAAGCCAGCTGGGCGCCTTCATCGCCCGCGACAAGGTGCATGTGGTGGCGATGACGGGCTCTTACTTTCGCGGCGACAGCGAAGCAGTGCTGTCGCCCAGCGACGAGGGCAAGTTTGAGACGGTCACCTACACCTACTACGAGCAGCTCAACGGCTACCGGTGGCTGAAGTCGCTCGACATTGGCTACTTCTTCTACACCGGCCGTTACGTCGATGCCGTGGCCAAGGTGCTGGACCCGGCGCTGAAGACCATCGTCCACATCCCGAGCGTCAACTCGCGCGAGAGCCTGAAAGACAAGGAGCGTGAGGTCAACGAGATCATGCACGCGCTGGGCGACTGGAAGGGCATCGACGAGGCGACCGGCTTCCACCTGATCCTGGGCAAAGATGGCCGCACCCTGAAGGTGGCCGACCTGGTGGACGACAGCGATGCGGCTAAGCGCTCGCGCGTGCTGAGCGCCCTGAAAGACCCGGCCCACAAGGATGACCGCGGCCACGTGGACATCATCATCGCTTTAGGCATGGCCAAGGAGGGCTTCGACTGGATCTGGTGCGAGCATGCCCTGACCATTGGCTACCGCAGCAGCCTGACCGAGGTGGTGCAGATCATCGGCCGTGCCACGCGCGACGCCCAGGGCAAGGAGCGCGCGCGATTCACCAACCTGATTGCCGAGCCCACGGCCGAGCAGTCGGCGGTGGCTGAAGCCGTGAACGACATGCTCAAGGCCATCTCGGCCAGCTTGTTGATGGAACAGGTGCTGGCCCCGCGCTACGAATTCACGCCGCGCAACGCCGGGGCGCAAGAAGGCTTCGACTACGGCCCCGACGGCTACGTGGAAGGTGGCAAGAACCTGGGCGTGAACAAGGAAACCGGCGAGATCCACATCGAGATCAACGGCCTGGCCAAGCCCAAGAGCAAAGAAGGCAAGCGCATCTGCAAGGAAGACTTGAACGAAGTCATCGCCGCCTTCATTCAGGACAAGACGGCGCTGGAGCGCGGCACGCTGGACAAGGAAAACACGATCCCCGAGGAGCTGACCCTCGAGCGCCTGGGCAAGATCGTGCGTGAACGCTACCCCGAGCTGAGCGAAGCCGATCATGAAGCGGTGCGCCAGCACGCCATCGCCGTCATCAACATCACCCAGCAGGCGAAGCTGGCGCTGGACACGCCCGAGCAGGCGCAAGCGCCAACCGGCAGCGAAGGTGGCGCTGAAGACGGCGCGCGCCCGAAGGGCAACACCGACTTGATCGACGGCGTGCGCAAGTTCATCAACGTGCGCGATCTGGACATTGACCTCATCGACCGCATCAACCCGTTCGAGGCGGCGTATGCGGTGTTGGCCAAGACCATGGACGAGAAGTCTTTGCGTCAGATTCAGACGAGCATTGCCGGCAAGAACATCAAGATCACCGAGGACGAGGCGCGGGAGCTGGCCAAGCGCGCTTTGCAGTTCAAGAACGAGCGCGGGCGCGTGCCTGACATCAACTCGGCCGACGCCTGGGAGAAGCGGATGGCCGAGGGCGTGGTCGCTTTCGCGCGATATCGAGCCCAAGCCAAGGCGGCACAGGCGCAGGGGAGTGCGGCCAATGGCTGACCTCGACGACGACGAGCTGCTGGAGGCCTTGGGCGTTGAGGTCGCGCCCATCAAAGCCGGGGGGCGCACGCCGCGAGAAGAACGCATCATCGCGGGCTTCGAGGACATCCTGCGATTTTTCGACGCGCACCAACGTGCGCCGAAGCACGGCGAGGGGCGTGACATCTTCGAGCGGCTGTATGCCGTGCGGCTGGATCAGCTTCGAAAGCTGCCAGAGGCACGCGCCTTGCTCGCCGAGATGGACAGGCCTGGCTTGCTGGCCGAGCCGTCATCGACACCGGCCGATCCAGATGCACTGGACGAAGATGCCTTGTTGGCCGCGCTGGGTGTCAGTAGTGATCCGGCCGACCCGGCGGACATCACGGTGCTGCGGCATGTGCGCCCGCTTGCCGAGCGACAGGCCGCAGAAGAGATCGCCGAGCGAACCCCCTGCGAGGACTTCGAGAAGTTTCAACCGCTGTTCGAGCGCGTGGAGCGCGAACTTAAGGAGGGCATGCGCAAGGCCATCCCGTTCAAGGGAGAAGCCAGCGTTGAGCAGGGCAACTTCTTCATCGTTGGTGGGCAGTTCGCCTACGTCGCGGAGAAGGGCGAAGAGTTCGAGACCAGCAGCCGACAACCCGATGCGCGGCTGCGGCTCATCTACGGCAATGGCACCGAGAGCAATCTGCTGATGCGGTCGCTGCAAAAGGCGCTCACCCAGGACGGCAATGGGCGCAGGCTGAGCGAGCCGGATGCGGGCCCGCTGTTCAGCACACCGGCTGGGCCACAGTTTGGCGATACCGCCGAGGCGGATGACATCGAGACGGGCACGATTTACGTGCTGCGCAGCCTGTCCACGCACCCGTTCGTTTCAGAGCACCGCATGCTGATCCACAAGATCGGTGTCACGGGCGGCAAGGTGGCGACCCGCATCGCCGATGCCGAGAACCAGGCGACCTACCTGCTGGCCCCAGTCGACATCGTGGCCGAGTACACACTTCACAACCTAAACCGAACCAGGATGGAGAACATCTTCCACCGGCTGTTTGGTGCCGTACAGCTGGACCTGACGATCGAGGACCGTTTCGGCAAGCCGGTGAAGCCCCAGGAATGGTTTTTTGTGCCGCTGCAGGTGATTGACGAGGCTGTGGAGCGTATTCGGGACGGGTCGATCACCCAGTATGAGTACGAACCGCGGACGGCCAAGTTAGAGAGAGCCCCCACGCGGAATTGAACACTGTGCGACTGCTCTGCGCCGGTCAGCGTCAGTTCGACCTTCGCCACCTACTGACCGTACCCGCTGCAATGCCGACCTTGGCGATCCCCGTTTGAAGCGAACCCCTGACATTGTTCTGATCCGGGTTCGAGGCGTTTTGGCGATGGAAGGGCCCCGAATTCCGTTCAGATCGCTCGACACGCGTTGCGGCGAGCCGCTGAAAACGCCCTGAACTTCAGCGCCTACGGAGGCACGCCCAGGCCTAGATTCCTATCCATGGAATCAACCGCACAACCTGCCTGAGCAACATGGACGCCACCACGTTCCTGGCACTTGCCGCAACATGCGCCCCGCTGGTGCATGCCACCACCGCGCAGGCGATCGCGATCACTGAGAGCTCGCTCAACCCTTTGGCTATCGGCGTGGCCGCCGATAGCCTCAAGCGCCAGCCAAACAACCTACCTGAGGCGCTCACGACCGTGGCCGTGCTTCGGGTCCAAAGGCGCGACTTCAGCCTCGGCCTCGGCCAGATCAACGCGCGGAACCTTTCGCGTCTCAATCTGTCGGTCGCCGACGCCTTCGACCCCTGCAAGAACCTCGGTGGTATGCAGGCCGTGCTCTCCGAGTGCTACGCACGCGCTCCCGGTCGACCCGATTCACAACGCGCGCTGCGCGAGGCGCTCTCCTGCTACTACAGCGGGAACTTCACCACCGGCTTCCGGCATGGCTATGTGGCCCGCGTGACGCAGCACGCACGAAGACTGGAGCGGGCACCTCCGTGATCTGACGCTTCCAAAGCGCCTCCCCTCGCCTCCCTTTTTCATGTGATTGAGGAATCGATCATGGGCATTGCTTCGCGTCACATTTTCAACACCAGCGCCCCGGCGGTCGCTCTCATCGCGCTGCTCCTAGCACCGCAGGCGTCCTTCGCTCAGGGCTTCGAGCGCATCAACACCACGGTCGTCAACGTCAACGCGATCCTCGTGACCGTCTCAATTGCCGTGGTCACGATCGCCATCATCTGGGCCGGGTTCAAGATGATCTTCCAGGGCGCACGCCTGGTCGACGTCGCCAACATCCTCATCGGCGGTTCGCTGATCGGTGGAGCCGCAGCAATGGCGACGTACATAGCTGGTTAAAAGAGCGGATATCGACATGCAAGCCGAGATCATCTACAAAGGCGCCACCCGACCAGCCATGAAGCTGGGCGTGCCCCTGGTGCCACTGGTCGTGTTGGTGGGCAGTGGACTGCTGCTCGTGGTCTGGGGCGGCACCCTGGTCAGCTGGTGGCTCTCACTGGGCGTGATGCTGGCCAGCGTCCCGGCCTTCGCCTGGATGCGCTGGGTGACCCACCAGGACGACCAGCGCTTCCGGCAGATGTTCATCGCGATGAAGCTCCGCCACCAGGATCGCAACGCGCGGTTCTGGAAGGCACGAAGCTATAGCGCACACGTGCTGCGCGGCGCTCGGGAGGACTGGCATGCTTAGGCCCCACGTCGCCAGCCGCCCGGGCGCCCAACCCGTCCAGCCGCGCCACTGGGCCCGGGCAGCCGCCGAGAACCCCTTGGCGCGTTTCATCCCCTTCTCGTCGCTGCTGACGCAGCACGATGTGATCACCCGCGGCGGTGACTTCATGCGCACGTGGCGCCTGGCCGGCGTGCCGTTCGAATGTGCGGACGAGCAGGTGATCTCGGAACGGCACGAGGCCTTCAGCAGCCTGCTGCGCAACCTTGCGGGTGGCCAGTGGGCGATCTGGACCCATCGCCTCCACCGGGCGGTGCGCGACGCCCTCGCGGATCCCGAAGAAGCCGGCTTCGCCCGAGACCTGTCGCAGGCCTACCAGCACCAGCTGGGCCAGCGACCGATGATGAGCAACGAGCTCTATCTCACACTCGTCTATCGGCCCAACGCATCGCGCATGGCGCGCACGCTGCAATCGCAAGCCCGATCGAAGGACCTCATCGCGGCGGCCCATGCCGACGCCCTGCGGATCATGGAAGAACGCAGCGCGCTCGTCGACCGCGTCCTGAGGGGCTTCGGGCCCGAACTGCTCGGCACACGGTGGGATGGGGCGCGCGCGTACTCGGAAGTGGCTGAGTTCCTGGGCTACCTCGTCAACGGCATCTGGCGGCCTGTACCGCAACAAGCTGGCGCCCTTTACCGAACACTGCCCGTCACCCGTCTGTCCTTTGGCGGAGACAAGCTGGAGCTGCGCAGCCACCGCACCCCGCGCTACGCGGCGCTGGCCGACATCAAGGAATACGCCGACGCCGTCGAACCAGGCATCCTGAACGCCCTCCTCTACGAAGGAAGCGAGTTCATCGAGACGCAGAGCTTCTCGATTCTTCCGCGACGCGAAGCCATGCGCGCGCTGGAGTTGCAGCGCGACCAGCTGATTGCCAGCGACGACGTGGTCGAGACCCAGGTCGCCGCCATGGACGTTGCTCTCAACGAGCTCGGTGACGGCCAGTTCTGCATGGGCGAGTACCACTACAGCCTGGTGGTGTTCGGCGATGACGTGACCGATGCAGGGCGCCGCGCCGCGCAGGCGATCGGCGCCGTCGGCGAGGCCAGCAGCCTGCAGATGGCTCCGGTCGACTTGGTAGCCGACGCGGCCTGGTTCGCGCAATGGCCGGGAAACTGGCAATGGCGGCCCCGTGATGCCAAGCTGTCCTCGCGCGCCTTTGCCGCTCTGGCCAGCGGCCACAACTTCGCGCGCGGAAAGCGGGACGGCAACCCCTGGGGCGAAGCCCTCGCCCTGCTGCGCACACCATCCGGCCAGCCGTTCTACCTGAACCTGCACACCAGTCCGGCGAAGGAAGACTCGTCGGACAAGAAGCTGCCGGGCAACACGCTCATCATCGGCTCGACAGGGGTCGGCAAGACCACGCTCGAGATGTTCTTGCTGACGCTCACCCGCAAGTGGCGCCCTGCGCCGCGCCTGGTGCTGTTCGACCTGGACCGGGGCTGCGAGATCGCGATCCGCGCGCTTGGCGGCAAGTACTTCACGCTGGAGGCGGGCCAGCCGACCGGCTGCAACCCGCTCCAGCGCGATCCGACGCCTGCACGCATCCAGTTCTGGGAGCAGCTGCTGCGCACGTGCCTGTCCACGCCGGCCCTGCCACTGCTGCCGTCGGACGAGCGGGCCATCGCAGACGCGGTCAGGGCGGTGGCGATGATGCCGGCGAACCTGCGCCGCTTCTCCACCGTCCGCCAGAACCTGCCGAAGACCGGCGAGAACAGCCTCTACGAGCGGCTGGGCCGCTGGTGCGAGGGCGGCGCGCTCGGTTGGGTGTTCGACCAGGCCGACGACCGGCTGATGGACCTGCACCAAGCACCGGTGATCGGCTTCGACACCACCGAGTTTCTCGACCTGCCCGAAGTGCGCACGCCGGTGATGCTCTACCTGCTGCAGGTCATGGACGAACTCGTCAACGGCGAGCGTCTGATCTACGTCATCTCGGAGTTCTGGAAGGCACTCGACCACGAGATCTTCAGCGACTTCGCCAAGCAGAAGCAGAAGACCATCCGCAAGCAGAACGGCCTGGGCATCTTCGACACGCAGAGCCCGTCCGACGTGCTGCGACATCCCATCGGCCGCACGATGATCGAGCAGAGCGTCACCAAGATCTTTCTGGCGAACGCAGAAGCGGTCAGGCACGAGTATGTCGAAGGCTTCGGGCTCAGCGAGGCAGAGTTCGACATCGTGCGCAGTCTGGGCGCCCAGGGTGGCCGCCGATTCCTGGTCAAGCAGGGCCACGCCAGCGCGATCTGCGAGCTCGACCTGAGTGGTCTCGAGCACTTCATCACCGTGCTGTCCGCCACGACGGACAACATCGCCCTGCTGGATCAGATCCGCGAACGGCATGGCGACGATCCATTCAATTGGCTGCCGGTCCTGCTTCAAGCGGTGCAGGACCGCAAGGCCCGAAATGCGAGGAAAGACGCATGAATACGTCGCGTCTCCTCCTCGGCATCGTCGTCGCATTCCTTGGCATCGACGTATCGGCCCAGTTCGTCAAGGGCAACGAGGCTGTCTCCGCCTCCAATGCCGGTCAGGCGGAGCTGCCGCCTCCCCGCAAGAACCCTCAGAAGCCGTGTGCCCCTGACAAAGCCTGTCATGCGGGTGCGTGGTACATGGTCGAGACAAATGACGGCCTGCAGGAATGCACAGAGCCCTTCGCGCGGCCGGACTCGTGCCGGCCATCGTCGTACGGGTCGACCAAGCGCTACCGGCTATGGGTGGTGAAGTCCAAGGGCATCTGGTTGCTATGTGAGTACCCGAGGTTGAACAGCCGATGCGTGGACATGTCCGCGCGGCCGCCTGAGAACCTCGCGTTCCCCGCGCTTCAGTAGAGGTGGATCATGTTCCAGTGGGTTGGGGGCCTATTCGATCGAGTGCTGGACAACTACGTCTTGTCCGTAGTGTCGAACCTCATCTCCGCCATCACCCCTCTGGCGCTTTCGGCTCTCACACTTTGGGTGGGCCTGTACGGCTGGGCGGTGATGCGCCAGGACGTGCCCGAATCGATTCCGACGTTCACGTGGAAGGCGTTCAAGATCGGCTTGGTCTTGGCATTCGCGCTGCAGTCGGGCTTCTACATCACCAACGTCTCGGAAGCTGCCAACTCACTTGCACTGGGCGTAGCGACGACCTTCCTGCCAAGGAACGCAGATCCCGCGACGTTGACATCCCCGTTCCAATTGTTGGATCGCTTCAACGACCAAGCCGGAGCTCAGGTCGCAGAGATGATGCGAGAGGCCAGCATGTTCCGGCTCGACCTCGTCCTCGCCGCCACGGTCTTCTCCATCGGCTCGGTCGCCTTCCTGTGCATCGCGCTCTTCGTCGTCACGCTGTCAAAGGTGCTGATGACGTTCGTCATTGCGATCGGCCCCCTCTTCATCCTGTGCCTCGCTTGGCGACCCACCCAGCGCTTCTTCGACAGCTGGCTGTCCATGCTGCTCAACACGGTGGCTTTGACTTGGTTCGCCTTCTTCGCGCTCGGACTGAGCACCTATGTTGGGTCGCAAATGTTCGACGCCATCAACAGTGCCGGCGGACTTGCGGGCGACGCCCTCAACACCTTGGGCGAAGCGACTCGGTATTGCATCCTGATGATCCTGATGGGCGTCATTTGCTTCCAAGCCCCGAGCCTCGCGTCGGCCCTGACCGGCGGTCCTGCCGTGCAGCAGGGCCTGCAGATGGTCCAGAACGCCATGATGATTTCCGGGCTGCGCTCGGTCTCCGCATCACGGGCGACGTCAACGACGCACGCGCCGTTTACTGGTCCGACCCAGGGCGGTGCCATCCGACCCTCAGGCGCTCTGCGCCAAGCAGCCGTCTCCGCCAGCGCTTCGGTTCGCCACGCCGCCGGCGCGGTCCGCACGGCCGCCTATCGACTTGCCGCACAGCGGGGCCGCGTCTGAACGTACATGGCCGTGCCCCTTTCTCCTCCAGCCTCACCAAGGAGCCTACCCATGAAAACTTCCGTCAAGTTCATCGCTGCCGCAGCCATCGCGCTGGGCGGCACACAGGCCCGAGCCCAGGGCATTCCCGTCATCGACATCGCCAACCTCGTCCAGACCATCATGCAGGTGCTGAACGACTACACGGACACGGCCAACCAGATCGAGCAGCTGACCCAGCTCGAAACCCAGGTGCGCAGCATCACCGGCTCGCGCAACCTCGGACAGATCCTCAACAACCCGGCGTTGCGCAACTACATCCCGCCCGAGGCGCACGCGGTGCTGAACACCGTGACGACCGCCGGATACGGCGGGCTAACCGGCACTGCGCGTCAGTTGCGCGACGCCGCCATGGTCTACAACTGCCTGGACCGCCAGGGCACGGACCGCACCACCTGCCAAGCCGGGCTGGCTCAGCCGTACCAGCAGAAGGCATTGCTACAGGACGCCATGGTGGCCGCGGGTGGCCGCCTGCGCCAGATCAACGGCCTCATGGACCAGATCAATGCGACCGACGACCAGAAGGCGGCGCAGGAGATCCAGGCACGGATCGGCGCCGAGAGCGCGTTGCTCGCCCACGAGCTGTCGCAGATCCAGATGCTTCAGGGCATGGCCGACAGCGAGGAGCGCATCGCACGCTCCCGTGACCGCGAGCGTCAGTACCAGAACCTAAGCCGTACCGGTCGGATCGCCGACTTCCTGCGCTGACTTCCGGAGCCACGATGAGCACCGTGTTGAACGACGGTGGCGCCGCCGCATGGCCGCAGCCAGCCGCCGCCACGACCTCGACGCAGGACGACCCGCACCTGGTGAATCTTGCCTGGGAGGTGGACCGAGCGCTGATGCTGGAGCGCTCAGAACGCCGAGCCTGGCACGTCGCCATTGCGGGCCTCTCGATCGGGCTGATCGGCATCGGCGGCGTGTTCATCCAGGGACCGTTGCGCCGCGTCGTCGAGATCCCGATCGTCGTGGACCGGCTCACCGGCGAAACGACGATCCAGCAGCGCCTGTCGGAGGAGACCATCCCTTCGCTGGAAGCCCTGGACAAGCACAACCTCGCCAGCTTCGTGCGCGCACGAGAGGCATACGTCTGGATGTTCCTGCAACGCGACTTCGACCAGGTCGCGCGCATGGCGGTGCCCGCCGTCTTCGCCGACTACAGCCGGCAGTTCGAGGGCGACAACGCTCTGCAGAAGAAGCTGGGGGCCACCGAGGAACGCCGCATCCAGATCGTCAATGTTCGTCTTTCAGCAGCGGGCCGCAGCGGCAACCGGGGGGAAGCCACCGTGACCTACGACAAGGTGGTCCGGCTCACCGAGCGCAACCTGCCGGAGGCCAGCACACGGCACGTGGCCAGCATCGTCTTCGAATACCAGCCCAAGGTCCTGACCAGAGAAGCCGACCGACTGGAGAACCCGTTCGGCTTCGTCGTGACAGCGTACCGGTCCGACCCCGAGATCAACACCCAGGCGCAGCCGGTGCCGGGCGTGAAGCCATGAAGCACCAGTTTTGCATCGGCGTGGCGGTGCTGGTAGCCGGAGGCTCCTCCATTTGCAGCGCAGCGCCGCCCGACCCACGGCTGCGCGAAATTGCCTACGACCCACACGCCGTCGTGTCGGTGCCGGTGCAGCGTGGCGTGGTCACCCTCATCGTTCTGGATGCCGATGAAGCCATCCAGGAGATGGCCACAGGCCTCGGCGCGGAGTGCAGCAAGCCTGACGCCGTGTGGTGCATCGCCGCACAACCGGGCGGGCGAACTCTTTTCGTCAAGCCCAAAGGCCAGGCGACCACCTCCAACACTCTGGCGGTGGTCACCAACCAGCGGCAGCACGCCTTCAGGTTGGACCTCGTGACCGACGGTGGCGGGCGGCCCGCGGTGTACCGCCTCCGAGTCAAGGCACCACAGGTCACGGCGTCGCTTGGGAGTCCTCAGTTGGCGCAGGCCCCGTCCCCGGTGATGGGACCTGAGACTGAATCCGCCTCAGAAAACAACAGTCGACCGGAGCAGCCGACCCGGGACGCGTTGGTCGCCGCGCGACTGCGGTTCAAGCCGCTTGTCGTGAACAGCGACTACACGCTTGCCGAAGGGCGTCACTCGACAGCCATCGTGCCGACCCTTGTGTTCGACGATGGTCGGTTCACCTACTTCCGCTTCCCCGGCAACCTGGAACTTCCGGCAGTGTTCCACGTGCTCGCCGACGGCACTGAAACGCTGGTCAACAGCCGGATGGAAGACGACCTGCTGGTCGTCGACCGTGTGAGCCACCGGTTGATGCTCCGCAGTAGCAACTCCGTGGTCGGGATCTGGAACGAGTCCTTCGATCCAGAGGGTGCGGCGCCCCAAGGCGGCACCACCGTCCCTGGCGTCACGCGCTCAACCTCCGCGTCGCCGACGCGCGGGCCCACATCGGGAGAGCGTCCATGAGCACCGACCACGAACCGCTCAGCCCACGACAGTCGGACAAGATCGCCGATGTCGCCCCACCCCCGATGACGGACACGCTCGAGCCACTGGCCGGCGAACCCGGCATACCGGACATCGCGCAGCGCAGCGGACCCACCCTCTCCCGCAAGGCGCTGATCGCCGGCGTCGTGCTGATCGCCTCTATCGTGTCCGTGCTGGGCATGTCGATCCACCGCTTCACGGCGTCCGTACCTGCCGACCCCGCCTCGAACAAGCGACCCGCACAGCGCCCCTCCGCCGCGGCTGCCGAGGCGAAGCGCCTCGACCTCAGCATCGCGCCGCCGCCGGTGCCCGCAGGAGAGCGTATTCCCGCGCTGGTACCCACCGCCGAAGAGCGGGCTGCTCCGATCGGCCTGCAAGGGGGCAGCCGAGACGCCACACGCACTTCGCCCGAGGACGCACCGATCATGCTTTTGTCCTCGAAGGCCTCCAGTCGCGACGAGACCGGCCATCGCGAAGGAGGAACCGCCGGGTCGCGCGACACATCCCGCTCCCTGCAGGACGCCCAACGCCAGACGCACCAGCTGCTGGACACCCTCATGCGGCGCTCCGGAGCTCCTAACGCCAGTGCTGGCGCGGCGTCCGCGTCCGGCGAAGGGCAAGAAGGGCTGGCAGGACGTGCCGGTGCTCCGGCCGCTCAGGCAGGCACAGGAGCACTCCTCGGCGGGCAGATGCCGAAGTCCTCGACTCCGCGTACCGACGCGACCAGACTCGTGCCGCGCAGTTTGGTCCTCCCGAAGGGCAGCAGCTTCACCTGCGCGCTCAAGACCCGGATCGTCAGCGCTACGGCCGGACTGGCTGGGTGCCAGGTGCAGCGCAACGTCTACAGCGAGGACGGCCGGGTCCTGCTGGTGGAACGGGGCAGTCACCTTGACGGCGAGTACCGCGTCACGTCCGTCAAGCCCGGCACCGTGCGCATCCCGCTGCTGTGGACTCGGCTGCGCACGCCGCAAGGCATCAGCGTCGACCTGGATTCACCCGGCACCGGTCCCCTGGGCGAATCCGGCGTCGATGGCCACGTCGACAACCGTTGGGAGGAACGCATCGGCGCCGCCCTGCTGCTGTCGCTCATCGACGACACCGTGCGCATCACCGTCGCCCACCAGACCGGCCAGCAGACCGATGGCGTGGTGCTGTCCTCGACCACCGACACCGGCAGCGACCTGGCCGGCAAGGTGCTGGAAAGCACGATCGGCATCCCGCCGGTGATCACCCAGCACCAGGGCGCCATCGTCGGGGTTCATGTCGCGCGCGACGTGGACTTTTCCTCCGTGTACGAGCTGATGCCGACCGAGCGGCTCCAGCAAGGCAAAGCGCCATGAAGCGGGATGACGACGGCATCGGCTCGGCAGTGCACGCTAGCGCAGCGACCAGCGCGGTGGACACGCCCGTCCACGCCACCACAACAGGCTGGCAAGGTGCGGCGACCTCGGTGATCGAGTTCCTGCGCCCGCTGCGCGAAGCCCTCGACATGCCGGGCGTGCTGGAGGTGTGCGTCAACCGGCCGGGGCAGTTGATGATCGAGACGCCTGGAGGCTGGCAGGCGCTGGACGCCCCCCTCATGAGCTATGAGCGTTGCCACTCGCTGGCCACCGCCGTCGCCACCTTCTGCGATCAGCAGATCAGCCAGGAGCGCCCGCTGCTCTCGGCCACCCTCCCCACCGGCGAGCGCATCCAGTTCGTCATACCACCCGCGGTCACCCGCGGGACGGTGTCGATCACGGTGCGCAAGCCGTCTCAGCTCACCCGGACGCTCGACGACTTCGAGCGCGAGGGCCTGTTCCAGCGGACCATCGCCGTGAGGGACACGTCCGACCAGCGCCTGCAGCCGTTTGAGCAGGAGCTGGTGGCCCTTAAGGACGCGCGTCGCTATGCCGAGTTCCTGCGACTGGCCGTGCGCAAGCAGCAGACCATCGTGGTCAGCGGCAAGACCGGCTCGGGCAAGACGACCTTCATGAAAGGCCTGGTCGAGGAGGTGCCTCACACGGAGCGTCTCATCACCATCGAGGACACGGCCGAACTCACCCTGCCGAACCATCCCAACGTCGTGCACCTCTTCTACAGCAAGGACGCGCAGGGCACTGCCCGGGTGACGGCCAAGTCGCTGCTGGAAGCATGCCTGCGCATGAAGCCCGATCGCATCTTCCTCGCCGAGGTGCGCGGCGACGAGTGCTTCTACTTCGTGCGCCTGGCCGCCTCCGGCCACCCGGGAAGCATCACCAGCCTGCACGCCGGCAGTTGTGCGCTCGCGCTGGAGCAGATGTCCCTCATGATCCGCGAGACCGGGGCCGGAGGCGGCCTGCGCATGGACGAGATCAAGTCGCTGCTGGGCATGGTGGTCGACGTCATCGTGCAGTTCGACCGGGACGAACGCGGGCGCTTCATCTCCGAGCTGCATTACGAGCCGCGGTCGTATCGCCTTCAGCGACGGGCCGGTGCGAGCGAGGTCACATGAACGCACCCCCTCTCCCCTCGCAACAGTGGAGTCGTGCCCGCAAGCTCGTTGCGGCGACGGCGATCTCGATCCTGTTCGTCCTGCTCTGGGCGACGGCTGCACACCTCTCCGTCGTCTTCTTCCTGCTGATGCACAAATCGAGCCCCACGGCCGTCCGCCCTTTGGACCTCATCGTCTACTGGCAGCACTACGGTCCGGAGCGTCACTTCAGGCCGAGCCTGACCACCGCCACGGTGGGCGCCCATGTGCTGATGCTGGGCGTGGTGCCGCTGCTGCTGATGCACACCGCCAGACCGCGGCGCAAGCTGCACGGCGACGCACGCTTCGCGACCCGTGCCGAGATCGCCCGGGCCGGCCTCTTGCCGAACGTCCTTACTTGGCACCGTCCCCGCAGTCCGGCGATCCTCGTCGGTGCCTACCGCGGCCAGTTCCTCTCCCTGCCCGGCCAGCTGTCCGTCCTCCTCTCCGCTCCGACCCGCAGCGGCAAGGGGGTCGGCGTGGTGATTCCCAATCTGCTGAACTGGCCCGACTCGGTGGTCGTGCTCGACATCAAGGGCGAGAACTACGAGCTGACTGCCGGCTACCGTGCGGAATGCGGTCAGGCAGTCTACGCCTTCCGCCCCTTCGACGAAGAGGCCAGGAGCCACCGCTGGAACCCGCTCGGCGCGGTGAGAACCCATCCGCTGCACCGCGTGGGCGACCTGCTCGCCATCGCGCAGGTGTTCTTCCCCAACGACGGCACGGGCACCTCCTCGGAAGCGTTCTTCAACGACCAGGCGCGCAACCTCTTCCTCGGGCTCGGCCTGGTCCTGCTGGAGACCACTGCCCTGCCGCGCACCATCGGAGAGATGCTGCGCCAGTCCTCCGGCAAGGGGGTGTCCCTGAAGGACCACCTGCAGCGGCTCGTCGATCGCAGGCCACCCGAAGGCCCGCGGCTTTCCACGGAATGCGTCGATGCGCTGCAGCGCCTGCTCTCGAACTCGGAGAACACGCTTTCGAGCATCGTCGCCACCTTCAACGCACCGCTCACCCTGTTCGCCGATCCGATCGTCGACGCCGCCACGAGCGCCGATGATTTCCGGCTGGACGACGTCCGGCGCCGGCAGATGTCCGTCTACGTGTGCGTCCCGCCGCACCGCCTGGCCAGCGCCCGTCCCCTGCTCAATCTCTTCTTCTCGCAGCTCGTCAATTGCAACACCCAGACCTTGCCCGAACAGGACCGCACGCTGCGCCACCAGTGCCTGCTGATCAACGACGAGTTCACCGCCATGGGACGCGTGGGCATCATCGTCTCGGCGGCCGCCTTCCTCGCCGGCTACAACCTGCGGCTGCTGACTATCGTGCAGGCGATGTCCCAGCTGGACGCCGTGTACGGCGACAAGGAGGCCCGGACCTTCGCCACCAACCACGGGCTGCAGATCCTCTATGCGCCTCGCGAGCAGCGGGACGCCGACGAGTACAGCGCCATGCTGGGCCACTTCACCGAGTCGGCGACGTCGAGGGGCACCAGCCGCTCGTTCAGCCAGCATGGCCACCGCTCGGTCAGCCGCAATGAAAGCGAGCAGCGCCGCGCGCTGCTGCTCCCTCAGGAGATCAAGGAGCTCGGCGCCGACCGCCTCGTGATCCTTCACGAGAACTGCAAGCCCATCCTCGCCGACAAGATCCGCTATCACCGGCTGAAGCGGTTCCGCCAACGTCTGCGCCAGTCACCGCAGGTCCGTCCCATTGACATGGCCTGCCACATGGCCCGCGTGCAGCAACGATGGCGGTACATCGATGGGGAGGACCTGCTGCCCGACGACTTCAACGCGGACTCGCTCGCCTTCGACCTGGACGTCGCGACTGAGCGACTCGACGGACCGGCGGACCTGGTGGCCAGCGCCCTGCTGGACATGTTCACCGAGCCGGACGGCCACGCCCAGCGAGAAGTGGCTGGAACGATCGAACCCGTCATCCCAGGCGTCGAAGCCCGGCCGCTCTCTCTCTGAAAAGGACTGCCATGTGTCGGACCCTTTCCATCCTGTTGTGCGCTTCGCTGCTCGGTTCATGCTCCACCACCGCGGAGCCTCCAACGGTCGACGGACAGGACAAGCGCCCCGTCAACAACACCCAGGCGATCGCGCTGCAACGTTGCCAGCATGAACTCCACAACGAGGGACTGCGGGCCGAGGAGTCCAGGGCGGCCCTTGCGTCGATTGCGGCACGGGTCCAGGCCTGCCAGCGCGCCCGAACCAGCAGGACAAGCATGGACGAGACGGTGCCCACCCGAGGCCACCAGATGTTCACCATTCATTTCGGTTTCGCCAGCAGCGAGGTGCGGCTCAGGCCGGACGCGGAACAGACGCTGCTGAAAGCGGCGAAGGACGCTCCGTGGATCGTTCTGCACGGAAGGACCGACGGGGTGGTGGACAACCTGGCCGATGGGCGACTGGCAAAAGCACGCGCCGAGCGTGTGCGCGACCTCCTGACGGCGAATGGCATCGATTCCCGCCGGGTGCGAACCACCTACCAGCCCACCGGCGATGCGGTGGCACCGAACACCGACGCGGCCGCCCGCAGCCTCAACCGCAGGGTGGAGGTCGAGATCCATGACAGGCCGCCAACACCGGCGACGTCCCTCAATGCGGCCGGTTGAGCCGACAAACACCCCACGTCAGGAGCAAGCCATGGACGGCAACCTTGCACCCTCACCAGGTCCGAACCCCTCACCACCGAAGACCGGTGGAAGCATCGAACCTCTGGACCGTGTCAAGGCCGCGCGGAATGCTGAGCGGACTGAACCGAACGGTACGCGGTACGAACTGCGCGACCCCTTCGCCGAAGTGACGTACCGGACCGCCCGCCTGGCCGACATCGTGGCAAAGGCAGAGCAGCTCTGGAGCACGCGCTTCACGGCCGTCGGAGCGGATGGCGCCCGCCACACGGTGTCGAGAAACGGGGAGCGCTGGGAGCGCATCCCGGATCTGGAACAGCGGGACGCGGCACCACGCCCGCAGTCGTCGGCCACGGAAACTTCGGCGAAGAAGCCCTCGCCTTCCACGGTCATCGATGCCGCCGAAGCACAGCTCGCCCTGATCGCACGGGTGGAGTCCACTCTCGCTGAGCGCTATGTCATCAAGCGGCCCGCCATCTCGGTGGGTGAACTCCACTTTGGAGCTATTGAATACCGCTTCAAGGGAGACCCGTCGCGCATCGCCTTCACCGAAACGGGGCTGCGACTGGCAACCGACACCAACAGTCCCTCTGTCGCGCGGTCCATGGTGGACGTCGCCGAAGCACGTGGTTGGCGGGCCTTGCGCGCGTCGGGCACGGAGGACTTCCGGCGAATGGTGTGGCTGGAAGCCGCGTCCCGCGGCCTGCAGACCATGGGCTACGAGCCGATGCCTTCCGACTGGGCCCTCCTCCGGAAGACCTCGGAGGGCCGCAACATCAATCGAGTAGAACCGGCGCAAGCCGAGCCTTCCCAAGGAACCCCGGCCAAGGCGGAGGGGCGAGGCGGCGGACGCAAGGCCGTGCTGGTTGCCATCGAAGCGATCCTGGTCGCGAAAGGCGTGCCCGCTGCGCGCCGGGAAGCAGTCATGCAAGCGACGGAGAAGGAACTGGATGCTCGACGGAGCCGGGGCCAGTCCGTCCGGGTCAAGGTCCATGACGCCGCCGCACCGAGCCACCTCGCTGTCACGCGCACGACCACGCACACACGAACACAGGACAGGCCATCACCGACCCGGTAGCCCGGACATGCCAGTCGCCGCTTCACCCGACCGGTGCCTGCTCGTGGACGGGCAGCATGTCTCCCCGTCGAGCAGTACCTTCCAGGATGCACTGAGGAATAGCTACCTGGCAGACGCGCGCCCGCGCTGCCTGTGTACACCTGCGGCGCCCGCGATGTACGTCGCGCACCTGGGTGACACCTTCGTCCTCAAGCGCATGCCCGGCACCGGCTCGCAACACGCTTCCTGGTGCCGATCATCGCGCGAGGCACGGAACGATGCCGAAAGCGAGAAAGCGCATGGCGTGAGCATCGACCCGGCAACAAGCCGGACTCAACTGCACCTGGCTTTCGCCCTGCACGCGCCCTCGAATCGGTCACGAAGCACTCGTGATCACGCTGCAGCCAATACGGCTGAGGCCGGACATCGGGCCCGCATGTCCTTGCACGAACTCCTCGTGTTCCTGTGGGAACGAGCGGAGCTGACGCATTGGCATCCCTCCTTCGCGGGGCGACGCAACTGGGCGGTGGTGCGCGCCCGGCTGCTGGGTGTCGCACGCACCCTGTGGCTGGGAGACCTCCCGCTCAGCGCTCGGCTGCTCGTGCCGGAAACGTTCAAGCGGAATTCATGGGAGCAAATCCGAAAGCGCCGCGACAGCTGGCTGCAAGGACTGCAGGCATCATCGGGCGCGCGGCACCTCCTGCTGGCCGAACTCAAGACAGCAACGATCGAGGCTCACGCCTGCTGGCTCACCATGCGCCACATGCCCGAAATGCGCCTGCGCGCAGATCCCAGGTCAGATGGCGTGTGGCGGGGGCCGACGGAAGAAGTAGAAGCAACAGCCCCCCGCGCGCACCGGGTGGTCCTCGCCATCGCTTCCGACTGCCGTTCTGCCGTGCCCCAGATCCACCGCGCCGCAGCGATCTGCTGTGACGTCAATTGGCTGCCGCGTCCCCACGTGCTCTCAACTCAAGAATTCACTCCTGACTCGACAAGCACTCCTCGTCTTCCCAAGAACCGAACGTTCACCCAAGGCCGATGCGCGGATCACTCATGACCTGTTGCGACGCGATCGCGAGAGGACCTGCGATGCTCAGTCGAAGTCGTCAACGATTGAGGCCGCCATCCGAGGCGATTCAGAGTATCCTGATCCGGGGCGGAAGAACGAGGGTCGCCGGCTGCCTGGAGCGTTATCCGCTCAATATGCAGACTAGGCATAATTCGCTCCGCTAGCTCAACGTTCGGCCACAGGGAGCACTAATCATGGTGACCAAGGTTCTCGCGGAGTGCACGCAAGGGCTGCCGGCGGCCGTCGACCTTGCGGCGGAATCGCTTGGGCAGCGACCCGATGTTCTGCGCGTGCGCGCGGGCTATCGGGTCAAAGACGGAATGTTGACCAAGGAACCTGCCGTTGTCGTGGTGGTGCGGCAAAAGCTACCGCTTGCCACGCTCCACCAACACGGAACATCGCCTTTACCGATGCACATCGAGGGATTCACCCTCGATGTCGCCAACGCCAGTTTCAAGGACGTGCTGGCCGCTGCCTCGCCGCCCGACACCTGCGAACGTGGGCACAACTACACCGAGAGAACCGCCAAGAAGTTCAGATTGGATCGATTCAGCGAGCCGATGCAGGCTATCGTGCACCTTAGCCCCGATGCAGGATGGCCCAATCTAAAGCAGTTCTTGGCGAGAACCGAGAAGCGTCTGACGGTCGGTATGTACGAGTACAGCGCCCCACACATCATCGAAGCTTCGCTGGAACTCGCGCGCCGCCTGGAAGCCATGTCGCTAGTAGTTCAGAAAGGCTCGAACATTGGCCAAGGCACGAAAGCCGGCGACATCAAGGACGCCGAATCCGTGCGCATGCTTCAGGAGGCTTTTGGCGATCGACTGGAGCATGCGTGGGCCGTGCTGAGGTCGGCGTTTGGGCGATGCGTCAATCCCAGGGGCATCTTCGACAGCTCGTATCACATAAAGGTGGCCGTTAGAGACCGCATCGAAACCTGGCTGTCGTCGGGAAGTTGGCAGTCATCGAACCAGCCGCCGTTCGATCCCCTGAACAACGGAGACCAAACGCCGCCGTTGCTGAGCGAGTACAACCGCGAGTGGCACGTCATCATTAAAAACGAGCGTCTCGCCAACATCTTCGAAGAGCACTTGCTTCAGGATCGCCGTGACGCAGAGGCGGCCGCGGGGCCGGATGCGCTTGTTGATCTTGCGGATCCGGAAATGTGGATTGCAAACACAAGCCTGTTCATGGAGCGTCGGCGGCCAAGGGTCCCAGTACGCTACTTTGAGCCACTGCAGATCAATCGGGCTCTAGATATTCGACCGGTATTGTCCCCTGACAACTACCTTGAGCGTGCGCTCGAACTTATTGAATCTGCGACATCGCGCGACTCAACGATCTACTTTCAGAATCAAACGTTCAAGACCGCCGAGCCGCGAACAGCCGGCTACACCAGACTGCTGGAGGCTTTGCTCACCCACCAGCGGGTTGGTCGCGACGTCAAGATTCTCTTCCGCTATGGTGAGCGTGACGACCTGGAGGCCGCGCAGGACTTCGGCTTTGATATCAACAACATCAGGATCGATAACCTTTGTCATACCAAAGGGATCATCGTGGACGGTCGCGTTGCCTTGCTCGGTAGTCACAACTGGAGCAACGCCGGTGCCAGTTGGAACCGCGACGCAAGCATCATCTTTCACGACGAAGAAGTCGCGGAATACCTGCAACGCGTATTTCTGTATGACTGGAGTCGGGCCCGACAAGCCGAACTTGATGAATACGCGCCGGCTCCCCGCCTCGTCCAGCCTTGGGAGACGAGCGTGCCGGCTGGAATGATCAAGGTCCGGCTGTCCCAACTTGACTTGTTCTAGGAAGAAGAAGCACCAACCCATTCTGGCCACGCATTGAGGAGGATCCGCCGTGCCTACATATCGCATGTCGTACTACCCCTGGATCACGCAGCATCGATCTGCGGCGGAAGTGCACCGCAACGTAGAGGTCTTCGCGTCGGTGGTCGCAAAAGAGATGGGCTCCAATACGACGATCAAGGTGCTGCCCGGCGTGGAGGTCAATAAGCAAATCGACCAGTTGCTTGCCGGCGACAGCGAGCTCGCGCTCATGAATCCGCTGGGCTATGTCTTTGCACGCCGTCGACCCAATGGCAGCGACATCGCGTCCATCGCCATCGCGCTCCGGACCATTGACGGCGTCGTCGGCGACAATTACTTCGCCCAGATATACACGCGGGCAGATACCGCTCTACGCAAGGACGCCCCCCAGCTGCCAGACAAGCTCAAGGGGCGCAGCATCGGCTACGGCGTGCCGTACTCGACGTCCAATTTCCTGGTGAACGCGTTCTCGCTTAAGCAGAAACTCGGCGTGCACCCGTTCACGCACTTCGCCCGTGTCGAGTTCCTTGGCGGCCACGACCTTGTCGCGAAGGCGGTGTACGAGGGGCAAGTCGACATCGGCGCGGGACATGATGGGGTCATCATCGATCTAGCCAATCAAGATGGCTACCGTGACGCCAACCAGAAGCTTGTGCAGCTCGTGCGGTCCGACCCCATTCCCAGCGATCCGGTAGTCGCGCGAGTGGCTGACCACGGCGAGCGTGCTGCGTTGCAAGACGCACTGGTCGCGGCCGGAAAGTCTGCGGAAGGCAAGGCGGCGCTGGAGATCTTCTGGGGCATGGTCCAGGGCCTGAAGGCGATTGAGGCAAACACCTACGACCTGCTCAACGACACCATGACGGCATTGGGGCTGGAGGAGCGCGACCTCTTGCGGCCTTTATGAGCCCCGCACGCAGATCGACGATGGACGCTGCGACCGCAGCAGCCTGCTTTCGCGACCTGTCCAGACATCTGGCAGGAGTGGATGCCCAGGCTGACCTTGCGGCGCCCTACCTGCAGCGGTTGCGCGCCGAACTCTTCGGGGCGCGCATAGATGAGCTGCTCGAATTGTTCGCGCGACTTCGGAGCACCTCTACCGATCTCGAAATGGACATCCGCCAGCAGATTGTGGAGTCGTCAGACTTCGGTGCGCTAGCCCAGCAGATCATCCTGCTTTGGTACACGTCGGCGTTTGCTGACGGCGACAACTGGAAGTTCGGGCCACCGGAGCAGTACTTCCGGTCGCACATCTGGTCAGTCATCGGGGCGCATCCGCCAGCGCTGTCCGGCGGCTACTTCGGCTACTGGAAGTACCCACCGGAAAACTGAACAATGAGCGAGGTTTTCGACATTGTGATCGTCGGTGCGGGAGTTGTCGGAGGCATCCTCGCGAGCAAGCTCAATGAGCGCGCTCGGATCTTAATCCTGGAAGCCGGCGAGGAGGGGCCTTCGAGACTAGATCTGGTGAAGGCCTACGTGTCCGCCCCGAAGAAAAGCATGGGCTCGCCCTATCGCGGCCGCGACGGTGACCACTTCGCACCAAGTCCGGACGACGCGACGGACTACTACGTGCAACCCGGCCAAGACAAGTTTAAGGCGACCTACCAGCGGCGTTACGGTGGTGCCACGTGGCACTGGCGCGGAAACGTGCCGCGCCTCATTCCGAGCGACTTTCGCATGAAGTCGAATTTTGGTGTGGGCATCGATTGGCCGCTGAGTTATGACGATTTGGAGCCTTGGTATGTTCAGGCCGAAGCCGAGCTGGGTGTCTCGGGAAACCATGACGAATGGGCCAACTACCTGGGTGGCTGGCGCTCCGCACCATACCCAATGAGCCAGATCTGGCCGTGCTACGGCGACACGATCCTTAAGCCGCTGCTAGACGGTATCGTCATTCATGAGCGCGAGGTTCGCATCATGTCGACGCCGCAGGCGCGCAACTCCCAGCCCTACGATGGACGGCCCCCTTGCGCCGGAAACTCCACGTGTGACCCCATCTGTCCGATCGGCGCAAAATATGATGCCACCGTGCACCTCGATAAGGCTCGCAAAGCCGGTGTCCAGATTCGCTCACAGTCGGTCGTCACACGCGTGCACATCGGCGCCGATGGCTGTGCCACGGGCGTGACCTACCGCACCTGGGACGGCGCAGATCATGAAGTGTTCGCCCGAGTCGTGGTAGTGGCAGCGCACGCCATCGAGTCGGCGAAGCTGCTACTGATGTCCCGCACGGACGTATTTCCGAATGGCGTGGCCAACTCAAGCGATCAGGTGGGCCGAAACTTGATGGATCACCTGCAAGGGCAAGGCGCGGCGCTGCTTCCGTTTCCTGTGTATCCGTTCCGCGGCCCGCCTACGACCTCGGGCATCGACGCTTTCCGCGACGGTCACTTTCGGGCACACGGCGCGGCGTTTCGAATGTCTGTCGGCAATGACGGATGGGGACTGCTCCAGGGCCCCTACGCCACAGCGTTGAACCTGATCAAGCACGAGAGGCTATTCGGTGACGCATTGCGCGAACGTACGCGGGACGTATTGACCCGGCAATTCAGACTAAGCTACTCCACCGAGACACTACCCGACGCCGACAATCGCGTGGTGCTGTCGTCTGAGTTGGACCGCCTTGGCGTTCCACGGCCAGAACTTCGTTTTCAACTCAGTGACTACAACCGGCGTGGCTTCGCGATGGGGCGAAGTGTTATCCGGACGTTGTTCGAGAAACTGGGGGCGACTGACATCACGATTCCGGCAGACGATCGCTATTCAGCCGCCAACCACATCATGGGAACTTGCCGCATGGGCACCGACCCCACTTCCTCGGTCGTAGATGTGGACAGCCGTGCGCACGATCACCGCAATTTGTTCATCGTCGGCGGCAGTGCGTTTCCCACATGTGGAACTGCCAATCCCACCCTTACCGTGGCCGCCCTGGCGCTGCGGGCGGTCCCAGCCATCGCTCGGGAGCTGGAGGTATGAGCGAGGTGCTCTTCCGCGCCACTGCGGAACCAGTTGCCTCGCGGTCGCAGTTGTTGTCGCTGTTAAGCGATGCCTGCGAATTGGAGCACGGCCTGCTCTGCACGTATCTGTTTGCTGCTTTCAGCCTCAAACAGGACTTGTCCGAGGGTGGCATGACCTGGCAGCAGCAACAGAAGGTGCGGTCATGGGCCAGCCAGCTGTACGCGATCGCGGCAGAGGAGATGTTGCATCTGGCGCAGGTGTGGAATCTGCTTGCAGCCATTGGCGGCATGCCGTACTACCAGCGCCCACGCTTCCCCCAGCCAGCAACCTACTACGCCATGAACTTGCCCTTAAAGCTCGCGCCATTCGGTGCCGACTGCCTGAAGCGCTTCATCATGTACGAACTGCCGGCCCACGTGTCCCCAGAGGACGTGGCGCAAACCTTAGGGCTTCCAAAGGATCAGTCACCTACAAGCCAGGACGTCACGGTTGGGGAACTTTATGGGCAAATCCTGAGCGGCTTTCAGACCATTCCCGAAGCCCAGTTGTTTGTGGGTAATGATGACCGACAGATCGGCCAAGACGTCGTTGACTTCCCCGACCTGATCAAGGTCGCTGACAGGAAAACTGCTGCGGCAGCGATCCAAATGATCGTTGGGCAAGGTGAAGGAACAAGCCGCGAAGATATGAACTGTCACTACGGCTTGTTCCTGCGGGTGCTGGCGGAGTTCGAGGCCGAGGTTGCAGCCTCCGACGACGCGTTCGCACCTGTGCGCATCGTCGCAGAGAATCCAACGACCCGGGTCGAGGGTTTCGAGGCTGAGTACGGCGTGTCCTTGATCGAGGATCCGTATACCCACCGCGTAGCCGCGCACTTCAATGAGGTGTACGGATTGGCGATGCGCATGTTGCAGTTCACCTTTAGTAGCACGGAGGTCGGCGACGTCGCCAAGTCCTTTGCTTCCGTGGCCATCGTAGTTATGGCCACGGTGCTCAAACCGATAGGAGAAGCGCTCATGCTGCTCCCCCTTCGCGCGGGCAGCCGGTTGCGCGCGGGGCCGGAGTTCGGGCTGACGCGGCATGTCGCTTTGCCGACGGACGCTGACGTGGCGATGCAACTTGTCCGCGAACGGCTCGAAGAGTTGACCCAGGCCGCTCGCGCCCTCGCTGCCGAAGAGCACGCGCCATCACAAATGGCAAACGCCGCCCGCAACCTCGAGCGCTATGCGGCAGGACTCAGGCTCGCGCCTGTGCAGCATGGATCTTGAAAGCCCCGGGGCATATAGGCCGCAGTGTTCAAGCGGCGTCTCACGAAACGGGCGACTCAGGCCGCGTTCTACGCCTGCAGGGCGCGAGTAGCTCTGGAAGATGGGAGACTTGCTGCGCGTCTCTCGACGCGCAACTCGCTATTTGCAGATCAGTACGGACAGTTGCCGCGGTAGCCCGACACCCGGGTGCTGCGGATGTCGATGTCTCGCTGAGCGCCGCACAGGAACGGGCTGTAGCGGGTGTCGTTGTCGACGAAGCGCTTGAACCACGTGATCATGTAGCGGCCCACGAACGGATACCACGACGAATTTTGCGGGAAGAGGTGGTCAGCGCCGCGCAGTTCGAGGTAGGCCTTCGGGACACCCGTCGAGATGCTGTCGTAGAACGGAATCGAGTAGCGCGATACGCTCGCGGTGGTGTCGTTCTGGCCGCCGATGATCAGCGTGGGCACGCGAATCGTCGAGAAATTGTTGGTCGAGCTCCACGGGGCCAGGGCGATGGCCGCCTTCAACTGCGGGTTGTCGCGCGCCGCGACCAGCGTGCCGCCGCCGCCCATCGAGTGACCGGCCACAGCCAACCGCGTGGCGTCAACCTTGTTGTAGAGCACGTTGCCGGGGGTGCGGCTCATCGTGACCAGTCGATCAAGCGCAGCCTTGAGCTGGCGTGCACGGCTGTCGGGTTGATCGGACGTGGTGAGGGTGTCGATGGTGATCACCACGAACCCGCGTGAAGCGAGACGTGGCCCCAGCCAGCTAATCGCTGACTGGTAGGCGCTGAAGCCGGGCGTGACGGCGATCGCCCCATAGGAGCCAGTCGTGGTGGGGTAGTACACCGTGCCCCCGCCGAAGCCGGACACGCTGTAACGCGAGATGGTGGTGGAGCGCACGGCGAACGTGCCGGTCGCGGCCTCCAGGTTCGCGACCGTCGGGTCAGGCCCTTTGGCGTAGGGGTTGGTTTGCGCGCCCGCGAGCGCAGAAGCGGTCAAGGTGGCCGCGAGAACGGCTGCCTTGGCAATGTGACGCAAGCTGTCTGTGATGTTGAACATGATGTCTCCTGATTGATGAACAAATGCCGCTGTACCGCGGCTTCAACAAGTCGGAACGGTTGTCTGTTGGGGAGTGCTTGTCCTGTGCGATTCAGCGCAAGGCGACCGTCGGCGGATCGGGCACGCGTCGGTCCAGACGTTGACGGTGCCCAAGCGGGTCAGCCGCGCGTTTTCCAGCCCGATCCGTTGTGCTCGCCAAGACCGGGGGCCACGTGGCGGTACTGCACCGGCGTATCCGACAGCCGGATCGGACTGGCTACCGTCGGCACGTCTTCGCCCGAAGCGGTGCTGATCAACTGGCGCAGGCCGCGGTGCCGGGCCTGAGGCGACGCGAATGCCTGCGCGTAGTCGTTGATCGGCCCGCATGGAATGCCCTGGGCACCCAACGTGTCCAGCCAGTAGGCAACGGTCTGCAGGCGCAGTGCAGCGCCGAGGGCGTCCGAGATGGCGTCGCCGTGCAAGGCGCGGTCACCGCCCGTCGCGTACTGAGGCATTTCGCCAAGATCGCCACGACCTACCGCGCTGCAGAGCCTGCGCCACTGCCCATCGTTGCCGACGCACAGGGTGATGTGACCGTCTGCAACCTCGAAGGTCTGATAGGGCACCACGTCGGGGTGTCGGTTGCCACGCCGACGCGGCACCATGCCCGTCATCAGGTAGGACGCGGACTGGTTGATGCCCATGGCGACCGCGCAGTCCAGCAACGCGATGTCGACGAACTGGCCGCGGTTCGTTCGATGCCGCGCCTGCAGAGCCGCGAGAATCGCGACCGTGGCATACAGGCCGGTGACGAAGTCCACCACCGGAGCACCCACCTTTTGTGGACCGCCACCCAGCTGGTTGTCGGGTTCGCCCGTGACGCTCATCAGGCCGCTCTCGCCCTGGAACACGAAGTCGTACCCCGGCTTGTGTGCCGACGGGCCGTCCTGTCCGTAGCCCGTGATCGAGCAGTAGATGAGCCGCGGGTTGACCTGTCGCAGGTCCTCGTACGCAAGACCGTGGCGCGCCAGATCGCCCACCTTGTAGTTCTCGACCAGAACGTCCGCCTCGGCGGCCAGCCGTCGCACCAGGTCCTGCCCCTCTGCAGTGGCCAGGTCGGCGGTGACGGAGTGCTTGTTGCGGTTGGCACAGTGGAACCAGGCCGACTCCGTGCTGCCATCACTTCGCCAGTACCAGGGTCCCCAGTGGCGGGAGTCGTCCCCCACGCCCGGCCGTTCGACCTTGATGACGTCGGCCCCGAGGTCCCCCAGGGTCTGCGCCGACAGCGGCCCGGCCAGCACGCGTGAAAGGTCCAAGACCCGCACGCCCGCGAGTGCACCAGCGTCATTCATGAAAAGCTTCTCCAGTTGAGGTGAGATGGGTACGGAGGGCGCATCGCGTCACACGCCTCCATCGGAATCTGGGCGACACAGCACCATGCGTCCGCCTCAGGCTCGCAACACACCGTCGTGACCGTAGACGGCGAGCGACACAGGCGTGGGCGACACCCATGGCGGACCCGACCGGAAGTCGACGGACAAGTCCCCGACCCGGAAATTCCGGAGGCTGATGAGCCCGCTTCGCACGGACTCGCGCGAGAAGGACTTGCCCATCGACATGCCGCGCCGAATGCCCTCAATGGCCACTCGTGCGTTGATGTAGCCTTCGACGGAGCTGGTGCCGACGCCAGCCGTCAATCCTGCGGCCCGCATCGACGCCTGGTACTCGCGAATCAGCACGTGCTTGGTCGACCGTGGCGTCGGAAAGATCGATGAACACGCCAGACCTTGGATGTGGGCACCCAGCCGCGGAATGTCCGTGAAGGTGATGGACAACCCAACGATCGACATCGACGGTGCCGCCTTCCTCAAGGCCAGGACGAAGTCGGTCGAAGCAGTGCCGGTGGTGAGCAACAACACCGCGCCCGCCTTGGCGCCCAGGACGGCCCGCGCAGTGCTGTCTGCGTTGGCGCCATCAAGCGACAGCGAAACCGCAATGGGCCAGCGGATTCCGGCCGCGGCAAACGCTCGTTCCGCATCGGCGAACGACTCCTTCCCCAACGCGTTGTCCTGGTAGACGACCGCGATGTCCCGCATGCCCAGGGTCTGCATCTGCTCGACCAGGCGCCTGATCTCGTCGGCATAGGACGGACGAATGTGGAACAACGACTTCACCTCCGCTCGGCGCACCGAACTCGCGCCGGTGACGGGACCCACCAGCGAGGCGCCCGCAGCTTCGAGCGTGGTGATGCATGCGGAGGTGTTGGCGGTGCCCATCAGACTCGCAAACGCAAGTGCACCGTCCTCGAGCAGCTTCTTGATGTTCTCGGCAGAACGCGCAGGCACGAACCCGTCGTCGACGAAGACCGCCTTCAGCTCTCTGCCGTTGAGGCCACCTGCGCGGTTCACGTCATTGACCGCTGCCCGAATGCCTTTGGTGTGTTCGATGCCGCCGCTGGCCACCACGCCGGTCAACGCCAGGGACGAACCAAGGAGCACCGGGGTGCGACTCATGCCGACAAGCTGTGCGGACGCGACGGCATGAAGCGACGCACCAGCAGTGAGTCCGACGGCACTTCTGAGGAAGCTTCGGCGACTTTTCATTGGCAATACTCCTTGGCGTCATGCGGCTACGCGCAGTCGGCATCGACGACAGACGTGCGCGTCCCTCACGCACGCGGACGGCGTGCGATGGCGACGTTTGTCAGGAACAGTGAGGGATGCCGCGATGACTGCGGTTGGGACGAAGCGAGCCGCGGCAACGAGCTGCCGCGGCTCGCGGACTCATGGGGTCATTCGAGCGTGGCCCCGGACTGCTTGATCAGGCGCTCCCAGATCGGAAGCTCCTTCTTGTAGACCGCTGCAAAGGCTTCGGGTGAACTGTCCCGCACCTCGAATCCCATGGCGGCGATCCGGTCCCGCACATCGGGCAGCTGCACGGCCGCGCGCACTTCAGCAGCGATGCGACGAACCACCGCGGGAGGCGTCCCCGATGGAACGGCAATGCCCAGCCACCCGGTGACGCGATACGCCTCGTCCGTCAAACCTTGCTCCCGAAGCGTGGGCACGTTGGGCAGCGTTGCCATGCGGCTTTCGCCGGTGACCCCGATCGCCTTGAGCTTCCCGGCTTCAATATGGGGTTTGGCCTGCAGCGCGCTGGCGTACGCCATGTCGAGCTGTCCGCCAAGGAGATCCTGGATCATCGCCGCCTCGCCCTTGTAGGGGATGTGCGACATCTCGGCCTTCTGCGTGGCGCTCATGTGGGAGCCGGCGAGATGCGCATACGAGCCGATGCCCCATGAGCCGTAGGAGAGCTTCCCCTTCTTCGCGCTGACGTGTTTCAGGAGTTCCTGCGCCGTGTTGGCGGGAATGCTCGGATGCACGAGGAGCACCACCGGCCCGGTCGCGATCTGATAGACGAGAGTCAGGTCGCGTGAGATCTCATAGGGCATCCTCGCGTAGAGGAACTGATTGGTCAGGAGCGAGTTGCTGAGGCTCAGCACCAGGGTGTGGCCATCGGCGGGCGACTTGGCCACGATGTCGGTCCCGAGCACCCCTGAAGAGCCCGCCTTGTTGTCGACGATCACCGGCTTACCGAGCGCAGGCGCCAGCTTGTCGGCCAGGAGACGTGCCAGGATGTCGGTCGCGCCACCTGGCGGGAACGGCACGACGATGCGCACCGGCTTGGTCGGGAACGCGGTCGTTTGGGCCTGCACGGGCAGGCCGAGGGCCAAGACCATGCACGCGACGGCGTGCATCAGATGGCGTCGTGGGTGGGGGCGAAATTGCATCGCGGGTCTCCTTAAACTGCTGGGTCGGGAATCTGTGGGGATGGGCGGCCATCAAGGGCACGTGGCGCCCGATGCGGTCACCAGGCCTCTCAAGGCGATGGTTGAATCTGCATCGACGCCAGCCACGGGCGCACGCGAGAACGTGCAACCGAAGTGCGGCGCTGCCACCACCGAAGGCGTGACGACGTCGTCGCCCGATGGTTTCACGCCGGTCCTCACCCACTGGACCATGGCGTCGAACGCTTCGTTCTGTTCGGCCACCGTGAAATCGCAATGGTGGATGCCGCGAATGGCGCGGGTGACGAGGCGATCGCCGTTCCCTTTCGCGTCGGCGCGCTGGCGGTAGATCTGCATCATGCTGAACGGCACCGTCAGGTCGCCCAGCGTGTGGATGGCCACGACCGGCGCTTGCACCTCGCCGTTCACCCTGGGCATCCAGCGCAATCCGTCGCTGCGGCGCGCATTCGCCTGCGGCTCGGCGCTGACCCGCTGCACCCGCCCGCTGATGGCGGCGCTCACTGCCGGGTTGCCCTCGACGGTGTACGAGAAGCGCGTCGTGTCGGTTCCCCACTTGTTGAGGATGCCGCCGATCGTGCCGTCGTCGCCGAAGACGCCGAATGCCAGAGCCAGCGAGCTGCCCGGAGCGGCCAGTCCCAGGCGAAACAACGGGCGCTCGCCACCCGTCAGGTGCTTGAGGATGGACACATAGTGCTCACCCAGCACCGTCGGTGTGGCGGACGCGGTCGGCGTGGCCGGCGACGGAAAGCTCGACCAGAGGGCTGCATTGACCTGGGGCGAGATCGACGACCAGTTCGGGTTTGGCAGGGGGCGGCTCGCGAACCCGGCAACCGCCTGAGCACCGATCTGCATTGCCGCAAAGGTGTCCCACAGCGCCATGTCCCCGGTCACTCCGCACATCGGCACGGCGCCGGCGTACACGACCCGATGCCTGGCCTGCGCCACCGTCTCCGCTTCGACGGCGGCGGCCGCGATGTGTCCGCCCATCGAATGGCCGATGATGAAGATCTTCGACGGCGTGGCCAGCGCGCGCCCCTTCGCGGCGGCGATGCTGTTGAACGCCAGGGCCAGGGCATTGGTGTCCTCGATGCCGGCCCGCACGTCGTAGTAGTTCCTGCTGTAGCTGGACGCGGCCCAGGCATAGCCCAGTTGCAGCAGGTGATGCCGGATCGAGGGGGTCTCGACCGTCAACACCGCCCCCGTGCCGTGGTAGCCGTGCGTGTACATCACCAGTTCGCCGTTCCAGTTCGACGGCACTTCGATGCGATAGGCAGCACCGTTCAGTTCTCCGCCCCAGCGACTGCTGCCCTCGAAGCCAGGCACGGCCGTGAAGCTGGGCACCCCGCCCGAGCCGGGCTGGTAGTCCGGATAGACAGCCGTCGAATCCAGTGCCGCGACGGTGAAGCTGCGCGCGTCCTGCGGCCGCGTTTCGCCGGAGACGACAGGTTCCGATTCCCCGGCGCTGGAGCTCGCACCGCCCCCACCGCACGCGGTGAGAAGCAGCGCGGGCACCAGCACGCGGAGTGAAAGAACGAAAGGCACTCTCATGCTGGGCCCTCGCTCACGGACAGGTGGCGCCGGCGCCGGTGATCTGACCGCGCAGTCCGACGACGAAGGCCGAGTCCGTGCCGGGAACGGGCGCGCGCGTGAAGGTGCAGCCGAAGTTCGGGGCGGCGACCACCGAAGGTGTGACGATGTCGTCGCCCGCGGGCCTCACCCCCGTCCTCTCCCACTGCACCATCGCGTCAAACGCTTCGCTTTGTTCTGCCTCGGTGAAATCGCAATGGCTGATGCCCCGGATGGCACGGGTCACGAGAAGGTGGCCGCGGCCCTTGGCTTCGGCGCGCTGACGGTAGACCTGCATCATGCTGAAGGGCACGAACAGGTCGCCGAGCGTGTGGATGGCCACCACCGGCACACGCACCTCGCCATTGACCTTGGGAACCCACCGCAGTCCGTCGGGGCGGCGCGCGTTGGACAGGGGTTCCGCCCTCACCCGCTGTGCCGACGCATTGATCGCGGCGCTGGCCGTCGCATTGCCATCGATGGTGTAAGTGAAGCGCGTCGTGTCGGTCGCCCACTTGTTGAGGATGCCGGTGACCGTGCCATTGCCACCAAAGACACCGTAGGAGGAGCCGAAGGAACTACCAGGCATCGTCAGGCCCAGGCGGAACAGGGGACGCTCACCGCCGGTCAGGTGCTTGAGGATGGACACATAGTTCTCACCCAGTGCCGTGGGTGTGAAGGGGGCGGTGGGGCTGGCAGGCGACGGCATGCTCGACCAGAGGGCGGCGTTGACCTGGGGAGCGACAGACGACCAGCCGGGATTCGCCAACGGGCTGCTGGCGAAGCCGGCGACCGCCTGAGCCGTGATCTGCATGGCCGCGAACGTGTCGAACAACGCCAGGTCGCCGGTCACGCCGCACATCGGCACGGCGCCGGCGTAGGCGACCCGGTTCCTGGCCTGCGCCACGGTCTCGGCTTCGACGGCCGCGGCCGCGATGTGCCCGCCCATCGAATGGCCGATGATGAAGATCTTCGTCGGCGTGGCCAGCGTGCGCCCTTTCGCGGTGGCGATGCTGTTGAACGCCAGGGCCAGGGCATTGGTGTCCTCGATGCCGGCGCGCACGTCGTAGTAGTTCTTGCTGTAGCTGGACGCGGCCCAGGCATAGCCCTGTTGCAGCAGGTGACGGCGGATGGAGGGGTTGTCGACTCTCACAGCGGAGCCCGTGCCCCGGTAGCCGTGCGTGTACATCACCAGCTCGCCGTTCCAGTTCGCCGGCACTTCGATGCGGTAGGCGGAACCGTTCAGTTCCCCGGCCCAGCGGCTGCTTCCCTCGAACCCAGTCACCGCGGTGAAGCTGTGTTGCCCCCCGGGGCCGGCAGCGTAGTCCGGATAGACGGCGGTCGAATCCAGCGCGGCGATCGTGAAGGTGCGCGTGTCGTGCGGCCGCGTCTCGCCGGACACGACCGGATCGGTTTCGGCGGCGCTGCCGTCGTCCCCACCGCACGCGGTGAGAAGCACGGCAGCCGGCAGCACGCCAAGGCGCAAGAAGGCGGAAAGGTTCATGGCTGTCTCCATTTATGGGTTTATGTCGTCGTGATTCCGTCCTCTGCTGCGCCGTCACATGGGCGACATGCAGAGCACGGACAGATTGTTCAAACAGCCCACTCTTCTTGACAATTCCAGAGCCATTGAACAGACTGTCAAACACTCTTTGACACTTGCATGGACCTCAGCGCACTGACCTTGCTGGTCGAAATCATCGAAGCGGGCAACCTGAGCCAGGCCGCCCGCAAGCTGAACATGACGCGCGCAAACGTCAGCTACCACCTGAACCAGCTGGAGAAGGCGGCGGGGGTGCAGCTGCTGCGACGGACCACGCGTCGCGTCGAACCGACCGAGGTCGGGCTGCGTCTCTACCAGCACGGCCTGTCGATCCAGAACGAACTGCTCGCGGCCCGCGAGATGGTGGCCAATCTCGGGCGCAGCCTGCATGGCCGAGTGCGTGTGGCCGTGCCCAGCGGCTACGGCCAGATGGTGATGGCCGACTGGCTGATCGAATTCAAGCGGCTCTACCCCGGCATCGTCCTTCACGTTCACTTCCAGCACAGGCTGGACGACCTGTTGAGCGACGAGGTCGACGTCGCGATCCGCGTGCTGAACGAGCCGCCTCAGGCGCTGGTCGCCCGCGAGATGGGTGCAGTGCGATACATCGCGTGCGCCTCGCAGGACTACGCATCGCGTCATGGCCTGCCGAAGACGCTGCAGGAATTGCGATCGGCACCGCTGATAACGCCCATCGTCTACGGACGCGAGACGCGCATGTCCGCGTATCGCGGCGGCGAGCGGCACGAGATCGTGCTGGAACCGACGCTGATCTCCGAGAACTATCCGTTCATGCGACAGGCCATCCTCGCAGGCCTCGGCGTCGGCTTCGTGCCGCAGTACGTGGTGCAGGACGCCGTGGAACGCGGCGAGGTGCTCACCGCGCTCGACGACTACCGGCTGAGCATCTTCGGCAGCCAGCTGTACCTGCTGTACACGCCGCACCGCCACCAGACACGCGCGATGCGCGCCTTCATCGATTTCGTCCTGGAGCGGGCCAGGGCCGGCGCATCAACGCGCGAACCGTCTGAAGAAACCTCCCTGCCATCCTCCAGCCTCGCTCCTTAGGCCTGCTCCGGCGGGCCTCGCGCCGCCCTCTTCATCACGTTCCAGCGCGGCCGCGTTGAGCGCGCATCGCATCTCCGCCGCGCGTCGCGCCGACCACCGGGCCCTCTCCGCTCACCGGCCACCCACCGGTCTGGGGCCGACCTCGCGCGTCTCAGGCCCACGCGCCTTGTCACGCGCTTGCTGAAGACGGGCTCCGAGGCGGCGATCGGCTTCAGACGATGACCCCGACAGCGCCCGAGCCAGTTCGTGCCACGCCTCGAGCACGTGAGCCGGCATGGGCGCCTGAGTCGGCCTGTCGCTCGAGAGGCGGCGCAGCCTCCCTTCTGCCGCCGCCTTGAGGCGCCAAAGCGGAGCCGGCGATGTCGTCGGCCCTCGCACGCCCCGCCGCGACGCCTCGGCCTCGATCCCCCATCCCCGCAGCTTCTCCGCGAAGGTTTCCCGCCATCGCGCCAGATCGGCCTTGCGCGGATTCAAGCGCCTGCCGTGGACCGACTCCGCACGGACGCTCAGGTGCACGTGGGGATTGGCCTGGTGGTCATGCAGCACCATCACGTACTTGTGATCCTCGAACTCGCCCTGTGCGAACTCACGCGCGGCTCGCTGAACGATCGACGGGTCCGTTCCGTTCGGCATCGACAGGATGATGTTGAAGGCCTCGCGTCGGCTCCCCGCCTCCTGGATGTGGCTGCCACCCCACTGCCAGTCCTCCACCATGAGTTTCACGGCCTCCTTCCCGCGAAGCTTGTGGCCCTGCTCGTCCTCTACTTCCAACCGACCGTTCTTGCTGATGTAGCGGAAGTGCGCCGCGATGGCCCGCATGCCCCGCCCTCCTCCGGTCACCTTGACCATGACCTGGGGCGCTCGGCGCACGACGGTCGCGGCGATGCGCTCACGAAAGTGGTTCGCACGCGAGCGGAGTGCCTGACCGGTCAGACGAGGCGCTGAGCTTTCGCGGCTGCGATTGCCGGGATAGAACAGCCGGTCGCCCCACTGGACGAGCAGACCATCGATGCGGGGGTCTCCTCTCATGGGCTTCGCGTCCGGGTGGGCGCGCCGCCGCGTCGGCCGCGCAGGAGCTCGAGCGCCTCCGTCGTGAGCCTGAGGTGCTGACGCAGTTCATCCACGAGTCCTGTCAGTTGCATGCGGTACTGCCTCGCCGCCAATCCATCGCCGTGTTCAAGAAGAAGGCAGAGCCGGGAGACGTGTTTGCCGAGAGCCGCGACCTGCGCGTTGGAACACACGAGCGCTGAGAGAACGTCCGCAGGCCTGGCCATGGACTGCGTCATCGCGGGGACCTCGGTGAGCAGTCCACGGATCAAGGCGCCTCGTGACACGCCGGCGTCCTTTGCACGGGCGGCGAGCAGCTCGACGTCGGTGCGATGTAGGCGGATCGACACCTTCAGGGTCGCATGTCCGTCGCTGGCATCGGGGATCGTGTCGGATGGGGCGAGATGCGCCGCGCCGAGCCATCCGGCCACGGCGGTCCGCACCAGGTCCGACACGCTGCGGCCGCTCTCGCGCGACCGCGTCTGCAGCGCGGCCTTCAGGCCACGCATGTCGACGGAGACGAAGTCGCGCGGAGGGGTGTGCATGAGCCTGCGAATCGAGAAGCGGAGTAGCGTGTGTGAACTCGGCGGCGTGCCGCCTATCCTGCAATCACCATGGATTCAGTATCGAGTCGTGAGGAGGTCCCACGAGCGACGATTCCAGGCAGAAAATCAGCGCACGGCGCGCCGTGACGCGACAAGCCGCCGGCGCAGACGCGACGGCAACGCGACGCTGAGCCGACGGACAAGCGACCGGTACCCGGCAGCCCCGCCGCGAAGCCGCCGAAGATGGGTCCACGACGCGCCGGACGGCGCTGGGCAGCAGGCGAACTTCCGACGGGCAGCCGCTGATTCCCTCCCGCAAATCATCGAGCGAGGCGCTGCACACGGCACCTAGATTGGCGGCATTCCACCGCGAGACCGTCGTGCAACTCCAGCCCAAACGTCCTCCCGGACGTGTCGACCGCAAGGCCGGCGCGTACGCCGCCGAGATCCTGCGCATGCGCGCGGAAGGCTACACCTATGCAGCGATCCTCGAGGCGCTGCAGGACGTGGGCATCACGACGACGGAAGCTTCGCTTCGGCGCGAGGTGCGACGTCCGCAGAAGCGCCCGAGCCTCGAGGAGGCCTTCCATCAAAACGGGCCGGATGTCGTGCCACGCCCGACGGAGAGACCGGACGCCGGTGTACGTGGTCCCGGGCCGGCGATTGCGGCAGGTCCCCGCGGTCGCCGCGTCGCCGAGGCTTTCTTCGCGGCCCACCCCAGCAACCCCCTGTTCCGATCCGAGGAGGCTTCATGAAGATCGCCGTCATCAACTTCTCCGGGAACGTCGGCAAGACCACCGTGGCCCGCCACCTGCTGGCCCCGCGCATCCCCGACTGCCAGCTCGTGGCGGTGGAGAGCATCAACGCCGACGAGGGCCCGTCGGTGACCATCCGCGGCCGGCAATTTGCGCAGCTGCAGGAGTTCCTCCAGGGCCCCGACAACGCCGTGATCGACATCGGCGCGAGCAACGTCGAGGAGCTGCTCAGGCTGATGCTGCGCTACCGCGACAGCCAGGAAGACTTCGATGTCTTCGTCGTGCCGACGGTGCCGGCGCGCAAGCAGCAGCAGGACACGGCCGCCACCCTGGAGGAGCTCGCGCGCATCGGCGTTCCACCGGCCAGGCTGCGGCTGCTGTTCAACCAGGTCGACGACGACGACCCGCTGGAGCGGTCCTTCGAGACGCTGCTGGCGTACTGCGCGGCGTCGCGTGTCGTGCAGCCCGACCCGGCCATCGTGCTGCCGTACAACGAGGTGTATTCGCTTGTCCGCAGCAGCACACGATCGCTCGTCGAGCTGGCCGGCGACGCGACGGACTACAAGGCAGAGATTGCCCGTGCCGCCTCCCGCTCGGAGGTGCTGGCTCTGGCGCAGCGCCTGGCGCTCCATCGCCTCGCACGGGGTGTCGTCCCGCAACTGGACGCCTGCTTCACGGCCCTTCGGCTGGCGCTGGCGTGATGTCGCACCCACCCACCGCCCGCGAGGCCCTGATTGCGGAGATGCTGGGCGACATGGCGCGGGTGCTCGACAGGGTCGAGGTCCTGGTCCCGGCGCTCGAGCGTGCACGCGTCGACCTGGCCGACCAGCTCGCCCACTTCGAAGGACAGATGGTCCTGCTGACCGAAAAGGCCAAGCTGTCAACGGCCGAGTACATCGCCCGCCGCACGCGCGAGAGCACCGCGAACGTGCTGCGTCTCCAGACGCAGGCGATGAGCGAGTCGGCGCGCGCGGCCTTCGGGACGGAGATGGCCGCGGCCCGTCGTCAGCTGCTTCAACCTCTCGAGCAGCTTCGCCACCGGCTGGAACGCCCCTGGCGCCAATGGTTCATGTGCACGATGGCAGCCGGCGTGGCGTCGCTGGCCTCCAGCGCCCTCACCTGGTCGCTGATGACCTGGGGCTTTCCCCTCCGCTGATCCGCCTCAGTGGTAGTCGTCTTCCAGCTGGTGGCGCACCGCCAGGACGACGATCTCGTCCGCGCCGACGATCTCGAAGAGCGCCACGTAGCCGGAACGCCCGAACGAAATCACGAGCTCCCGCAGGAAGGCGGAGTCGCCGGCCTTGCGGCAGGTAAACGGAGAACTGCGCAGCGTGGCGATCCCGGCCTGCACTGCGGCGAGCGCCTGCTCGGGCAGGGACAGGTCGCCTGTCTCGCTGCGCAGTTCACGCTCCAGGATGAAATCGAAGAGGCGATCGAGGTCCCACTGGGCCGCACGCGTGAAGCGGACCCTGAAGCTCACTTCCGGGGCTTGGCCAGCCGCTTGCGCGCCGCGTCCAGCTTGCGCTGCAAGCCGACGACCACCGCATCGGCCGAGACATAGTCACCGGTGCGCCGCGCTTCGTCGCGCGAGCGCAGCCCGCGTGCGATGAACTCGGCCTGGGTCTGCCGCCGCGCGACGCTGGCACGAACGGCAGCTTCCACAAACTGGGAGAGCGTCTCGCCCTCCGCCAGGACGGCTTCCACCTCGTCCCGGAACTCGGGCTCGACGCGGATGGACGGAATGGTGGCGGTCTTCATGGCCCCATCGTATCGCAATTGCGATGCACCGGGACGATCGTTTTCCGCGACGATGGGAAACGGGACGAATAGCGGTTCGGACATGCCTTCGGTCCTCCAGGTTGGCGAATCGGCACGGCGAGGCGATGAAGGCATCGGCCGGTCCTCGATGGCCGGCCGACGCCGTTCAAGTCGACCACACCGCGCGACCAAGTAGATCGTCCCCTGCCCTGCGCCGCGCCGTCCGCTGAATCCTTCCCAGGATTCAGCGGAGAGCAGGTCACGCCTTGAGCTTGCGCATCTCCTCGGCCAGCGTCCACAGCGCGCGGTTCAGGCTCACGCCACGATCGATGCTCCCGACCTCGCGGGTGCGCATGCGCCGGCCCTGCACGGTGCGCCCGCGCAGACCGCCGCGCAGCAAGTTCTCCTGCACGCGCTGGAAGCTGTCCCAGAGGCTCGCCCCGCGGTCTTCCATGCGACGCGGCTCGACAAGCTGTTCGGCCGTGATGGGCACCGGCACGCCCGCCGGATGCTGCGCATAGCGCAGCGCGAGCGCCGCACGCGCGAAGGCCTGCTCCTCTGCGGATTGAAGCGTGACCGACTTCATGCCTTCGGTGGACGCGTCGATGGTCTCGAAGTCCTCCAGCACACGGAACGCCCCTTCGATCACCTCGCCCTGGATGTTGCCCTTGTGGGGGATCCGGATGTCGTGCGCGATGTCGCCCACCACCAGGCTGTTGAGGCACACGAAGCGCAGCACACCGGCGAGCATCTGGTAAGAGCTCGCGCCGTCATGGCTGTTGATCAGGATGATCTCGTGGGCCTCGGGGCGCGCGCGGGCCGCGCCATCTCCGTCCCGCGCGTGGCGCAGGCGGATCAGGTGCTTGGTGAAATCCTCCTTGCCTGGCGCGCGGCACCTGCCCTGGGCCACCATGAAAGGCTCGAAGCCTTCGCAGCGAAGCCCTCGCAGGACGTCGATGGTCGGAATGTAGGTGTATCGCTCGGAGCGGCTCACGTGCTTGCACTCGGCGAAGATCGACGGCGCCACGGCGCGCATCTGCTGCTCGTCCAGAACTGTCTCGCTGCGCAGGCTGCGCGTGGTGCCGGCGAAGCGGGTCGCCAGTCGGGTGTGGGTGTTCATGCGGAACCTCCTGAGGTTGGGCGAAGCGACTGGCACCGTCACCGGCACGCCGCCGCTGCGCTGGATGGGAACGTGTTGTGATCGGGAAGCGCGGGCTCAGAACGGAACGTCCGTGTGGGCGTCCGGCTTGGCGACGTTCGTGACGGACGGCGGACGTGCAACCGAGCGGGACGAAGGACGTGCGGCCTTGCGGTTCGGGGCGACCGGACGTGACCCCGACACATCACCCGCGCTGTGCATCGGGCCGTTCGTCGATTTTCCCGACTGCTCGCGGCCGCGTCGCGCCTCGCCTTCGGCCTTCGTGTCCAGGTAGTCGAGGTCCTCGACGGTGAAGGTCATGCCGTAGACCATCTGGCCGTCTTTTTCGTAGTTGTTGTTGCGCACGCGGCCGACGATGTTGACGCGGCTGCCCTTGCCCAGGTACCCGGCAGCGGACTCCGCCTGCCTGCCCCACAGCGTCCATTGAATCGCCGTGGTCTCCTCCTCGCGCGCCTCGCCACTGCCCCACCGCACATTGCTGATGGCGGTCACGACCCCCTTGGCGACCTGCCCATCACGCCCGCTGACGTATTCGAGGCGCACGGGACCGGCGAAGCGGGCATTGCGTTGGATGACTTGAACATTGGCCATGGAAATCTCCTTGAACGAAAGACACCAGCCGGACCCAGGACCCGGGCCCTTCAAACTGATCCTTTCGGTTGGACTTCCTCGCACCCGCCCTGGGGCGGGCGGGGGGTGGGGTGGCCTTTCGGTTCCTTCAGCAGCGATGACGGTGAGCCGGTCACCCGGCCCACCGTATGAAGATCCCCCCTGCAGTCCCCTCACCCAAGACGGGGGCGAAAGGGGGGTCGCGGTGGGCTGATCCGGCGTTCGCTGCCTCGGCGTTTCAGAGGTCCCCACGACCGCAGACGGTGTGACAGCCTGGCTGGCGCATCGGATGCAGCGAAGGGACCGCCCCGTGTCCTGAGGGCCGGCGGCCCCGCGAACGCCGTGCCAGCTCGCCTGGCGCGGGGGTCGAGCCCGCCCGATCACTTCAGGCCGCCGCGCGCGGCCCGCACGACGATGATCATTTCTCGGGCGATCTGACTCGCCCCACCCGTTTGCTCGTTTCCCCGCGATCAGCGCGCCGCGCTCCACAAGCTTGTCAACAGCAACGGTGGAAACCGTCGCCGCACGGAGCGCAGGCATGTGTCCCGGCCCGGCTCGATGAGGGCGGCTCCCCACCTCGACTCGACCGGCTGACAAACTGCGAGGTCCACCCCGGCGCACGCTGCCACGCACAACGCGCTGCAACGATCCACGCCCGACAGGGGCTCACTTCAGATGCAAAGAAAGGAGGCCGAAGCCCCCTTTGCCTAGAGCAAGCCGCTCTCTGCGAACGACGTCACCTGCCCAGGCGTCACCACCAGGTGATCCAGCACACGCACGTCGATCAGCATCAGCGCCTTGACCAGGGTCTGGGTCAGGCACTCGTCCGCGCGCGACGGTTGCGACAGGCCCGATGGGTGGTTGTGCACCAGGATCACGCCGGCCGCGTTCTTCACCAGCGCCTCGCGGACCACCTCCCTCGGATAGACCGATGTCTGCGTCACCGTGCCCCGGAACAGTTCGACGTACTCGATCAGCCGGTTCTGCGCATCGAGCAGCATGACAGAGAACACCTCATGCTCGAGTGTGCCGAGACGCACGCGCAGGAAGTCGCGCACCGTGCGCGGCGCATCCATCACGCTGCGATCGTGGATCGCCAGCCGCAGCAAGCGCTCCGCCGCCAGCAGCACCTCGTCAGCCTGCGCAGGTCGACATTGGTCCGTGGCGGTGTCACGTACGAGGAGGAAGGTCGATTCGACGGAAGAACCGCGAGGAACATTGCGATCGGTCGCCATGGTCAGCTCCTGAAGCGGGCGGAATTGCCCGTGACGGACGCCTCACGGCGCAGCGCATCCGTCCAGGTTCGCCAGACGGCCGAAGGCCGCAAGCGCACAGCGAAGCGGCGCGCGCAGACCTTGACGGAGAGAACGCCGTGAGACGATGGAGGAGCCGCAAAGCCACACCCCTACCTTGTCCATGTTGAACTAGCCAGCACCGAGATGAGCTGGTCCGTCGCAAGCTGACGTCCAGCGAATGACCGTCCGGAACGCAGCGAGACCTGACTCTTAAATGACCGCTTTCGCGGTCATCACCTCAAGGCAACTAGAAGAGCCGGAGAAGGAAGAGAACTAACGTTTGACATGAGAGGCTCGACCCGGCTTGCCGGGGCGAGTTCTCTCGATGGAAGGGTTAGGCCTCACTGCCCACCCGGGGAACCACATAGTAGATGGCGTCACCTTGACCGCTATAGCGGCGGACTTCGTACTGCTTTGTGTCAACTCTGGCGGCGAGAAGAGGCGGCGCTGGAACTGGAACGGATACTGATTCGATTGGATTTGGGAACTCTGTTCCATTCGGATTCGGCGTATGGACGTACAGCGCATCGTCTGCCGAGTTCTCCAGATCTATGTATGCGAAGACTTGATGAGGTTGACCATAGGCTGCGAGTTCGGCCCGCGCTCTTCTGAGGGCTCTAAGAAGCGCATTCAGATGCTTGATTCGATGGGCTCTGCTTGCGTTACCTCGACCGTCCCAGTCGAAGTGCTCGTGGTGGAGATCGCACCACCCCTTTTGATCCATTCGTACGGTGAACTCGCGAGTCTTCTTCAGGAGCTTTGCGTAGTACCTTCGATCGGCGGGCAGCATTGGTCAGGCCTAACGTTTGACATGAGAGGCCCGCCCCGGCTTGACGGGGCGGGTCCTCTCGGTGGAAGGGTTAGGCCGCTGCGTGCTCACGATAGAAATACCTCCTTGCCTTCAGACGTATGCGATCCAGCTACGGACGACATCCACGAAGGCCAACTTCTTGGCATCGAGATCGTGCATGTCTTTGAACACGATCGTCGCCCTGTCCTTTGCTAACCACCGCAACAGACCTTTGGCATCGCCGATCGGCATGCCTCCGGGCGCTACTTCTCTGACTTTCGCTCCGAGGTGAAGAATGATTCCGATCCCATTCTTCTCTCGCAGGTTCGTCGTCGCGAAGTACTCTGTGGTCCGGAAGCTTGGAGCGTTCCATTTAATGCCTTCAGCGACGCTGGGGCTTGCCGACAAGATCAGCTCTCGGATCGCCTGAACTTCATCCTTGTGGGCGTGCTCGAGAGTCTCCATGAACTTGTCCACGGCTTCCGTGGTGTCAGCGGCAGTCGCATGCGCGGGAGGTTTTGGTTTTGTAGGCGCCACGACGCGTTCTCCGTTCGTAATTTCAGTGGGCTAACGTTTTATATGAGCGGCGGCCACCGGCTTGCCGGGCGACGTCCTCTCGATGGAAGGGTTAGACGGCGGTGTGCCTTGCCCTAACCGCGCGGCCAAAGTATAGTGTGTATGCCGAAATGAAAGTATGCACATCATGCGAACCAACATCGTGATTGACGACAAGCTCATGGCTGACACCCTGCGTGCCACTGGCTTGCGCACCAAGCGCGAAGCCGTGGAGCTTGGATTGAAGACTTTGCTTCGGCTTAAGCAGCAAGCTGAAATTAGGAAGCTGCGCGGCAAGATTACCTGGGAAGGTGATCTCGATGCCATGAGGCGTGACAAGTGATTCTTGTGGATTCGAGCGTTTGGATCGACTACTTCAGAGGGCGACCAACGGCGCAGACTGACCTGCTTGAAGGACTTCTTGACTCCCAAGAGCTCGCAATTGGTGACCTCATATTCATGGAGGTTCTCCAGGGGTGCAAGTTCGACAAGGAGTTCAACGAAGTTCGGCGTCTTTTGGGCCGCTTGGATCTCGTGGTTCTTGGTGGCGAAGATGTGATCGTGGAGGCAGCGAAGAACTACAGAAAGCTGCGCCATCTCGGTTTGACCGTGCGAGGCACCATTGATGTGGTGCTCGCCACTAGGTGCATCGTCAGTGGTCATCAACTGCTTCACAGCGATCGTGACTTCGATGCCTTTGAGCAGCACCTTGGGCTGCGCTGCGTGGGTTCCGCCGTCTAACGTTTGACATGAGAGGCATGCCCCGGCTTGCCGGGGCATGTCCTCTCGATGGAATGGTTACGCGTCATTGAGTCGGGCGGCGAATTACTTCGCCTAGCCTTGCAGGCGGCACCCCAAAACCTCCTACGACGGATCTTTGAACGGCTTGCATTGCATCGATCATGGACTTGTCGTAGTTTGCGGGATTGTTCGGAAGAGCTGGCCAAGCGAAGCGTATTGACACAGTCACGTCGGCTGCTTTGCGAACTGCATCAACAACGTTGTACCTGGCGCCTTGCTGCTCTGTGGTCTGCGAATGGGTCGTCCAGCCGTCTTGAGTGCGAACGGTCGGTACGGCGGGGCCGTATTGCTTGCCAACCTCTGACATGGCAGCTTTTCCTTGCTCGGTATCCATGGCAAACAGGGAGACTATGACGTTCGTGGAATGAGGCGTTCCGCTATCAGCGGGATTGGCTATCTGGAAAACGATGGCTGCGACCGGTGGTTTCGTTTGGGCTTTGAGCACCTGCCAATCGTCTGGCACGTTGAACCGGACGTAGCCACCTGCTGTGACGACTGTGAGTTCAACTGCGTGAGCGAGGTGGCCGCATAGGAGAAGTGCGATCGTAGTGGCGAGCTTGCGCATTTTGGACTTCTGGCGCCTAGCGTTTGACATGAGAGGCGGCACCTGGCACACCCCGTACTACCAAACCTTCTAGGACTCTCAGCGGAGCTAAGAGGTACGACTGGTCAAGCTCTAGCACGAAAGACAGCCTGTTTTCGTAGGTCGCAAGTGACCACGCTTCTCCGGTGATTTGAATATGGCCGCCTGTATTGGCGACGAGCTTCATGGTGAATTGCTGCTCAATGGGTGTGAACTCGGCTTCGCCTTGCAGTGACTCATATAGGCTTCGCAGTTGCTTGGTGAAGAGTTCGAAATCAACTGTCTCGACCCAAGGGCTGATCTCTCCACGAAAGCAATGCACTGCAATTTCGACGCTTGCCTGTGCCCAACCTTCTCTTGAGTAGGAGCCAGGAAGCGTTAGCTTGATGTATTCGGAGTCGGTGCCGAAGTGAATGACGTTCATGTGACGCCTAACGGTTTGACATGAGAGGCGGCGCCCGGCTTGCCAGGTGACGTCCTCTCGATGGAAGGGTTAAGCCGCATTGGGCTTGCACGGAACACTGAAGTCAACGTGGTAGTGCTCATCATGGCGAACCCAGGGCTTGCCCTTCATGAAGGGGAGTGTCTTCTGAAGATGCGGACCGCGCGCCGTAGCGAACAGCTTCGGAAGGTAAGCTGAATCAAGGATGACCAGCGAGATGCCCACGCCCCTCGCTTGGGCCACCCGTTGTAGTTGGTACAGGTGCTCTGCTAGCGCAGGAAAGTCGATCGTGTATTCGTTGTATTTGCCAGCTTGATCGAACTCAATGTCATAGCCCAACTTGTTCGTGACGCCTGCCGGCAGTGGGACTGACTTCCCCTTAGCGTTGCGAACTGGGACGAAGAAATCTACAGAGAGGCCGTTCTGGTGAGTTCGGTGCGGTCGCAGGCGACCACCGGCAGGCCAACCGGTTTCTCCGTACACATAGACAGTTGAAGGCTGGTTCTTCGCCAACTCTCCATACGCGGTAACGATGATCTCCGCGACCTTGGAGTGAACGTGAGTTCGACCGGCGGTTGTACCTAGAGAGCTGTAGGCGCTGAAGTTTTTTCCGCTCCCTGGCAACTTGACGCTGTTTTCGATGCGCCCGTTGCTGACTGTGCCGTAGCACTGGCTCTGCGCGCCTACCGCTTGAACCGATAGCCCGCTGAGCGTGGCAAAGAGAAGGAAAGCGTATCGAAGCATCGAACTAAACGCGGCCTAACGTTAGACATAAGAGGCCCGACCCGGCTTGCCGGGGCGGGTCCTCTCGATGGAAGGGCTAGGCGTCACTTTGCCGCCCTGTGATTCGCTGCACGAGAACACGCCAACCTGAACGAATGAGCGTGCATAGCAAGAGCACAGCATCTATGGGGTTCAATGCTGCGAAGCCGACAAAGAGAAGCGCCGCTGCTGCGAGAGGTCCCGATAGAGGGTAAACGAGCCGTTCCCACCAAACTAGCTTCTCCCAGTTAAGCAGCGTGGCAGTCAGGCTGATCGCAGAAGGGGTTGCTACCAGGAATAGGAGCCAGGTGTTCCGTTCGCCTATGCGTTTCGAAACTGCCTCGACAAGCCAAAGGATTGCTGCCGACACGCCGACTAGCAGCCCGAGACTGGCGATCAACTGGAGCGCAATGCTCATGCTTAGTGACGCCTAACGTTTGACATGAGAGGCGACGCCCGGCTTGCCGGGCGACGTCCTCTCGATGGAAGGGTTAGGCCGCAGCGCTGACTTGCTCAAGAGTTGCATGAAATTCATTTCCTCCTCCGAAGACAACCAACTCGATGAGAACACCGTGTCCGCCTGTGGTGGCCAACACGCACTCAACTACGGCGTAGAGATTGTTGTCGTTTGGTTTGAAGTACTTGACCCGTGTTGCTGGCTCTGCGCCGTAGTCGAGTTGCGTGTCTCCTAGCTCAGCAAGGCTCGATCTGAGATCTTCTTGAATCGCCGTGGCCGGATTTCGCCCCAGCGCAACTGCATACCCCAGTCTTTCAGCAAGGTCTGAGAACTTGCCGGCCGCGAGCAACTTGCCAGCCTCGACGGTCAACGCTGTAAGTGGCTCGGGCTCAATCTGCAATGAGGACAGCTTCATTCCGCGGCCTAACGTTTGATATGAGAGGCTCGACCCGGCTTGCCGGGGCGGGTCCTCTCGATGGAAGGGTTAGGCGCCGCGAACTGCCTCATGGCCGCGGAACCTGCTCGAAGAGCCGAACAACAATGGCTTTGTCTTCTGGATCGGCGATTGCAGCCATAGCGCTCTGAGCCAAGGCATAGGAGCTTTGGTGATGCTCACGCTTGCCGGCGGCGTGCGCAGCATTGGCATGGATCGCATGAGTGAGGGCGACCTCCCAATCGGGCGTGGAGGGCTCACCCAGAAAGTAGGCTCGCATTTCCTCTGCGAAGAGCAACGCAGATTGTCCAAGTCCAGCCACAGCATGCGCCTGAGACAGGAGCATGAGTGCGCGTTTGTGGTTCAGTTCGTTTCCGGCGGCTTGCCAGTGCCAAGCTGAAGCGTGCGCAGCGTTAAGAAGCGCAAGCTTGTCGACTTGAGCGCTTGGCAGCTCTGCCACGTCCCATGCTTGGTTATTCGCCGTTACAGCGAAGAACCGTTGCCAGCTTTCTGGCTTTGTGTCTTCAGGTGCCTTTGCCATAGCGCTTTCTCTCCCTTACGGCGCCTAACGTTTGAGATGAGAGGCGGCGCCCGGCTTGCCGGGCGACGTCCTCTCGATGGAAGGGTTAGGCGTCGCGCTCAATCTCACCACAGAAGCACCGCCTTCTCTTGCGCAATCAACTTCTCTAGCTTCCTAACGTCACCGGTACCTTGGTCAACGATGTCTGGGCAGAACTTGTACACGCGGTTGGCGAACGCACGAAGGTTCTTTGGCAGTGTCTTGGGTCTCAGTTGGACAACATCGGTTTCAGCTTGCCAAATGTCGATTCCGAACTCATCGTTCCACCTCACAAGCTCCTTGATGAAATCTTCGGTACTTAGCCCATGGTTCACCCCATCTGTAGCTGCGACGCGAAGGATGTCGAACTGGTCTTTCCCGGCTGCCACGACAAGCTCGACCCCGTTCGGCTTTGGCGTTGCATGGCTGTTGGTTACGCCGACGAAGGCCACTAGCCCTGCTGGAAGCTTGGTTCTGACTAGATTGAGTAGGCGCTCCGCTTGCTTCTCAGGGACTAGAACGGATGGCCCGTCCGAATACACCCCTCGCCCAAAGTCTTGGGTAGAGAACTCGCGAACGGGCTGACCTGTCACGTCCTGCAGTATCTGACTTCCCTGAGCGAGCAATGAAGACGGCTGAGCCCCTACGAGGTAGCCAGGCAGCAGACCAATCGAAAGCAGGAGGGTGCGGCGATGAATCATTTCTGGGACGCCTAACGTTTGACATGAGAGGCGGCGCAAGGGCGTAGCCCTTGTGACGTCCTCTCGATGGAAGGGTTAGCGCGCATCTTTCGGCGGCTCCACTGCATTGCTCCGTAGCTCACCTTCTCGACGCTGTTCTCTTGCAATAAGGTCTGCTGAGACTAAGCCAAGCAAGGAACATGAGTACGTAAAGAGTGCTGCGTTTGCCATGTCGAACGCAGAGTAGCGTGGAATCTCTTCTTCTGGCAGTTCGATCCCTTCTTCACGCTGCTTAGGTTCTGGCAAAGACACACCGAGCTTGCCGATAACTGACTCTGTGTAGCTTTCGATCTTGCCTCGCAGCTCGGCGGGTTGAAGATTGTGTGCAAGCAGGTTTCGTAGTTTGTTCAGATCTGCGATTGCGACCCAATGCCAATTGTCCGGAGATACATGGGTTGAAATCGCCCGAGCGACTGCTAGGCGCTGCGCGAACGTGAGGCGAGCGCCATCAAGTGCTTGTGGATGCGGCAGACGACTTTGTATGTAGTCCCGCAGCACTTCTTCGAAGACCAGATGCGTCTTTAGCAACGAGTACGTGGGATCGGCTTCCCGCTGCGTGATGCTGCCTAGGAACAGCTCGAGGCTTCCGTACTTGACGTGATAGGGCGACTCGATAGTCATTTGATGCGCGCTAACGTTTGCCGACCCGCTCTGCGGCTCGGCATGTAGCGCACCACCCTCCCTGAAGAACATTGCCGGCGCGCGCCTCCCACTCATGGCCCTCGGCACACCGGAACCGGTAGTAGGTGCGGCTGGTGATGTACGCCTCGGTGAGGCACTCGCCACCGTGGGTGCGGGCATGCTCTTGAAGACGCGACAGGTTCACATGCTTGCGTCGAGCCAATCCCACCTCGGCTCGCGCGCATTGCTGATTGCTTGCGACGTGGCAGCGCACGCCTCGCCTGCGGAGGGCCTGCACGGTGCTCATCACGTCGTCGAAGACCTCGATCGCGTGGATCACATCCAGCGTCTGCGACAGAAGGCCTGGTCGATTCCACTTGGCCAGGACGCGCTCCAGCCGTTCTGCGAAACCACCCTCGGTTTCGAGCACCTCGGTTTCGGCCTGGAAGATGTCGTCGAGGACGGCCTTCGCCTGTGCCTCATCGCTGAGGCCGAGGACCGACTGCAACGCAGGTTGCCAGTGCTGGGTGGCGTGCTGGAGAACTCCATCGGCATCGAAGAGGATGTGCTTCACAGGCGACAGCTCTCCGACCTGCGTCGACGTGTTGAAACCCTCAGGACCCACGCCGCACCTTCCAGAACTGCTCGACCCAGTCGGCTTGGGAACTTGTCGCGGGCATCGACACGCCGCGGCTTCGACTCAGCCGGTGAAAGATGTCCTTGCAGGGGATGCCAAGCAGATGGAGGAGACTGCCGGCGACCACGCCCGTGCGTCCGATGCCGGCCCGACAGTGGATGGCCACCGCCCGGCCGTGCTGAAGCTGGTCGCGCAGAGCGTCCGCATTCTGCTGCACCTTAGAGTGTCGACGTGTCTTTCCTCGCGTTCGCACCCGCAATCGCAGAGGCCAAGGATTCCATGGCCGCTGCGTGGACGAAGACCGCCAGCAACTCCGGTTTCTCCAGCACGGTACCCGGCCCGAATTCTTCGTCGAAGTGCTCGATCGCCGCCGCAAAGTGCTTCTTCACCGTATCGTGCGCCAGTGCCAGTCGGTACTGGTCATCGAGCGAGATTTCCTGAACGTCAACCCCTGTCATGGATCCCTCCCTGTTGTGGAGAGCATCATGGCGGAGATGATGCCGGGTCGACAACCCTCCTGAGCGTGAGCCCCCAATGGAGGGAATGCTGGTGACGAGGCGTCCTATCGATTGGCTGCTCGGAAGGCCTTCCTGAACTCCCTGCCAGTTCGGTTGCGGAATTGGGCTTTCACCACGACCGCGCCGTCAAACGTTCGGTGGAACCAGTTTGCCGCGTTCTCGTCGTCCGCGATGAGTCGCATGGCCTTCTGGATCTCCCGCGACGTTCGCCCTCCCAGGTCATCAAACATGGCGTCGCAGGCGGGTTGCACCGACTCCTTGAAGAGGTCGTCGATGCTGACGAGCTCAGCGGGCCCGTCGGTAGCTTCTTGTGCCCTCCTCCCAAGTTCTTCAGCGAGCGCGTCTCGCTGGGCCGGCCCGCCATGAAACCCGAGCTCATTCAGCACCCCATCGACGATCTGCCCCAACGTCACGTCGGGATGAAACACACGACCGATCTCCAGTCCATACGACCGGGAGTCCACATCGTCCTCAACGACAATCACTCCCGGGCAGACGCGAATCGGCAGCGTCAACAGCTCGCGCACCGGTGTGAGCGAGATCGACCACGCAATCCGCTCGCCCTTCTTCCGGCCGTACGCAGGAGCATCGTCTTCCAGTTCGGCGCCGAGTCCGTGAAGCTGCAATCGCTGCGTTGGGAGATAGGTTCGCCGGCTGCTGTCGTAGCCCCATTGCTGGTACAGCTCAAGGTACTCCATCCGCTCGTTCAATGACGGCTCGCGGCTGGAAAGCGGAAACGCGCCCAGCTGCGCCTCCGCACAGATCTCTTCCGACCAGTCGCGATGAAACACCTGGCGCAGCGTGGCGTCCTTTGCCAGCAGACCCAGAACGTCTGCCAAGGTCACGCAAGCGTCCAGCTCGACCGTCTCGAAGAGGTGTTGATGCGCTCGCATCGACACATCGACCCGTTCGCTCAGGTCCTCGTCGCCATCTTTCACCCAACGCTGCGCCATCAGCGCCGGCCCCGGTCTCAGAATGAAGTTTTGCATTTGCTCGAGCCGTTGGCCGTGGAGGGTCGGCCTCAATGCTGGAGACGATACGTGGCACAACTCATTCCATCAACGTCGGCATCCCACTTGGGAGAGACGTCGGGTTCGTCGAGTTCAACAGCCACCTTCAGGATCTCAGCGATCTTCCTGCCGCTTCAGGTTTGACATGACAAGCCGACCGGACCTTCCCCCGGGGCCCGTCCCCTCGGAGCACCTGGTGCGGCTTTACCGAACACGAGGAACGCCGGGCCTGCGATCGTTGCAGCCTTCTCCGATGACGATTTGCCCGAGGAGCATGAAGAACTCGTCGGCCATGGCGACATGATCCCTGGCCTCTGGCAGGTATTCCGCGCGACTTTGAATGACCTGAACCGCTGAAAGCAGGCAATCCAGGATTTGCTTCGAGACGACGTGCTCCGACTTGAGAAGCTCCGCCTTCTCGCACAGGTGGGATCTGAGCGCGTCGAAAGCATCCTTGTCAAACACTTCGGTCGCAAGAAGTCTGCCCACGGAGCGGGCGTGAAGCCCTTGCAGCTCAAGGTCGAAATTGTTCGGTGACATCTGGTCCATTCTGTCAGCGGTCGTGTGGTGGTGAGGCAGTGCCCCGCCCGCAGCGCCTCAGTTCGACATAGGAGGTCAGGCCCGGTTCGCCGGGACCGGTGGTCTGGATCGGAAGCGTAACGCGCCGCTGTCCGAGCTATCTCGAATGAAGTCGTCAGGCTGCAAGGTGTTCTTTGCGCGAAGCTGAAGAAGTGACAAGAAACCAGCCAAGAGAAGCAGGTCGTCCAAGTCTCACACAGCCGGTTTCCAGTTCCCGGTGGAAACGGCATGGACCGCTAGTGGCCCACTCGAAGACCAAGAAATGTGAAGAACGCGACCCAAAGAAGCTCCAGGTAGCAAGCGGCATTGATGGTCTGAAGGACAGGAACTCGCCAGCTCCCGCGATACACCTTGATGGCGAGAGCCATCAGGATGGGCGGGACGACCAGTGAGACGAGGAACAGTGGAACGCCAACCTGCGGTTGGAGTGGCCTGCCTTCCGTGGTCAGCAGACCCAGGGTCGTGAGGGATGCCAAGGCCAGCCCAGGCAGGGCGCCCAGCAGCACGTCACCCGACGCAGCATCCTTTGGAGCTGAAAAGAAGTAGACGACGCTGACCCACACCGATGCGAGGGGAACGATGAAGAGAAGAAATAGAACGCCGTCCACAGCTGCGCCGGCTAGCGATTGAGATGACACGCGTGGCCCGGCTTGCCGGGGAACGTTCCCTCCATTGAAGGGTTGTGCGTCATGCTGGCATGGGAGCTCTCGACGAATTGCGGCGGCAGCATGATGACCCACAGCCGCCCTGCTCTCATGACTTTCGATCAAGAAGGTGGTTGGCGCCATCACTGACGCGGACAGGCTCCAGGTCAAAGGGATCCACGCCTTCAAGACACCCAACGTTGTAGCCGCATTCATCCGGGTTCGAGCGGCGCTGGTGGTGTGTGTAGACGCCGCAGTTGGAACAGAAGTAGTGACGGGCGACCTTCGTGTTGAACTGGTATTCCTTCAACGACGACTCGCCTTGCACGACCCTGAGACCAGACCTCGCCACTGAGCCCATGATGGCGCCTTTCCGACGGCACATCGAGCAGTTGCATCGCAGTGGATTGACGATTCCGTCAGGGAGATCGAGCTCCAGGACGACGGCACCGCAATGACAGGAGGCCCGGTGCTTCTCCTTGATCTGAACTCCTCCAACACTCTTGAACATGGCGATCCTCCAGTGACGAGCCTGCGCGTCCTACAGATGACATGAATGGCGCGCCCTGGCTTGGCGGGCGCCCTCCCCGTCGATGGAAGAGCCAGGCCGCATCCTGAGCGTACGTGTTCACGGGGTCGCTATTCTCGTCAAGCAAAAGGTGGCGGCTCTTGCCCGTGCGGCCCGCACAGGATGCCAAAGCAAGGTTCGGTGAGCTACTGATGGGTGCGCGGCTGAAGTCCCTCAGGGCTTGGGTCCGGCTGAAGGCACAAGGCCTCGGACGCGCCGCGAGATTGCGGCCACCGCCAAGCCAAGGTGCACAAACCACCCTTGGTCCACGGAAACCTCAGGCACTTCCGTGTGACTGCAATGAAGCCGTTCGTCGCAGCTGGCAGAAGGGTCCGAGATTCTTTGAGGCGGCCCGACATTCGACATGAGAGACCGTGCCCGGATCGCCGCGACTGGTCCTCTTGGTGCTCGGACTGGCATCACTTTTTGTGGGGCACGGAAGGCGGTGGACCTTTGAAGACCTCCAGCGCCCCGTCGATGCAGGCCCAGCTCGGCGCGCTGGCGCTCCAGATGGTGGCTGTCGGCTTGATGGACGACGGGTCATCGAGTGTGCCCAAACGAACGACGGTCAAGCCCTGGCGACCGGTCGAATCAGAGAACAGCTGGGTGCCGCACTTGGGACAGAAGCGGCGGGTCACCGTGTTTCCGCTGTCAGCAGTCTTCTCATGTTGACCCGTCGTGCCAGTCACTTTGAGTGCCGCACTTGGAAACACGACATTCGCGGTCCCATTGGATGCGATGCGTTGACAGTCTCGACACCAGCAGATTCGCGAAGGGCCGGGATCGGCCGTGACTTCATAGCGAATCTCCCCGCAGAGGCAGCCACCGGAGTAGGTCTTCATGAATTACCTCGCCATTCGAATGAGATGCAGCCTCGTATTCTGCTGCCAGTGATGCCTACCGTTTGACACGAGAGGCGGCGCCAGCGCGCGCCCCTGGTGACGACCTCTCGACCGAAGGATCAGGCGCCGCCGCTCTGCCGATGAACCTCCGCACTTCGCTGTCGAGCCTGGACCTCAAAGTGGTTGTCCCAGTAGGGATCTCGAGCCTGGAGCAACTGCCAGAGGCTTGACGCTCCATACGCGAGAAAGAAGAAGGGACCCCAGCGCTCATACTGCTCGACGTGCACTCGCTCGTGCGGTCCGATGCGAACAAGCTCTTCCTCCGTGACAGCGAGGATGACATGGCCAAGGACGATGCCACGAAACGACAGGCTGCTTGCGAGCCTGCCGCAGTCCGCTGGGCACCGGCGATAGGTGACCTCCAGGGCGCCCGCCGAATACTTTGCCTTGCCACCCATGGCAAGCAGCACGACCGCCAATAGAAGCCCGACCAGGGAGCACGGAAGGGCCCAAAGATGCTTCGCCAACCTGAGCCAATGCATTTCAGCGGCGTTCAATGTATGACATCAGGGGCCCGATCCGGGTTGCCAAGGCTGGACCTCTCGGAGGAAGGGTAGGCAGTTCTACTTCAGAGAAGAACTCCATGAGCCTATTCATGAGCTCGATCGATGCCGATGCGTAGTCTGGGACAACATCCCGCCAGCGTGTTTCGACTGCCGCACTTGCAGAAGGATCCAGCTGAAGAACGCAACCGCGAGAAGCAGGCGCATGACGCTCGCCAAACGACAAGCTAACACCGGCCAGCGCAAGCAACGACGGCGCTCCCGGGACGTGGCTAGCGTGATTCGCTGATCGAACAGCGGCCACAGATCGCCGCGATCAGCAGCGCCAAAGCCACTTGGGTCAGTCGGCCGGCTTCGCATGCCAACGGCCAAAGGGGTGCTTAGACAGACTGGAGTTGAAATAGCGCGCGTCGTGAGTGACCTCTTCTCCAAGCCACTCCGGACGCGAAAACGACTGCTCCTCCGACTGCAACTCAATCTCTGCAACGACGAGACCAGCGTTCTCCCCCAGGAACTCATCGACTTCCCAGGTGCTTTGCTCGTGCCGGACGACCCTGCGAATCTTCTCGATCAGAGGACGCTCGCAGAGCAGCAGGAGTTCTTGGCCATCGGCGAGGGGAATCTCGTACTCGAACTCGCTCCTTGAAGCACCTTCATTCCGACCTTTGATCGTCAGGTAGGCCTGCTCTCCCGCAATCCGAACGCGCACGGTTCGGTCTTTGGCCCGGTTGAGGTAGCCCTGACTGAAGCGAATGCCGCCGCCTTGGCGCCGTGCGGAGCCTACAACCAAGAATTTTCGTTCGATTTCAACGCCCACCTGCTCTCCTCGACCGCCTAACGTGCGACATGAGAAGCCTCACCCGGCTTGCCGGGCAGCCCCTCGCGATGGAAGGATTAGCCGACACCTCGGGGACCAATTCCCTTGGTGGCGCGGTCAATGTCATTGGCCATGCAGGACAAGGCACCGACAAGAAATCGACCAAACACATAGGCGTTCAACTTCTTTGACTCCGCCTGTGTGAGGCCACCCCCATTCAGACGCTGGAATGTGGAGAGCAACTGAACATCCGCTGAAACCCGAGAGTGGACGCACTTGCACGTCGTCGAAACGGCATCTGGAACAGACGGGAAAAGTGGTTCGATCTCCGGATCGGAGTACAGCTCATCGACCGCCTTGGTGCACAGGTCCGTGAAATGCCTGTCTGCGTTGGGCTGTTGCTCAACTGACAGGCAGACTGTCGGCAGCAAGAAAAACGAGAAGAGAACGTAGTCCCGCATTTGCATCTTCTGACTACTCGCTTGTGGCGGCCAACGTTTGACATGAAAGGCGACCCGGCTCGCCGCAACGGGTCCTCTCGATGGAAGGGCTAGAGCGCATTCTCACCGCCGTTGACGAACCATCTGACTGCCACCACGACACCGCCAACGGCGCCAAGGACCAGACAGGCCAGGTGGAGCGTGCTCAGGGGAACGACGCCAAGCAGCAAATTGCCGAGCGCAAAGGGCGAAAGTGGCCGCATGTCGCTGTGCATGGCGCTGTCTAGCACCACGTGCGAGTACGCACCCAGCGCAGCACCAATACCGACTTGCTTTGAACTGAGTTCCCGCCAGCGAAACAGATTGGGAAACCAGTAGCGCGATGCGAACGCGCGCAGGCCCAAGAACAGCAGGACGGCTGCGACGACGACCAGCGTCGCACCCACATACGTGTGGAAGAACGCATGTACCGGATGCCGCTGGTGGATGAGGTTGTAGAGCGACTCCAGATCAATGAGCACATTGGCTGCGCAGAAAGACAGGAAGCTCACATGCTTCGGAGCCACCGCATGCAGAAGCGCTCCAGGCCCGAAGTGAAATGGTGTGATTGGCATGCCGCTCAAATTCTCTCCGACGTGACCAATGAGCCCAGCCCTGGCCTGCCGCGGCTGGTCAACGTGATGGACGGGTTAGCCACCTCGGCGACTGCGAATTCACGCATTTCTTTTCGCTTTCTGGCAGCTTGATGCTGTTTTCGATCCGCCCGTTGCTGACCAAGCCGCAGCACCGGCTCTCGCGCCTACCGCTTGTCCCGATAGCCCTCTGAGGGAGGCAACGCGAAGGAATGCGTATCGAAGCATCGATCCAAATGCGGCCTACCGTTTGACATGAGAGGCCGCGCCCGGCTTGCCGGGCGACGTCCTCTCGATGGGAGGGTTAGGCGCTCCGGCCGAGAGGCGGCCTGACGGCTTTGCCAGGAGTGCTGACATCACCATCACCAGCAGCCGCCTCACGCCTACTTCCCTGTTTCGGCGTATGCCAATCGTGCGGCGAGGTGCGCCTTCAGACGCTCCTTCGCTCCCGGCAGTCCTGCCTTTACCGCGCGTTTCGCACGGTGAACGTTATCTCGCAGGACATGACGTCGCGCGCGGTTGCGCTGGGCTTTGATGATCATCACTTCTCCAGTAGTGAGTGCGCAGAGTAACCCATGCGGCTTTCCTCAATCCGACCTCGAAGAAGCTGAGCGACGAACTCGCCGAGCACCCCGGTTGCAGTACTTCCGGCAACCCCCGGGCTCAGCTTCAAGCTTCAGGGCGCCTAATGTTGGACAAGAGGCGCCCGATCCGGCGTGCAGGGACGCGTCCTCTCGATGGAGTGGTCAGAGCGCTGCAGCAGCACTGCAATGCACTGAGGCGCGCCAGCAGTCGGGAATGCACACGGAAACGAATGAAACGAGGAAATTGGCATCTGAAGCACCGTTGAAACAGCCGGCAGTAAGACTCAAAGGAACTCTTTGAGTACTGCCATGAGCAACCGGCCGAAAATTCTGAAGCATGTCTCGTCGTCAAAGCGAGGTGCTCCGATCGACCTGCCACAGAAATCTTCTCAGCGCTGCGAGACAGCGCCGGACTTGGCCAACCTGGAAAGACAAATCGTGAGAAGAAAAGTGGCTGTCGTTCTGGAGTCAGAGCTTCGGCTGAAGATCATGGCCCGGGCTCGTGGCTAGAGGTTTTGAGCAGTTGCGGCTGCGGCGAACCAGCACGCGAACTTTTGACATGAGAGGCCCCACCCGGCTTGCCGGGGCGGGTCCTCGATTGAAGGGTTAGGCCGCACCCGCGTCAGCGCTCGCTGGTGGCCACCCGAACGCCCATGCCTACCAGGGTGAAGCCGGCTACTCCGTCGACGGCTCGCCGCACCTTCGAGTGGCTTAGCCATGCGCCGGCAAATGCGACAAGGGACACATAGATGGCAAGCCATGCAAACGTGAGCAACGAGAAGACGAGGCCCAAAAGGATGAGGTGGGAAAGCATTCCCTGGCCTTGCGGGGCGAACTGTGGCAAGACACTCGCAAAAAACACTGCCATCTTTGGATTGGCCAAGTCGTTGAGGATTCCCTGAAAGAAGGCCTTTCGAGGTGACAGTGTGCTGGGTGCCTGCTGTTTGAGGCTGGGGAACGCGGACTTGGAAAGAGCCGATCGAAGCGATTGCACCCCCAAGTAGACAAGGTACGCTGCGCCGGCCAAACGTAGAGCATGAAAGATTGGCTCGGATGCCAGAAGAACGGCAACCAAGCCAAGACTGGTTGCAATGGCCCAGATGAGTTGGCCCACCGACACACCGAGCGCGGTGGCCAACCCTGCGGGTCTACCGCCCGCGACAACGTTGCGTATTGTCAATGCTGTGTCAGGGCCAGGCGTGGCTATCACGACAGCAGAGATGACCAAGAAGGCAAGGAAGGACGAATCCATGAGTCTCCTGTGCGGCCAAACAATTTGACATGGGAGGCGGCGCAAGGGCACAGCCCTTGGACGTCCTCTCGATGGAAGGGTTGGGCGTCATCTTTGCGATGAGCGAGCTTCTCCGATTCTTGCTGCGAGCTCGGGCTCGACAGGCATCGGCTTGAATGGACTGACGTAATCTGTCCAAGAATCTCTCCTGGCTTCCGATGCCGGGCTGCCCACATGAGCATGTGCCAATGCACTCTGACGTGGTGTGCCGTCGATGCCTGGCCGAGGACGTGAGCTCTCTCCAGATGAGAGAACGCCTTGTCGGTTTGGCCCGTTCGCTCTGCGTTTAGCGAAGCAACTATCTCGGCATCAACATGCGGCCGGATCTTCGTGCTGAACGTACTCATGATGCGCCTCCTCGTGACGCCTAACGTTTGACATGAAAGGCCCGACCCTGCCTGCCGGGGCGGGTCCTCTTGACGGAAGGGTTGGGCCGCACCATTCAGGCAGGAGCCAAAAGCTGCAACCCGACAATGCCAGCGATGACCAGACCGATGCAACAAATACGGGCGAGTACTGCGGGCTCTTGGAAGAGCACCATGCCTACGACTGCCGTACCCGCAGCGCCAATGCCGGCCCAGACCGCATACGCCGTACCAACTGGAATGACCTTGAGCGTGAGGCTCATGAGCCAAACGCTCAGGATGGCAGTTCCGATAGAGATGAGGGAAGGAACCAGCTTTGTATAGCCGTCAGAAAGCTTCATGCTGACGGAGAAGGCGATCTCCAGAAGTCCAGAGGCGGCGATGAGCAGCCAGGCCGAGGTTGTGTTCGTGATGGCGAGCATAGGCGTGACGTTGGAGCACAAGTGCGACTCTGCCAGTCCGAGCTTTCTGCGTCCAGAACACCCTTGCCATGCTGGTCACCGTCACGCGGTAGTGCACGGCGCCTTGCCAGTGCACCTCACGTTTGACAGGAGAGGCGGCACCCGGCTTGCGACGCCTTACGTTTGACATGAGAGTCGGCGCCCGGCTTGCCGGGAGACGTCCTCTCGACGGAAGGGTTGGGCGCCGGTTTTCGAACAGCCTCGTATGGCGCCGCAACAAAATGGATCATTGCGCGAAGCTGAAGATGATGGCAAGAAACCAGCCCAGACCTTCGGCCACACGTGCCTGAGCTACCTCGTGAGAAGTCAGGCTCCAGGATCGCCGCAGATGCACGCGGGCAAGCCATATGGCCACTGCGATACTGCGCCTGCGACTAGCGGAAGAGGCGACTGCCAATAGGCCGAAGCCAGACCCGCGGCAGCGAGAAGCAGGGTGTTTAGTACCAGCGTTGCACTACCGGCGGAGCCGGGCGTGAAGCTCAAGCTCCCGCATTGTTTGCCGGCTGCGGGGAAGACACGCGAAGACAGCAACTTGGCCGCAAAACCGAAGGACTCTGCTTCGCAATGTGGGCATGCGTACATGCGGCGCCTCACGTTTGCCATCAGAGGCGTTCCCCGGCTGGCCGAGGGGCGTCGTCTCGATGGAAGGGCTAGCGGGCACACAGCGCTTCACGTCAGAACCCTCCCCGCTCTGGGCTTGTATGCCATTCGGCCGGGCCAGGCGCATAGCTACCCGGTGGTTCGCGTTCCAGGATCGCGCTGACGGCAGCGCCAAGGTCCAGCTTCAGATGCTCCTTTGCAGATGCCGATCCTGCATCCGCTAGGTCTGCATTGAGGACGAACACGCGAAACGCCTGCCAGTCTTTGCTGAGCTGGGAAACGAGGATACGTGCGAGATCGTAGGAGAGCATGTTTCCGTCGTCGGGGCGAAGGAATGACTTGCCTGACCAGAATTCCTGGATTTCCGTCTTACCCCAGAACGCGAGGTGTTTCGCGTGCATCTGTTGCGGTGTGAAGGGCGGCGGTCCCTGTGGGCTTAGACGATGCTCCGTACTCACAGCGAGGCCCTCGTTGAGCCAGGCGGGAATTGGCAGGTGACTCACGCAGCCGTGCGTGAGCTCGTGTGCAACAACCGGCTCGATCGTTCTTAGATCAGATTTGATTGTGACGAAGTGGCCGCAGCCTGCGCTGATGAACATGCCGCTGCTGGCAGCGAACTCTCCATCTGCGGCGTAGTAGTGGGCCACGTACTGATAGTAGGGTTCGTCGTCTTCGAACACGATGAGGATGTCTTTTCCCCACTCAGGCACCTTCGCGATCCCGTCTAGAACGCGAACCACCCGTTTCAGCGTCTTTGATACATAGGCCAAGGTGGCGTTGGCAACGTTCGGCTCCAAGGTTGAGAGGAGGAAGGCTTCTTCTGTCTCCCGAAGGTCGTATGAGGGACCGAGCGCTGCCTGCATATGCCGGAGCCACGCACGTTCCAGATCGGACAAGGCGAGACCCCGCTCCTTCGCAGTAGGGATGGAGTTGACCCATGCAAGAGCAGCCTCCCAATCTAGGATGGGAAAGCCGCCCTCGTTTGAGAGGTGTGACAGCAAGTCGAACGAGTTGGCTCCGGGCGCCTCGATCTCTGCAGGAGGTTTGACTTCCGCTGGGGACGTTGCTGCCTCGGTGTCGCGGGAGTTTCCCGGAAGCAGCGATCTGAGAAGCTTGAGCATGGAGCGAAGGTGATCTCGTGACAGCTAGCGTTTGACACGAGCGGCCCGACCCGGCTTGCCGGGGCGGGTCCTCGCGATAGAAGGCTTAGACCTCACCTTGTGCCTTGCGAACGGACATGATTGCCAGGAATGAAGCAAGCGGACTCTGAGACGATGGCGCGCGATAGACGCCGAGCGCTCCAAGGTGACGAACGCTCATTGCTGCCAGCTCCCAGGCCATAGGCATGCCATCAATCTCAAAGGCATCCTCGTTTGCAAAGATCTCCATTCCAGTTAGATCTGCCAGGGCTCGCAGAGAGCTTGCTTTTTCCCGCAAAGGCTCAAGAACGGAATCGTTGGCCCACGCCCATTTCCACGTATTGGAATCGGACGCGTAACTACCGATGTCAATCACCGAAGCTTCCAAAGCCTTCGCGTCTTTGATGTCGAAGAACTCCAGGGTCTCCGTCTCTTGGTCGAACCACCACCGACTGAACTTTCCAAGGCCGTGATCGTCCGTCAGTTGTTGTTGCTTTACTCGTAGCTCAGCCACTGCTGAGTCCAGGAAGCTGGAAAACTCATCGTCAGTCATAGGCGTTGGTGAGTTCTGACGTTTGACATGGGAGACGTCGCTGTTGACCAACCGACGAGCCATAGAGGACCGAGTTTAGTTTTCATCTCGATCCTTCACTCCCATGACTTCTCTCCATCTCTTGAATCGATTTTCAGGAAGCCGTGGTATTCGTCCTGGCCATCGGCAAACTGGGCACTCCGACCGGATCCCACACGTAGTGCAGAACTTCGTCTGTTCGTTGGTACAACTCCAGTTCGGCTGGACTGAGTCTCATGCCCATTGGCATCTGAGGCAGGATCGCTTGCCGGGGCGGATCCTCTCGATGGAAGGGTTAGGCTTCACTGAGATAGCCTCGCTCCACCTCTAGCTGCTGATTCTCGAATATGGCCATGGCCGTCTTCATGCGCAAGAAGCCGAACTTCCGATAGAAGGACTCTTTGCCCGGAACCGCGTACAAGATGATCTTCTTGTGGCCACGCGAGGCCTCGATAAGATGAGCCACGATCTGCTTGCCAAGCCCACTGCCTTGGTGACTTGGCATGACGGCGATATCGCAGATGTACGAGCAGTCGGCTCCGTCTGCGAGCGCTCTTCCGGCACCAACTAGCTTGGAGTCTTCATAGACGAAGCACTTGAACAGGCTGTTCGATAAGACCTTCTGCAAATGCATGGGCTTCTTGTCGCCTAGCGGTGCAGCCTTGTAGAGCGCCGATAGCTCGGCCCAGTCAATCGAGTCTTCGGTGTATCTCCATTCAAGCGCCACGCGAGCACTCCTCGTTGAAGCCTAACGTTTGACATGAGAGGCCCGACCCGGCTTGCCGGGGCGGGTCCTCTCGATGGAAGGGTTAGGCCGCATTGGGCTTGCAAGGAACACTGAAGTCAACGTGGTAGTGCTCATCATGGCGAACCCAGGGCTTGCCCTTCATAAAGGG